>JAHIME010000004.1 GCA_018896595.1 Patescibacteria group bacterium
ACGCGGCGGTTAAATTAATTAATCAGGACGCGAGTTTGAACAGCTGGCCCGAACTTAAAGAGAAAGCCGGGGGATGGGAGAAAGCGCATTTGGAATAAATTTTTGAAACATGCAACTTGAAATTAATCGGTATTGCCAAGTTTAATAAAATATGATATATAATAAATAAAGGAAGAAGGCGAAAAAATTATTAAAGAAGGGAGGGGTTTTCAAATTTTTCCGTGTTGTTTTTTTAAAAAAATTTTTGAAAAAGAAAGGGGTAATTTATGAAAAAGAAGGTTATGGCTAAAAATGGAGTTTTTGTTTTGGGGCAGAAGGTTGTTGGGTCTCCCTATTATTCCAGTGTTATTCAGTCTCAAGCTGGAAAAAAAGTGAGGCCGGTAGGAGTGGTAAGGAGGCATACCAATCCCGATAAAAGTCTTCTCATAGCCCTTAAGGGGCAATATGACAGGGAAGAATATGTCCCACTTTGCCTTTTTAATCAGCACCCTCCCGTGGAGGTGCTCCAAGCTCAAGCCTTAACCATTTAACCTTTCATTGTTCTCATGGGGTTGGTGATTTTCTGCCAACCCCGTTTTTATTTTTTTGAAACAAATTTATTATCCTTAATATAAAAGCGCCAAAGTTTATTTTTGTATTCGCCGGCATAATCCACGCCAACGCGAGTTGTTTTAATAATCTGTCTTGGCTTCAAATCTTCATCGCGGCTTTCAATCCAGAGGCCGTATTTTTTTGCGTAAATCAACAGGCCATTGAAAGATTTGTCTATTTTTAGAGCTTTGGTTAAGCGAGCAGGGCCATTGGTGAATAATTTTGAATTTTGAATTTTGAATTTTGAATTAACTGATGGTTCCGCGGCTCTAATTAAAACAGCGGCCGGGTAGCCCCTTTCTTCCGTCACGATATTCAGCATATAATGCATGCCATAAGTGAAATAAACATAAATAATTCCCGGCTTGCCGAACATTACTTTATTTCTTTCTGTTTCGCCGCGGCTGGCATGGCTGGCTAAATCCTTCGGGCCGGCATAGGCCTCGGTTTCCACGATTTTCGCTTTAATTATTTCACCATTGATTTTTCTAACCAAAAAACAGCCCAAGAGATCTTGGGCAACTTTAAGAGTGGGGCGGTTGTAGAAAGATTGCGGATGCATTTTTTATACTATATTTCCTCAATAATTTTATTTATATTGCTAACTTTTTTCAGTTGAATTTTTTTCGTTTTCACTTCGCAATCGGGAATAATCGCTTTTGTAAATCCCAGTTTTTCCGCTTCCGCCAGCCGCTGTTCAAGGCGGGAAACATTGCGGACCTCGCCGCCCAAGCCGACTTCGCCGAGAACTATGGTTTTTCTGTCAATAACCTGGTTCAGCAATGACGAGGATATCGCCAGGCATACAGCCAGATCAAGGGCCGGTTCGTTGATTTTCAAGCCGCCGACAACATTCAAAATAACATCCTGATTGGTCAAGTTGATTTTCGCCCTTTTAGTCAAGACGGCGCATAAAACCTGGAGCCGGTTCAAATCAAAGCCGGATGCCTTTCTTTGCGGATAGCCAAAGACCGTTTTGGTAACTAATGCTTGAATCTCCACCAAAAAAGGCCGCGTGCCCTCCATAACGGCGCTTATGACCGAGCCGGTTATTTTACCGCCGTCTTCTATGAAAATAGCCGCCGGGTTGGCGATTTCTTTAAAGCCTGAATCAGTCATTTCAAATACGCCGATTTCGTTGGTTGAGCCGAAGCGGTTTTTAGCCGCGCGCAAGATGCGGTAATTGTGGGCCGTTTCCGTTTCCAGATAAATTACGGTATCAACGATATGCTCCAGCGATTTCGGACCGGCAATCGCGCCGTCCTTGGTGATATGGCCGATTATAATCACGGCGATATTTTTTCGTTTGGCGGCTTCCAGGAGTTTTGCCGCGCAGGCCCTGATTTGGTTTATGCTCCCCGCTTCGCCGGGCAGATCGGAAGTGTAAACGGTTTGTATTGAATCAATAATCGCCAAAACCGGCTTAGCCATCTCTATCGCCGCGATAATTTTTTCCACGTTGGTTTCGCTGATAAATTTAATGTTTTTGTTGCCGCAATTCAGCCGGTTGAGCCGGAATTTGATTTGGCTTAAAGACTCCTCTCCGCTCGCGTAAATCACGTTTTTCGTTTTTTCGGAAGAAGGGGAGATTTCCTCGCCGGCTTGCGCCAGGCGCGTCTTTATCACGGCGTCGGCGATTTGGGCGACGATTGTTGATTTGCCGATTCCCGGCTCGCCCCCCAGAAGAATAAGCGAGCCGGGCACGATGCCTCCGCCCAGCACGCGATCCATTTCGCTTATGTTGGTTTTTATTCTGTTTAAATTTATATCGCCGATTTCGCCAATGTCAATAATTTCCGCCGGACTGATTCGCGCGGCGCTTACGCCGGTTGTTTTTTGGTCTATCGTCTGCATCTGCAGAGATCCCCAGGCGCCGCATTCCAAACAGCGCCCGCTCCATTTAAGGGATTGGGCGCCGCAGTTGGCGCAGGCGTAAACGGTGGAGATTTTAGTAGACATTTTTTAATAATGCAAAATATAAAAGTAAAAATGAATAATTATATTATTAAATTTTCAATTTTCAATTCACAATTTTCAATCAATAATCAATTTTCAATATTTAATTTTTAAACATAAATACATTGAAAATTGAACATTGAAAATTCACTGAAAATTGAACATTGAAAATTTTTTATTTTTTATTTATTTAAATAATTCAGCTTCAATTATTTTTTTTAATTCTTCTAAATCAACTTGCCCCATCACCTCCCGGTCGTTGACATAAATAAACGGCACGCCGCTGATGCCAAGCGCGTCGGCTTCTTCAATGTTGTCTTTAATTAGTTGTTCGGCTTCGCTGCCGGACAAGCAATAGTTGAATTGATTTATATTAAGATTAAGTTTTCTTGCCAATTCAAAAAGTATTTTACTGTTCAGCCCGCCGCTGTTTTGAAACAACAAATCGTGGTATTCCCAGAATTTTTTTTGTTCTTGAGCGCAGCGGCCGGCAACCGCGGCCAGGAAAGAAATTGAGTTTTCGTCAGATTCAGGATAGTCTTTCCAAATCAACCTTATTTTGTCTCCGTATTGATTTAATAAATTTTTTAACGTTTGCTCCTGCTTTTGGCAAAAGCCGCATTGATAGTCGGAGAATATGACAATGGTCACCGGCGCTTCTTTATTTCCCATGCCGGGGTCCAAATCGGATATAATCGGTCCCGCCAGCATATCTTTCAGCCGGGGAACTTTAGTAATCAGCAAGTCGCCCTCGCTGTAATTTTCATTCAGGTAATATTTGCCGCGGATATCCGCTCCGCCGCTCGCGAGAGGCGGAGATATCTTTGTTATGAAAAACACAAAAACAAATAAAATAAAAATTGCCAAAGAAGAAGCGATGAAGAGAATAACGGGGGATTTTGGCCGTTTAAAAAATTTTAGCATATTATGTTTATTTCAATTGAATTTTACGCAGATTCCCTGTTGTTTTATCGGTAAAATAAAGATATTGGCCGTTTTCGGAAATAATCAGATTGGACATATTGTATTCGCCGTCCGGAACGGCCACTAATTTTTTAAGTCCGGTTTTCACGTCAATTTTATATAAGTTGTCGCGGGTATTA
>JAHIME010000058.1 GCA_018896595.1 Patescibacteria group bacterium
AAAAAAATTAATCATCAGAAATAGCGCGGCGGAATTTTTAATTTTTATTTCTTAAGCGGAAGAATTCAGTTATTCGGAAATTCCGAATAGCTCAAAAAGAAAGGAATAGAAAGAATTAGAAAAATATCCAAATTTAATTTTTTAAAATATGCCCAAGAAAAAAATACCGGACAATCAAATAGCGTTTTATCAATCGCCGGACGGCTCGGTGAATATTGAAGTTTTATTTGCGGAAGAAAACATCTGGCTGACACAGAAAAAAATGGCGGAGCTTTTTGATGTTGACAGAAGCGTAATAACAAAACATCTTAAAAACATTTTTACTGAAAAGGAATTAGAGGAAAATTCAGTATGTGCAAAATTTGCACATACTGCCGAGGACAAAAAAGAATATCAGACACAATTTTATTCTCTGGAAGCTATTATCGCCGTCGGTTATCGCGTAAATTCCGAACGAGGTACGCAGTTTCGCCAGTGGGCGACCGGAATTTTGAAAAATTATATTCACAAGGGTTATGCCTTGGATGTCAATCGGATGAAATACGGCTCTCGTTTCAGCGCCAGATACTTTGACGAGCTTTACGAAGAGATCAAGGATATTCGCACCAGCGAGCGGATGATTTATCAAAAAATCACCGATATTTACGCGACTGCGATTGATTATTCGCCAAAAGCGTTCGAGAGCAAAGAATTTTTCGCCACCGTGCAAAACAAACTGCATTTTGCCATAACCGGAAAAACCGCGGCGGAAATTATCACGGAGCGCGCGAGTAGTGAGAAAGAAAAAATGGGACTGACTTCTTGGCGGCGTTCTCCGCAAGGGAAAATTATGCCGAGCGATATTGTGATTGCCAAAAATTACTTGGACAAAAAAGAACTGGAACATTTGAATCGCATCGGGAATATGTATTTGGATTATGCCGAGATGCAAGCGGCTCGCGGCAAAGCGATGACTATGAAAGATTGGGCGGAAAAACTTAATGCTTTTCTTAAATTTAGTGAATACGAAATTTTGATAAATGCCGGGAAAATCAGCCGCGAAGTTGCGGAGGCCTTGGCGCTTGAAGAATATGAAAAATATCGCAAATGGCAGGATAAAAACTATATTTCCGACTTTGATCGCGAAGTAAAAAAATATTTAAAGAAAAAAGATAAATAATTATGCGATTATGAAAATTAACGAAGCAACATCAACGGATTTAAAAATCATCGGAAAGAATTTTATTGATAATTTAATAAAATTCAGCTAAAATAATTGTATGGATAAATTATTTTTATACAATACATTAACCCGCGCGAAAGAGGAATTCAAGCCGATTGCGACTTCACCACAAGACCTCACCTCAGCCCTCTCCTTGCGAAGGAGAGGGAGCGCTGTCGGGCTTTATACTTGCGGGCCTACTGTTTATAATTACGCGCATCTCGGCAATCTGCGGTCGTATATTTTTGAAGACGTTTTAAAGCGGGTCTTGCTTTACAACGGCTATGAAGTCAAACATGTGATGAATATTACCGATGTCGGGCATTTGACAGGGGACAGGGACATGGGCGAGGACAAGCTGGAAAAAGGCGCCAGGCGGGAAGGCAAGTCGGCTTGGGAAATCGCGGAGTTTTACGCCAAGGCGTTTAAAAAAGATTTGAAGCTGTTAAATATTATTGAGCCGGATATCTGGTGCAAAGCGACTGATCATATTCAAGAGCAGATTGACTTGATTAAAAAATTGGAAGAAAAAGGATATGTTTATAAAACGAGCGACGGCGTATATTACGATACTTCAAAATTCAAGGATTACGCCAAGCTGTCGCATTTGGATTTGGAAACTTTGCGCGAAGGCGCGCGGGTTGAAATAAATCCGGAAAAGAAAAATTCCACCGATTTCGCGCTTTGGAAGTTTACGCTAAAAGGCGCGCAGCGGCAAATGGAGTGGAACAGCCCTTGGGGCGTCGGCTTTCCCGGCTGGCATATTGAATGCTCGGCCATGAGCATGAAATATTTGGGCGAACATTTTGACATCCATTGCGGCGGGATAGATCACATCAACGTGCATCATACCAATGAAATCGCGCAGACCGAAGCCGCGACCGGCAAACGCCCGTGGGTTAATTACTGGCTGCATAACGCGTTTTTAAATATTGCCGGCGGCAAGAAAATGGCGAAAAGCGATGAGAATTTTTTAACTCTGGAAAACGGTTTAATAAAAAAGGGGATTAATCCTTTGGTTTATCGCTTCGCCGCTTTGCAGACGCATTACAGAAAGCCCATGGAATACAGCGAGGAGGCGATGCGCAACGCGGCGAAGGGATTAGAGCATTTGTATAATCAGACGCGGGAATTAGGGATCCCTCCAATTCGGCGGGCAGGTAGGAATTATGAATCAGGAATAATAAACAAAGAATTTAAAAATAAGTTTTTAGAAGCGATAAACGATGATTTGAATATGCCGCAGGCATTGGCGGTAGCGCAAGAATTGCTTAAATCCGATATTCCGGCGAAAGAAAAACTGGCGACTGTTTTTGATTTTGATAAAGTATTGGGGCTAAATATAGAATCGGCAATAAAAATATCGGCATTGCCGAATGAAATAAAACAGCTGGCGGAAGCCAGAGAAAAGGCGAGGAAAGAAAAAAAATGGCAGGAAGCTGATAAATTAAGAAAAGAAATTGAGAGCGGGGGATACGCTGTTGAGGATACTAAGGATGGAATGAGAGTAACGAAAGCGAAGTAATTACTTTACGCTCATCATTACCGTATCTTTGATTCCAAGGTCAATCGCGACCTTATCGCCTTCTTTTATTTTGCCTTCAATAATTTCCAAAGCCAGTTCGTCAAGAATCATATTTTGAATAATTCTTTTCAATGGCCGAGCCCCGAAAGTCGTGTCAAAGCCCTTTTCAGCCAGCATCTTTTTAACTTTATTGCCGATGTTGACGGTAATGTTTTTATTCTTCAGCCTTTTTTGCACTTTGTCCAGTTCCAAATCAACAATGCTCGCCAAAACTTCCTTGCTTAATGTTTTGAATATTACTATTTCATCAATTCTGTTAAGAAATTCCAATTTAAAATGCTCTTTTAGGACCTTGTCAATTTTTTCTTTCATTTCGTTGTTTCGCATTTTAACCGCTTCTTTTTCATCGCTACCGTCGGAAAAGCCGATTGAATACTGCTTGATTACATCGTTGCCCAAATTGGAAGTCATAATAATAATGGTATTTTTAAAATTAACCGCGCGTCCTTTGGCGTCCGTAAGCCGGCCGTCGTCCAAGATCTGCAGGAGTATGTTAAACATTTCCGGATGGGCTTTTTCAATTTCGTCAAACAAGATGACGCTGTACGGCCTGCGCCTTACTTTTTCCGTTAATTGTCCGCCCTCGTCATAGCCGACATAGCCCGGGGGCGAGCCGATAATTTTCGCCACGCTGTGCTTTTCCATAAATTCGCTCATATCCAGCCGGATTAAAGCAGCTTCGTCGTTAAACATAAATTCAGCCAGAGTTTTCGCCAATTCGGTTTTGCCGACTCCGGTCGGGCCGACAAAAAGGAACGAGCCGATCGGCTTTTTTTCTTCGCTGATTCCGGCGCGGGAGCGGCGGATGGCGTTGGCAACCGACTTGATGGCTTCGTCCTGGCCCACAACCCGTTTTTTAAGCTCGTCTTCTGTTTTAGCCAATTTTTTAATCTCCGATTCAAGCATTTTGGAAACCGGAATGCCGGTCCAGCGCGCGACGACTTTGGCGATATCTTCTTCGTCAACTTCTTCCTTTAAAATCCTTTGGCCGCTTTTCTGGACATTAACCAGTTCGGCCTCGTATTTTTTAACTTCCTTTTCCAGCTCGGGAATCTTGGCGTAGCGTATTTCCGCCACTTGGGTTAAGTCGTCGCCTTTGCGCTCTATAATTTCCGCCTTGGCTTTTAATTCGTCAATCCGCTTTTTTGAATCCCTTATTTTTGAAATCGCGTTTTTCTCGTTATTCCAATGCAGTTCAAGCTGGTTTGCCTTTTCTTTTAGCTGGGCCAATTGTTTATTGATTGTTTTTAACTTGCTGTTGGTTTGACCATCTTTCGTCATACCGGCTTTTTCAATTTCCAAGCGCTTAATCTCCCTTTTTAATTCATCCAATTCTTCGGGCATAGAGTCAATTTCCATGCGCAAGGCCGAGGTCGCTTCGTCAATCAAGTCAACCGCTTTGTCAGGCAGAAACCTGTCGGTGATATAGCGCGCCGAAAATTTGGCCGCGGCGATCAAGGCGTCGTCGGTAATCCGGACGCCGTGATGGACCTCGTATTTTTCCTTAATGCCGCGCAGTATCGCGATAGTGTCTTCAATGTTCGGTTCGGCGACATAAATCGGCTGGAAGCGCCTTTCCAGCGCGGCGTCGCGCTCAATGTATTTTTGGTATTCTTTCGTGGTTGTGGCGCCTACGGCCCTTAGTTCGCCTCTGGCCAAAGCCGGTTTAAGCATATTTGAGGCGTCCACCGATCCTTCGCCCGCGCCGGCGCCGACTAAAGTATGCAATTCGTCAATAAAAAGGATTATTTTGCCGCCTTGGGCTTTTATTTCCCGTATCACCGCTTTAAGGCGGTCTTCAAATTCGCCTCTGAATTTTGAGCCGGCGACAAGAGCGCCCAGGTCAAGACTGATCAATTCTTTGTTTTTTAAAGTTTCCGGCACATCGCCGCTTACTATTCTTTGCGCCAATCCTTCAACAATGGCGGTCTTGCCGGTGCCGGCTTCGCCTATTAAAACCGGATTGTTTTTCGTGCGCCGCGAAAGCACCTGCATAATCCGCCTGATTTCATTATCACGTCCGATTACCGGATCAAGTTTTTCGGCGCGCGCCAGCTCGGTTAAATTAAGGGCGTATTTTTCAAGCGCCTGGTATTTTGATTCCGGCTCGGGGCTGTCTATTTTTTGCGAACCGCGCAATTGCGCCAATATTTTTAATATTCCGTCGTATTCAACGCCGGCGGATATTAAAATTTCCTGCGCCTTTGATTTCACGCCGATTAAGGCCAAAAGCAAATGCTCGGTGGAAATATACTCGTCGCCCATTTTGTCCGCCTCTTTTTTTGCCCGCTCCAAAACCATCGCCACTTCAGCAGTGCCCTGGACCGTGCCGATGGTTGAAGTTGTGCTTACTTTCGGGAGCTTGTCAATTCTTTCAAGCACTTGCTGTTCTATGAATTCCGGGCTTATTTTCATTTTTTCCAATATCGGCTTAATCAAGCTTTCGCCTTGCTGGAGCAGGGCGGCGAACACATGCAAGCCCTCTATGTGCTGCTGGCCGCAGTCCTGGGCTATAATTTGCGCGTTGATAATCGCTTCCTGGGATTTATTTGTAAATTTGTCTAGCATATATTTATGAATTACGAAATACACTAATCTGTCATTCCCGCGAAAGCGGGAATCCAGTGTTTATCGAACTTTCTCTGGATTCCCGCTTTCGCGGGAATGACAAAGGAATATTGTTAGCACTCTCCTTGTTAGAGTGCTAATTTCAATATAGAACAGCTTTAAAATTATGTCAAGAGTATCAGGCGCTTTAATCAACAATATCCAAACTCTTGTCGCAATTCGGGCATCGGCCGCCGCTGTCGTATCTTTCAATATGGTAATTCAATCTTCTGATAACCAGCTCGCCGCATTTAGGGCAGTAAGTATTTTCTTTCTGGTCGCCCGGCATATTGCCGACATAAATATATTTTAAACCCGCGTCTTTGCCGATTTCATAAGCGCGATAAATAATGCCGTCGCTTGTATCAGGCAAATCTTTCAGTTTCCAAGAAGCGGCCGATGAAAATTTGGACAGGTGCCAGGGGGTGTCAGTGTCTAATTCGGAGGCGATAAATTCAGCGGCTTTTTCCAGCATTTCCTCGTCATCTGATAAAGCGGGGATGATTAAAGTGGTAATTTCCAAATGCGTGTCGGCTTGCTTGATCGTTTTCAGGTTGTCAAGCACCGGCTTAAGCAAGCCGTTGCAGTTATTTTTATAAAATTCATCGTCCATGGATTTCAAGTCAACGTTAATCGCGTCTAAATAGGGGATTATGGCTTCAAGGCATTCCGCGGACATAAAACCGTTTGAAACCCAGACGTTTTTTAAGCCGTTTTCCTTAGCCAATTTCATAATATCCAAAGCGTATTCGGTAAAAATTGTCGGCTCTATGTAAGTGTAGGAGATTGATTTGCAGCCGTTGACGATCGCTTCGGCGACAATTTTTTCCGGAGCTGCAAAATCCATCATTTTTACTTTGTTTTCAATATCTTTGGCTTGGCTGATGTCCCAGTTCTGGCAGTTGGCGCAGGAGAAATTGCACCCCAATGTGCCCAAGGAATAAGAAAAACTGCCGGGCTGGAAATGAAACAGCGGCTTTTTTTCAATCGGGTCAATATTTAAAGCGGCCGGATAGCCGTAAACAAGAGAGTATAATTTGCCGCCTTGATTTTTGCGGGCGCGGCAGACGCCGGCTTGGCCGTCTTTAATCGCGCAAAAATGATTGCACAATTGGCACTGTACAGCGTTATTGGGGAGCTGTTTGTAAAATTTTGCCGGTGTTAAAGCCATATATTTATTTATACCAGAAATTCAGCAAAAAGAAAAGGCATTTCTCGCGAAATGCCTTTTGTACTGTCTTTTTTATGTGGCCAGAATCTGGTCTTTTAAACTGGCCGCTTCGTATTTGTCCATCACCCCCTTATTGACCATTTCGTCAATTTCTTTAATAGTTTCTAAAATATATTTTTGTTTTTGTTGTTGATATTCATCTTTTTTATTTCTTTTTTTGATCTCATCCTTTTTTTTCATAATCCCTCCTTATTATTACTTGTTATTAAAGCAAAAAACAAACTTGTTGCCACGTCAGCGATCGTAATTCTGGAGTTTTAATCCCCGAAATTAGGGACTCTATTTTTTTGTAATCATGGGTTCCGCCGGTGCTTACTGCTTCTACGATCACTCTCGCCATTTCAATAGCGGCTAACTCCAAGATGGCTAATTCCATTGCTGTTCGTTTTTTGTTCAACACAATCATCATAATCATCCCCCTTCTGTTTTTTTATTTTTTGTTAAATGAGCAAATTTTGTATAATATTGTTTGAAATATAGCATAAATCCTTGCAAAATGCAAGAGTTTTAAGTATAATTTAAGTAATTACCGTGTAATGATTTTATTATAATTTGTTCAATTGATAAAGTTTGATATTTTAGCCAAAGCCCCGCTGATTTAACGCGGATTAGCACGCTGATTTAACGCGGAAAATAATGTTTTTACACAATAACTAAGTATGGAGAAACAGTATAAACAAAGTGTAAAGCGGCTGTTTATAGCCCTAAATTTGCCTGAAAAAATCAAAAAAGAAATTGTTGAATTTACCGACAAATTAGCCAAAATAAATTATGAACACAATTAATATTCTTGGCGTTAACATATCAACCTTAAACAAACAGCAGACTCTTGAAAAATTGAACCAATTTTTAATTAATGGTGGACAGCATCAAATAGTAACGCCGAATCCGGAAATTTTATTGCAAGCCGGCCATGATGAAGAATTTTTTTATATTTTAAACAAGGCCGATCTGGCGATTCCGGACGGCATCGGCTTAAAATTCGCCGGCTGGCTCGCGGGAAAAAATATTCATAGAATCACCGGAGCGGATTTGATCGGAAACATTTTAAAAATCGCGGAGCAAAAAAAATTGAAAGTTGCTGTTATAAATTGGAAAGGCGGATTATCCAAGAAAGAGGATATTGAAAAAGTTTTAGAAAAAAAATATCCTGATTTAAAATTTATTGTGAAAGATATTGAATGTTTTAGCAGCACTCACTCCTGGATTCCCGCTTTCGCGGGAATGACAAGAAGTGAAGATAGCCAGATGGACTATAATGCGTCTCTGCAACAATTTCAGCCCGATGTTTTATTTTGCGCTTTGGGCGCGCCGTGGCAGGAAAAATTTATTTATCATAATTTACCTGATCTGCCGTCCGTGAAGATAGCAATGGGTGTAGGCGGAGCTTTTGATTTTTTAACCGGCAAAATCAAGCGCGCGCCCAAATTAATGCGCCTAATCGGCATGGAATGGCTTTGGCGGCTGTTTATGCAGCCGTGGAGAGCAAAAAGAATATATAACGCGGTTATTGTTTTTCCGGCAAAATTTATAAAGTACAGATTTATTAATAAGTGGTTTTATAGAAAAAATGTTATTGGTTTTATTTTTAATAATAAAAATCAAGTTTTATTAGTAAATTGGATTAAAGATGATGATTATTGGGGTCTGCCGCAAGGCGGCGTTGATAATGGAGAAAGTGAAGACGACGCGCTTCGGCGGGAAATAAAAGAAGAGATAGGTATAAGCAATTTCAAAATTTTAGATAAATTTAAAAATATTTATAAATATAAGTGGCCCAAGCGCTATACTAACAGAGGATATAAAGGGCAGAAGCAAACATTATTTATTTTGAAATTTAATGGCGATGATAATGATATTAAGTTATGCCCGTGGGAGCATAAAGAATGGAAGTGGGCGGATATAAACAATTTAATTAACGAAGCGCATCAAGTTCATCAAGAGGCGTATAAAATATTTTTAGAAAAATTTTATGAAATTTAAATTCAAGAAATTTATTTATTTAATTAACGACATAACCAATTTACTCTTAAAAAAAGAAAGGGTTCAAACCGAAGAAAACGCTAAAAAGTTGCGCGTTGCCTTGATTATTGTTAGTATTATTTTATTATTGTCATTGGTTTTGAATATTTATTTTTGTTTTAAGTAGAATAATATGAGAAAGCTTAATTTAGGTGTTTTAATTTATACCTATAATAGAGTGGATGACGCTAAAATAAACATGGAGATTATCCGTGATATTTGGGCTAAGTCAAAATTATTTTCTGATATTAAAATTGTTCATACTTATAATGGAAATAAATCTTGGTATCCTGAAAAATATCTGGAAGATGATCTGGTGGTAATAAAAAATTCAGGCCACTTTCAAGGAGCCGCTGAATTGATTGATGCCGGAATGTATAGATTTAAAAGCAAATATAAAAATATTGATTATGTAATCGTTATGGCTTCCGATACATGGAATATTAAACCAAAATATATTTATAATATTATTAAACAAATAAAAGAAAAGTCATTATATTTGGCTACTTGCGCGTGGGGCGTACATGGAAGAAATGACATAAAAGAAGTTGGCATGGCCGTTGATTTTTTTATATTAGATTTAAAATGGGCAAATAAAAATAAAATGTTTCCGATTAATTATAAGGCGTTTTATAATAAATTTAGTGATTTATTTTTATACCAAAAGGGGGGTAATGTTTACCTGGAAAAATTGCTTTTTTCAAAATATTTTAAAGCGATTTATCATGAATTTCAAAATAATGTTCAATTCAGAGACTATGCTTTGCAAAAATTATTTCTTTTAAAGGACAGAGAACCTGTACATTCTCATATAGATAGCCATGATTTCTGGATTAGAAAAAAATATTGGCCCAAGATGGGATTGATTACGCATCATGAACCGCAACCGAAAAAAGAAATTTTAAAAAAATATAAAATAACTAAAGGGAAAAATATTCAGAAACTGCTAAACAACGATAATTTAGATTACTTTAATAATATTAGAATTTATAATAGTAATCAATAAAATTATGCAAAAAATAAGACTAAGATTTGCACCGTCGCCAACCGGATTTATCCATATCGGCAGTCTTAGGCCAGTGCTTTTTAATTATTTAATCGCCAAGAGTTTGGGTGGCAAAGTGATTTTGCGCATTGAAGACACCGACCAGGCCAGAACCGTACCGGGCGCGTTTGAAAATTTAATTGAAATTTTAGATTGGCTGGAAATTAAATTTGACGAGGGGCCGCATATCATTTGTCCCGACCGTAGCGTCGGGAGCGGCGATTTCGGGCCTTATATCCAGAGCCAGCGGGTTGATATTTATAAAAAATACGCCGCTCAATTGCTGAAATCGGGAGGGGCCTATTATTGTTTTTGCGCGCCGGAGCGGCTGCAAAAAATGCGCGAAGACCGGCAGGCAAAAAAATTGCCGCCTCGCTATGACCGCGTTTGCCGAGATTTAGACGATGATGAAATCAAGAAAAGAATTGAAAGAGGAGAAAAATACGTTATCAGGCAAAAAATGCCGCTTGAAGGCGAAGTGATTGTCCATGACGAATTAAGAGGCGGCATCAAATTTAAAGCGTCCGAATTGGAAGACCATGTTTTGATAAAATCGGACGGCATGCCGACCTATCAATTTGCCGTGGTGGTTGACGACCATTTAATGCAAATCAGCCATGTTGTGCGCGGCGACGAGTGGATTCCTTCATTTCCAAAAAATATCCTGCTTTACCGCGCTTTCGGCTGGGAGCCGCCGAAATTCATTCACACGCCCTTAACGTTAAGCAAAGACGGCGGCAAGCTAAGCAAGCGCCATGGAGATGTGGCGATTGAAGATTACCGCAAAAACGGCTATTTGAAAGAGGCGCTTATTAATTTTTGCGCTCTTTTGGGCTGGCACCCGAAAGATGAAAGAGAATTTTTTACATTAGCCGAATTGGAAAAAGAATTTAAAATTGAAGACATGGGCGCGAGCCCGGCGATTTTTGATATTGAAAAGCTGGATTATTTTAATGGCTATTATATCAGGCAGAAGCCCTTGGACGAGCTGGTTCTATTGTGCAAGCCGCATTTGGAAAAGCATTTAAAAAGAATAGCGTATGAAGGGCGCGCCTTTGTTAAAATAGCTTCTGACAGCCGCCGGATGGCGGAATATGCCAAAAAAGTTATAGCTCTGGAGCAGGAGCGGCTTAAAAAATTGTCGGAAATAGGGGAGTTGACCGAATTCTTTTTTGTTGAGAATTTGGAATATCCGGCCGAGCTGTTAATTTGGAAAAATTTGCCGAAAGAAAAAATAAAAAATAATCTGGAGCAAGTTTGCGAACAGCTTGAAAAAATCCCTGAAGAGAATTGGACCAATGACAGCATTGAAGAAGCGTTAATGAGCCACATCCAGTTGAAAGGTGGCAAAGTAGGGGAATATTTATGGCCCCTGCGCGCCGCTTTAACCGGCAGGCAGGCCAGCCCCGGGCCGTTTGACGTAGCCGAGGTTTTAGGCAAGGAAGAAAGTTTAAAAAGAGTTAAAGAAGCGATTGGGAAATTGTAATTTAGCTCCCTCCTGCGCGCTGGCTCCATAGTGGCCGTAGCCCTATGGAGCTGAAATGCAAGCCGTTAATAACTTACATACGGGCTCCACAGCCTCACCCTGTGGGGTTCGGACTATGGAGCCAGCGAAGAGGAGTTGACGGCCGTGAATAAGTTTTTTAACTCCACCCTAACCCTCCTCTTAAACAAGAGGAGGGGATAACTCCACCCTAACCCTCCTCTTAAACAAGAGGAGGGGATAACTCCACCCTAACCCTCCTCTTAAACAAGAAGAGGGGATGACTTCGCCTTTTCTATTTTT
>JAHIME010000059.1 GCA_018896595.1 Patescibacteria group bacterium
AAGCGATGTGGCCGGAGCCGCACCGCAGTGCGGCGAGAGGCCATTTCGCGTATTCCGTGTTATGCGAAGTCGCGAGCGAAAGCGAGCGGCAAAGCATAACCGGAATTATTTCCGAAGCCGTTATGCCGAAAAGGAGCGAGCAACCCGACCCCGGCCGCGCCGGGGGAGGGGGAGCGAGCGATTTCGGCATAACGTATCCAAATATCTGAAGTTTCGCACTTTGGCTTAAAAGCTAAAAACTTTAATATTCAGACTATTTTGTTAAATTAATTATACTCTAAATTACCACTAAACGGAAAAGTGCGAAATTTGGGTCGAGAAAATTTTTCACTCCTTGTTAATTCTAATAAATGAAAAATTTTGGAGCCAGATATTTGGTGTTAGATGATGTAATAATAATTTTTTCCCTCCTAATAAAAAAGGGGGCAAATTTATTTTTTATATAAATTACATCTCTACAATTTCTATATATTCTTTTTCTACCCCCGTTGGGACAAGAATTTCTGGCCATTGGATGTGTTTAGGTAGTTCGTTCGGGGTATCTTGCTTTTTAGTCCATACTCCCGAGTCTTCTTTCTCGTAATACTCATATAGATTGTCTATTTTTAGGCAACCACCCCAGTAATTTTTGGCGAGCTCCATATTTTGATTAGTAAATTCTTGTTCGGAAATTTGTGGCTCAGGTTCCCAACCAAAAAATTTTCCTAACGGGGTTTGAACAGGGCCTTTTAAACGCTTTGCTAAATTTAATGCCTCATCAATAATTTTTAAATCAGCAACATATTCATTGCCAGTTAATTTTACTTTAATAAATCTCCCTTTTTCCTTTCCAAAGAAAGCGTCTTTAGCCTTTAGCAAATCAACAGTTTCTTCCTCTAAAAACACACAATCTTTTCTATAAAAAGGAATCGAATCTGGTTTAACTTGATCAAAAATTTCATTTATTTTTTTCAGATCCTCAATTGGGTAATTTTCCGGTATATTAAATTTTGGATTATCACCCAAAATTTCTTGCACTTTTTCTCGTGTCAACAATCCTTTTTCTTTTATACTTTCAGCCATTTCTGGTGAAATTTTTGATACGTGGTAACCATATTTTTCCATAATTTTTTGTGAGTCGGAATAAAATAAAAAATAAATTTGCCCCCAAATATAAAATAAATGGAAAAAAATTATTATTATTTCATCTAACGTATCGGCATCATCTGAAGTTTCGACACTTCATTATTTAAATTAAAAAGAGTGTCGAAATTTGGCTTTAGCCCTTGCAGATATGCCGTGTTTGCTGATGTTTTCTCGGGCGGATTTATTTAACTTCTTTGTTTATCCACGATTCATAATCATCGTTCATTTTAACATCTATTTTTATTATGCAAGGCGTCTCATAGGGATGAAGCTTGATTACCGCTGACTTAACTTTTTCCCAGTTTACCTTTTTAGTTTTTACAATAGAAACTATCTCTTTAGAATTCTCTATTTTACCGTTCCACCAGTAAACTGAATTAACTGGGAAAAAGTTTCCACAAGCAATCAAGCGACTTTCCATTAAAGACGCCACGATTTTTTTCGCAGTTTTTAGATCAGGATAAGTGATGTAGATGATTATGAATCCCATATTTTTTAGTATAAACGTTGATTTCAGGAAAAGCTAGCCCGAGAAAATTTCGGCATAACTCGTTTATATGCGAAATGTTTAATTAGATAATACGCAAAATTTGTATAATATACGAAGTATGCTATAATTTAATTGCGTATATTAGTAATATTAACATAAACTATATGAAATTGGAAGAGTTGTTGGAAAAAATTAAAAATGAATTAAGGCTTTCGCAATTTCAGCCCCAAAACTATTAAAGGATATCTTTCCAGTTTGGGGGCCTATTTTAATTATATTAAAGTTATTTCCAACCAGCCGGATATTTGTTTGATAAAGGAGTATTTGCTCAAGATGCAGGATGATGGCAAATCTTCGCAGACGGTTAACGCCCGTTTAAACGCCATTAAATATTTTTATAGAGAAATTGCCAAATCAAATGTAAAGATTGATATAAAATTTGCCAAAACATCAAGCAAAATTCCGATTGTTTTGTCGCGCGGAGAAATTGGCAAAGTGATTAATTCCATAAAAAATCAAAAGCACAAAGTTATGATATCTTTGGCCTATGCCGCAGGTCTTCGGGTAAGCGAGATAATAAATTTAAAAGTTAAAGATGTTAATTTAAATGAGCTTACTATTCATCTTAAAGAAGCTAAGGGTAAGAAAGATCGGATAACTATTTTTTCTGAAAAATTAAAAAATGATATTGAAGAATTTTTAGCGGATAAAAATAATAGCGATTACATTTTTGCCAGCGAACGGGGAGGCAGGCTTACCGAAAGAACGGCGCAGAAAATTTTTGAAAATGCTTTGCGCGCGGCGAGAATTAAAAAAGACGCCACTTTTCACTCTTTGCGCCATAGTTTTGCTACTCATTTGCTGGAAAACGGCGTTGATATCCGCTATATTCAAGAATTATTGGGCCATCATAACATTCGGACAACTCAAATTTACACAAAAGTTACGAATCCGAGCATTAGAAATATAAAAAGTCCATTAACTTAAGGTAAATATGAAAAAAGTCGCGATAATAATTTCTCCCAACTACAAAGACTACGCCGAGAAATATTTAGCAGATTGCGTTAAGAGTTTGCGCCGGCAGGATTACCAAGGCGAGATGAAAATTTTCATAACGGATAATGAAACAAGTCCGGAGAGTTTTGAATTTTTAAATAAAATTTTTGCTGAAAAACTTGCTAAAGCAAGGCAGAAATTTGAAATTGAGATTATTAGGAATAAAAATAACGACGGCTTTGCCAAGGGTAATAATGACGCGATGAAGCTGGCGATTAAACAGGGGTTTGATTACATTGTTTTATTCAATATGGATACGGTTGTTGAGAGCGATTGTGTTAGCGAATTGGTGAAAGCGGTTGAGAGCAGCGAACATCCCCCCTGCGCCCCCCTTGCGAAGGGGGGCATTGGGGCGGCGCAGGCAAGATTAATGTTGTGGCCGGATAAAGAGAAAGTAAACAGCTTAGGCAACGCGACGCATTTTTTGGGGTTTGGGTATTGTGAAGGATATAATGAATATTGGAACTCCCACCCCCTCCCAACCTCCCCCTCGGGCAGGGGGAGGGATTCCCATTTGTTGGATATTTTTTATCCGAGCGGGGCGGCGGTTTTATTTAAAAGAGAAGTTTTAGAGGCCATATCCCCCCTACCCCCCCTTGCGAAGGGGGGCAATAGCGAGGGAGAGAGAGAGTTTTTTGATGAGGAGTTTTGGATGTATAATGAGGACCAGGATTTGGGTTGGCGGATTTGGCTTGCCGGCTGGAAATGCGTTTTGGCGCCCGATGCGGTTGTGTATCATAAATACCAATTCGCCAAATCAATCAAGCAGTACTACTGGATGGACAGGAACAGGATAATCGCCATGATAAAAAATTATCATTTTTTAACACTGCTTTTAATTTTGCCGCCGTTTGTTATAATGGAATTAGGGCTTATTTTGTTTTCCTTGAAAACCGGCTGGTTCAAAGAAAAAATCAAAGTTTGGAAATATTTTTTAACTCCGGCCAAATGGAAATATTTATATAACGCCAGGAAGCGAACACAGAGCCTGCGCAAAGTTAAAGACAGGGATATAGCGAAGATGATAACCGGAAAAATTTGGTATCAGGAGGTGGATGATGTTAAACTTAGATTGGTAAACCCATTGTTTGAATTTTATTGGAGATTAGTGAAGATGATAATAAAGTGGTGAATAAAATTTTCAATTATCAATTTATGGACATAAGCATTATTATAGTAAATTACAAAAGTCAAAAAAAAGCCTTATCATGCGTTGAATCGGTCAAGGCAAGCGATACAGCCGGCTTAAGCTGTGAAATTATTTTGGTTGATAACGCTTCGGGCGATGATTGCGAGAAAATAAAAGATAAATTTCCCGATATTGTTTTTTTGCAAAACGAAAAAAATTCAGGCATGGGCGGAGGCAATAATTCAGGGATTAAAAAAGCAAAAGGGGATTATGTTTTAATTTTAAATCCCGATATTTTCGTTAATCGCGGCGCTATTAAAAAATTATATGGTTATATTAAAAAAGATAAATCAATCGGCTTGCTGGCGCCGAAATTATTAAATCCCGGCGGCAGTTTGCAATATTCCTGCTTCAGGGATTTTAATTTTTTTACGCCTGTGTTAAGGCGCACTTTTTTGGGAAAAATTTTTTCTAACAGCGTGGATAAATTTTTAATGAAAGATTTCGGCCATGATGAAATCAGAGAGGTTGACTGGGTGATGGGTTCGTGTTTTATAATAAAAAAAGAGTTGATGGATGAACTGGGCGGTTTTGACGAAAGATTTTTTATGTATTTTGAAGATACTGATTTGTGCCGACGCGCGCGCGCGGCCGGGTATAAAGTTGTTTATTATCCGGAAGCGGCCGCTATTCACGATCACGCGCGGGCAAGCGCCGATAATCCTTGGTACTTTTTTATGTTTAACAAAATGTCCAGAGCGCATATTGCGTCGTGGCTGAAATATTTTTGGAAATGGAATTTTTGAAAATTTTTATATTTAAATTTTAAATTTAATCTATGATGAAAATAAAAAAAGCCATTCTTCCCGTTGCCGGTTTCGGCACAAGATTTTTGCCGGCGACTAAAGCCCAGCCCAAAGAAATGCTGCCGGTGGTTGACAAGCCGGCGATCCAATACTTGGTGGAGGGGGCGGTGGAAGCCGGCATTGAGGAAATAATTTTCGTAACCGGCCGCGGCAAGCGGGCGATTGAAGACCATTTTGATTATTCTTTTGAGCTTGAGCACACCTTGGTGGAAAAGAATAAAATGGACCTGCTTAAAAAGGTGCGTGAAATATCGGAGCTGGCCAAATTTACGTATGTCCGCCAGCCGATGCCGCTGGGAGACGGGCACGCGATTAATTGCGCCGCGCATTTAATCGGCGGCGACGAGCCGGTTTTGGTGATGTTCGGCGATACTTTGTATGACGCGAAAGTTCCGATTGCCAAGCAGGTGATTGATACTTTTAACAAATACGGCGATCCCGTTGTCGGCTTATCAGAGGTTGAAAGAAAAGAAGTAAGCAAGTTCGGCGTCATAGACGGCATTGATTTGGGCGGCGGCAATTATGAAATTAAAAGATTTGTTGAGAAGCCGCCGGTTGATAAATCGCCGTCAAATTTGGTCGCGGTGGGAATTTATGTCATCACCCCGGAGGTTTTTAAAATTTTAGGAAAAATGAAGTCCGGCAAATCCGGAGAAATCAGATTAGCCGATGCTTTCAATATAATGCTTAAAAATAAAAAGCCTCTTTATGGAAAGAAGCTGGAAGGCGAATGGCTTGATACCGGCAATAAATTCAACTTTATCAAGGCGACGCTCAAACTGGGCCTGAAAGACAAGGAGATAGGGAGGGATTTGAGAAAATATTTAAAGAAGTTAAGCAAAGAATTATAATTCAACTCAGTTGAAATTAATTTATTGGATATTTAATTTATACAGCCCTTCCCGGTTGCCTATTTTCGCGTAAAAATATAAAATATCTCCCGCTTGGCTTAAAAAAGGAAAAGCGATTTTATCTAATTTGATTATTTCCGTGATATTATATTTATCCCGTTCATCAAGCTCTATGGCATTGACCGCGTTTTCCACGCAATAAATTATATAGTTATTGCTTGGATGCCAAACAACCCCCGTGATTATTTGGCTGATGCGCGTGAGCAGTGTTTTTTTATTGGCGTTAAGGTCAAACAGCCAAATTTCAAAATCATTGGCATAAAGAAGCTTGTCGTCGTTAACCCAGTAAGCGTATTTAATATTATTAATCGTTTCCCGCAAGGGGGAGTAAAAAGAAGAAAAGGGGTCAATTAAGTAAAGAATTTGATGAGTTTCGTCGTAAAGATTAAGCAATTTGTGGTTAGGGTTAATAAAATAAAAATCAGTTGAACTTGGCAAATCAACGGTTCTTATCAGCTGGCGGGAGCCAATGTCAAAAATATTTAAGTTCGCGGAGCCGCCCAGCCGGCTTATAAAATAGAGATAATTATTTTTAATTAAGTAATCTTCAAATTGCTGGCCTTCTAAAATTATTTGATTTGTTTTTGTTGACAGCGTAAAGCTGTTGATATTATTTTTATCTTGATAATACAATTTGTCATCGCTGGCTATATCCCACCTAATGCCGCCTATTTTGTTTTTAGTTTTAATAAAGTCTCCTAAATCAATCCCGGGCGTTTCGGATTCTTTAATATTTTCAAGATTAACTACCGTTGTATCAAATAATATTTTTTTGCCGCTGGGCGCCCAGGAAAAAGCGGCGCCGCCGCCCGAGGACGCGGCTAATTTTGTTTGTTTTTCATCGGCCAAATTTAGAATTAATATTTGTCCATTGGTTGAAACGGCTATTTTATTTTTATCCGGCGAAGCCGTTGCGCCGCTTATTCCGCCTTGCGCAAGCAGTATGGGCAAATCTTTTTTAAACAGATGCACGTCTTCGGCATAAGTTGAAGCGCCGGGATAAATGGTTAATTTTTTTTGCCAGGGCCAATAGCCGTCAAGCTCCAGTTTTAAATTATACTCCCCGGGCAGAAGCCCTTTTATTTTAGCCGGAGTTACGCTAAAACCGCTTTCATCCGATATATATTTTTTTAAAAATGTTTGCTGTGGCTTGTCGTTAATAAATATTTTAGCTCCCCGCGGCTCGGAATCTAAAATAAAAGCGCCGGTTTTCTGCAGCTTAACGCCTTTTAAGCTGAATTTATAGCCGGCGGCATAAAAAAGCGTCATCGGCGCGATGATGAGAAAGGCGATTATAAAAAAAATATATAAAATTCTGCGGGTTGTGAGAGACATAATGTTTATATCATATCGCATATTGCCTATAATTTCAAGCGTAAATTTTAATTTGCATTTGTCAAGCTGAAATCAATATGTTAGAATATGAGAGTAAACCCACACACCAGAATTGGTGTTGGGGTGAATAATTCTTAATTCAACATCATGCTGAAAGAAAAAAAATACGCGATTTTTAAGAAGATTGCCATTGCCGCCCTGATTATTATATTGATGGCAGTCAGTTTTGGCGCGGGAATGTATATAACCCGAAGAAGCGAGACGGCAAAACAAATAGCTGACAAGGAAACGATATTTTTAGGAAAGGTGCTGGGCAAATACGGCGAAGCCTCGCAAGGCAAGCTAAGCCGAGATGTTGATTTTAATTTATTTTGGGAGGTATGGGATATGCTGGAGGAAAGATATGTTGACCGCGAAAAGCTGAACGAGAAAGAAATGTTTTACGGAGCGATTGGAGGAATGGTTTCTTCTTTGGAAGATCCATATACGGTATTTATGAATCCGGCGGTGGCGCAAGAATTTGAGCAGGATTTGGCAGGAACCTTTGAGGGAATTGGAGCGGAAATCGGCATAAGAAACGATATTTTGACTATTATCGCGCCTTTGGCCGATATGCCGGCCGAGAAAGCCGGGCTTAGGGCGGGGGATAAGGTTTATGCCATTGACGGAGAATCAACAGCCGGCATTACGGTTGATGAAGCCGTAAACAAAATTCGCGGGCCTCACGGCACGGAAGTTAATTTGACTATTTCCCGAGACGGAATGGAAGAAGCTAAAGATATATCAATTACCAGGGGCGTTATTGTGGTAAAAAGCGTAAAAGCCGAATTAAGAGATGATAAAATTTTTGTCGTGCAGATTACTAATTTTAACGACGATACTTTGGATTTATTTGATAAAGCGATTCAGGAGATAATCGCCAAGAATCCGAAAGCCGTTATTTTGGATTTGCGCAATAATCCCGGCGGATATTTGGATACCGCCATTGAAGTGGCCAGCGAATGGGTGGAAGACGGCGTGGTTGTGTCGGAAAAATTCAGTGAAGAAAAAAAGGATGAGTATCTTGCCAGAGGCAGAGCCAGATTAAAAGATTATAATACGGTTGTATTGATCAACCAGGGCAGCGCTTCGGCTTCGGAAATCGTTGCCGGCGCTTTGCAGGATTATAACAAGGCGGTTGTGGTCGGCAAGCAGACTTTCGGCAAGGGTTCGGTGCAGGTTCTGGAAAATTTGCCGGATGGCTCTTCGGTAAAAATAACAGTTGCCAAATGGCTTACCCCCAACGGCAACTGCATCAATGAAACCGGCATCACTCCTGACGTGGAAGTTGATTTGACCGAAGAGGATTATGATGCCGGCAAGGATCCGCAGATGGAGAAGGCAATTGAAATATTAAGCGATAATAAATAATGTAATATGAAAAAGCAAATCATAAAAAATAAGTCCGCGAAATATATCTTCGTCGTCGGCGGGGTGATGTCCGGCGTGGGCAAGGGGGTTACCTGCGCTTCCATCGGCAGAATTCTGCTTTCCAAGGGGTTTAATGTAAGCGCCATTAAAATTGACCCCTATATCAATGTTGACGCCGGCACCATGAACCCGATTGAGCACGGTGAAGTGTTCGTAACCGAGGACGGGGACGAGACCGACCAGGACATCGGCAACTATGAAAGATTTTTAAATAAAAATATCGGCCGAGACAATTATATGACAACCGGCAGAGTGTATCAAAGCGTAATACAGCGCGAGCGCAATTTGGAATACGGCGGCAGATGCGTTGAGGTTGTGCCTGACATTCCCAATGAAGTTATCGCGCGGATTAAAAAAGCGACGCAAAAATCCAAAGCTGAAATAATGATAATTGAAATCGGCGGCACGGTCGGAGAGTACCAGAATTTGCTGTTTTTGGAAGCGGCCCGCATGATGCATCTGTCCGACCCTGAAAATGTTTTGTTTATCATGGTTTCCTATCTGCCTGTTCCGGCTAAAATCGGAGAAATGAAAACCAAGCCGACTCAGTACGCGGTAAGGACGTTGAATTCGGCCGGGATACAGCCCGATTTCATAGTCGCCCGTTCGCGCACCAATATTGACAGGCCGCGTAGAAGAAAACTGGCGATTTTTTGCAATATACACGAAGATGATGTTATCAGCGCGCCTGACATTGACTCAATTTACGATGTGCCGGTAAATTTTGAAAAGGATAATCTGGGAAACAGAATTCTGGAAAAATTTAATTTAAAAGCAAGAAAAAAAGATTTGGTTGAGTGGCGTAAATTAGTAAAGACGATTCATAGCGTTAAACAAGAAATTAATGTCGGGATAGTGGGCAAATATTTCGCTACCGGCGATTTTTGTTTGGCGGATTCTTATATTAGCGTAATTGAAGCGGTTAAACATAGCTGCTGGGCCAATAAATGCAAGCCGCGATTCACATGGGTTAATGCCGAAGAGATTGAAAAAAATGGCGTTAAAAGTTTAAAAGGCATGGACGGCATCATCGTGCCGCAAGGCTGGGGCTCGCGCGGCTCGGAAGGCAAGATTAAAACTATAAAATATTGCCGCGAAAACAATATTCCGTATTTCGGCTTATGCTACGGCATGCAGATGGCGGTGATTGAATTCGCCCGTAATGTCTGCAAATTAAATCAGGCGAATTCGGAAGAAATAGATCCAAAAACTCCCAATCCGGTTATTCATATTATGCCCGGCCAAAAAGAGCTGATCGCTAAAAAGCAGTACGGCGGCACAATCCGCTTGGGCGGCTGGCCGTGCAAAATTATGCCGGGTACGCATTTGGCGCGGGCGTACAAGAAAAAATTCGGCGATCAAAATATTATTTCCGAGCGCCACAGGCATAGGTATGAATTCAATAACGATTACCGCGAGCGGTTTGAAAAAAACGGCTTAACAATCGCGGGAACTTCGCCTGACGGGAAAATCGTGGAGGCGGTTGAAATAACCGGGCATCCTTTCTTTATCGGCACCCAGTTCCATCCTGAATATATTTCCCGGCCCCTTAATCCGCATCCGTTGTTTGTTGAGTTCATTAGGGTTTGCTTGAAGTTGAAGAGGAAAAAATAATATAAAATATAAATAAAATACAAAAACAATCCGCCTTGGGCGGATTGTTTTTTGCGCGTTAAAGTTTATTTTTGCGGAACTACATTTACAATCTTCGTATCTTTGAGCTGATTATTGAATTTTCTCAGTTTTTTAGCGGTGAATTTGACAAAACCGGCCATGGTCGCGAACAATGTATCGTCGCCGCCTTTTTTGACATTAAGTCCGGCATGGTATTTCGTTCCTCTTTGGCGGACCAAGATACAGCCCGCTTTGGCGAACTCGCCGTCATGCAGTTTAATTCCCAGCCGCTTGCTTTCTGATTCGCGGCCCAGTGTTGTGGAGCCGCCAGCTTTCTTATGTGCCATATATTTAGTTCATAAAACATGAAACATGCCTGCCCCGCTTCGCGGCTCGCGGCCGGGGAAACATGAAACATGGTTTGAAATAATTATTTAAGTTATTCATCTTGTTTCAATATAACAAAGAGATAGTGATATGTCAAGGTTGCCGTTTCTTGACCTTATTATTTACATATTGTATTATTATAACATGCAATATACTAAAAAAGTAATTGAACATTTCCGCAACCCCCATAATCAGGGCGTGATTAAGAACGCGGATGCTATAGGACAGGCAGGCAATCCTGTTTGCGGGGATATTTTAAAAATTTATTTAAAGATAAGGCGCGGCAAGGACAAAAAAGGCGGAGGAATAATTAAAGATGTTAAATTTGAAACATTAGGTTGCGCCGCGGCAATCGCGGTTTCGTCCGCGCTAACTGACAGAGCAAAGGGTAAAACATTGGATGAAGCTTTAAAAATCACCAAAGATAAAATAGTGAAGGATTTGGGCGGCCTGCCTCCGGTAAAAATTCATTGTTCAATGCTGGCCGTTGAGGCCTTGCGTAAAGCGATTAAAAATTTAAACATTATTAAAAATTAAAAATTATATGAAAATATATTTAGATCATAGCGCCACCACTCCCATGGACAAAAAGGTTTTAGCCGCCATGCTGCCGTATTTTAAAAATAAATTCGGCAACCCGTCCTCAATCCATAGCTTTGGCCAGGAGGCGCTTGCCGGCGTTGACAAAGCCAGAGAGCGGCTGGCTGAATTTTTAAATTGCGGCCCGGATGAAATAATATTCACATCGGGCGCCACGGAATCCGATAATTTGGCCATTAGAGGCGTAATTAAGGCCTTGCGAGCGCAAGGGGTTAAAAATCCCCACATTATAACATCGCTGGTTGAGCACGACGCGGTTTTGGAACCGTGCTTGGAGCTGGAAAAAGAGGGGATTGAGGTTACTTTTTTGCCCGTTAAGCCGAATGGAGTGGTTGATGTCGCGCAATTTAAAAAAGCCGTAAAAGATAATACGGTTTTAGTTTCAGTGATGTATGTTAACAGCGAAGCGGGGAGCATTCAGCCGATCAAGGAAATCGGCAAGATAATCAAAAAGATTAACGAAAGCAAGCTGAAAGAATGGGGAAAAAACAGGCCGGTTGACAGGGGGATGAAGCCGCAACCGATTTATTTTCATACAGATGCCGTGCAGGCGGTGAATTTTTTGAATTGCGACACCAAGCATTTACATGTTGATTTGCTGTCATTATCAGGGCATAAGATTTACGGGCCGAAAGGAGTCGGAGCGCTGTATGTCAAATCAGGCACGCCGATTAAAGCAACGCAATTGGGCGGCCATCACGAGAGAAATTTGCGCAGCGGCACTTTAAACGCGCCGGGCATAGTCGGGCTGGGAGAAGCCGTAAAACAATTGGATAAAAAGACCGTGGAGAAGAATAATGCCAAAATCGCGAAACTGCGTGATATGTTAGCGGACGGGGTGATGAAGAATATTCCCAAGGTTATTTTAAATACCGACAGGGAGAACGCTACGCCGGCGCATGCCCACTTTTCTTTTTTAGGCGCGGAAGGCGAATCAATTTTAATTTCCCTGGATTTGGCGGGAATCGCCGTATCAACCGGCTCGGCCTGCGCCTCAGGGAGCTTAAAAGCATCCCATGTTTTGCTGGCTATGGGCATACCCAAGGAAATAGCCCATAATTCCATAAGGTTTACTTTAGGCAAGCATACAACAGAAGCGGAAATTAAAAAAGCGATAAAAATTTTACCGCCGATCGTGGAAAGACTGCGCAGAATGTCGCCGCTTTAATCAAAGGGATTATCGGGCCCGTTTGCTTCGCGCGGCGCGGTTTTTTTATTGATTTCTTCCACAATATCATTAAATTTGTTAATATTGATTTTAATAGTTTCATTTGCCGTTGTTATTTCCGAAGCTGAAACATCCTCCGGCTGGATAACGGTTTGATAAATATT
This sequence comes from Patescibacteria group bacterium, assembly GCA_018896595.1. Lineage (GTDB taxonomy): Bacteria > Patescibacteriota > Patescibacteriia > Patescibacteriales > VMTK01 > JAHIME01. Next base: position 12,316 of record JAHIME010000059.1, read on the forward strand.
TTTATTAAAAAATTGGCAGATGTTATAAAATAAAAAAAGACAGGCCAATATTATCGCGAAATAAGACCAAGAAACAATTTTTTTAACCGTAATTTTAATTTTAATTTTCTTAAACATACCCAAAATTTTAATATTATTATTCGCATGTCCCGCATTTGTAGTTGCGGGTTCGCGAAGCGAATAACTTATTTCCAATAAGTATCGGCGAGGATAACCATTTTAATATTCGCTCCGCTGCCGTAGTCAATTATTTTATCCAATGGCGGATACGCGCTTGCCCCGCCGCCCGCGCTTAGATCAAGCGATTTAATATTTAAATAATAATTCAATCTTTCCAGATCCCGCAGATAATTAAATTGGTTTATAAAATTTCCTTGCGTCGTTAGTTTTAACGGTATTTTGTCGTATTTGTTATTTTTGGCGCCGGAAGATAAATCCAAATTTATATTTTGATTAATATTGTTTTTATTGGCAGTTTCCTCTAAAGCGGTAATAAATGCCAGTTCTTGGTTTTGGTTGATAAAAACCCGGTCAAGTTTCTCCACATCCCCCTCTATCGCTTTTAGGCTTTTTGTTGATTGTTTGGCGCTCTTGCTTTTGTAATATTTTTTGTCCAAATCAATTCTTTGGAATTCAATTTGCGCGCCGGTTTCTTCTATGTCTTTCATCGTCGGCAAAATGATAAAGTAAATTAAGCCGGCGATAAATAAAATAAATACAGCCGGAACAATAAAAATCCGTTTCTTCATATTTATTTTTGTTAAATTATCCAGATTCATAGTGTTATAATTCGCTTAAATTCAGCCCGGCTTTAATTTCAAAATTGATATTTTCCTTTTGCAATATGTTCTGCAGGGGGAGATCCACGTTTTGATAAATCAACGATTTTTCAATATTTTTCTTGAATTGCAATAAATCGTCTCTTAGTTTTGCCGTACCTTTAATTTGAATTGTTTTTTTGTCTCGGTCAATATTTATGGAAGAAAGAGATACGCCATCGGGAACTCTGTAAGCCGCGTCCTTAATTAAATTTGACCAAAAAATAAAATCGCTTTGTATTTCAGAAACGAAATTAAGGCTGTTGTTAATATCTCTGATTTTCCCGTTATCGCCCTGGCTGCTTTTAGCAACCAAAGTGTATTGATCTACGGCTTTAATAAATTGCATCTGCAAAATTAATTTGCCGATTAAAAGGACAACAGCGATAAAGATAGCGATTATTATCAGAATACAGCTTACTTTTTTTGTTATTTCATAAGCGCGTTTCAGCTTTATTTCTTTTTTTTGTTCTTGTGAAATTAGATTTAAGGCAAGCATATTGTTATATTTCATCAATAAAAATTCCCCGCAAGGCCAGGCCGATTGCCGTGGCGTAGGTTAAGCTGGTGTCCTGGGCGACGGAAATTATTTTTTCCCCTCCGCCGTTATTTTTATCTTTAATAAAATCAGCTTTAAGTTTGTGCGTTTCCGTTAGAATTTTAGAAAAATTTTCGCTCAGCTCGGCTAAATTGATTAAGGCATTGCCTTTTTTAACTTCAACCGCGGTGGCTTGGCCGATGATTTCGCTTAAATTTTTAATATTCGCTCCGCCGCCGCAAAGCAAAATTTTATTGAGCGGCCCGTTGCCCGGGTAATGATTTTGGTAAAATTCAATCGCCTCGTTGATTTTTTTGATTAATTCTTCAATCATGCCGGAAAGAATATTTTTAATGATGCCCTGCGCCTTGCCTTTATCCAGGCCGCAGATTATTTTAGCTTTTTCGGCTTGCTTAAGTTCAATTTTTAAAGTTTCCGCGATGTTTTTTGTTATTTTTTCTCCGGATATCGGCATGCTAAGCGTAAATAAAATAGTATTTTTTGAATAAATTGTCATACTGGTGCGCTTGGCCCCGATATCAATAATGCCGTAATTATTATTAGGCTGCCCCTTGAATTTTGGCTTTTCTTCAGCCAGCAAAGCGCGGCAGAGCGAAATAGGCTCAATTTCCAAAGCGGTGGTGGATAATTTAGCCCCGTCAAGCAAATTAATATATTGGTTGACAATATCCAGAGGCGCCGCTCCGATTAAAACCCGTTGTTTGTCCGGTTTATTTTCAATTATTTGCCAGTCATAATAAATTTCCTCAATAGCCATCGGCACATGTTTTTCTATTTCGTCTTCAATTATTTCAGACAGCGGATTGGGCGTTTTGGCGATTTCAATCAGTTTGATAAAAGTTTTTGTTTCCGGCAGGCAGGCGATTATTTCGTTTGAAG
>JAHIME010000005.1 GCA_018896595.1 Patescibacteria group bacterium
ATTTAACAGGATAAAAAGTTATTATTTTGATAACCCCATCTTCTTTTCGATAAATCACCTTAACCTCGTCTTTGCGCGCCGTCAGATACTTGTTTTTTTTGCCGTTTTTATCAGGCGATTTAACCGCGTCTTCAATTTGTTCGCGCGTAAAATAGACCTTATGTTTGTTTAGTATATCAAATTTTTGTTCAGCGTATTTTGTAAAGTATATCATAACCCTCAAATTATTTTGGTTCGCATCTATAACTGGTCAAATAATCCGTTGTTCCGTAAAGGAATGATTTTCGAACACATGTACTATTCCTCATATATGATGTTGCTCCAGGTTTGCTATTACAATTTGCCTTGGTCAAATTATTTTTTTCTTCACAATTTACATAAAGCTCACCCCCTGACATGCAACCAGGAGTAGCCGCACATGCAATATTTGCTTTTATGTACAACTCCCAGGCACAACATGCAGTAGGGCAGGTCATTCCCTTTTCCCATCTATTGCTTTTTTTATTATTTTTTATGCATCGATCTTCTGTAACATTATTTTCACATAGGTCTTCTGGCAGGGCCGCAGTTATACAACGTCCTAAACTTATTTCCGCTACTTGTTTTATATCAGTTATTTTAAAATTCACTAACTGCGGATTAACGGTATATAAAATCATATAAGAGCATAAAGCCAAGATTAAGCCGGTAAGCGAAGCTGTAATCCAGGCCTTGGCTTCGCCGATTCTTTCCGCGCTGCCTCCGGCCGTAATCCATATAATTCCGCCGAACATCAGGACAACCGCGGCTAAAATTCCAACCGCGCCGATAGCGTATTTATAAATTGATTTAATGTACTCGCCGATCGCTTTGGTGTCTTTTGGAATCGCGTAAGCCGTATCTTTTTGAAAAGTTGTGTCTATGCCGACTTGCGGCTTAAAGTCTATAGCGTATTGGATATCAGCGGCTTGGCTTATTTCCGGCGCGGCTAATAGAAAAATCAAGCCAGCAAGCTGGATAATAAAAACGGAAAAAAATATGATTATTAAGATTTTGGGAAGTAGTTTTAGCATTTGTTTTAATTACTATTAATAAAAATTAATTTTTAGGGCAAGCGGTTGCGCTAATATGGATACGGTCGTCTTTTTTTTCGCTGTATCCGACATACGCGCCGCATGAGCTGATGGCTTTTTGAATATAAGACCAATTGTATTCATCTCCAAGATCCACGGCATAGGATTTGTTGTTTTTTGTTCCTCCTCCGTAATGGCAGGATTGGCAAGCATGCTGGCAGTTGGTGGGGCAAACAGAGACATCGCAAGCGGTTAAATTGCCGATACCGGTATAATTAGAATCGCTTATTGATGATATTTCGCCTACGCCCGGAGGCAGATTTTTTCTCAAGCAATTTAACATAGTTATAAGCTCGGGAGAAGCATCGCCTAACTGCGCCGCAATTCCGGTTTGGTATGCCCAGCTTCCTCCGAAAGCTGAGCATTTAGTTGTTCCGTCATCGCAAGATTCCTGAAAAGCTGATTGTGCGTTTGGACAAATTGATTTTGCCGAGCTTAATATTTTATCGCACTCATCTTTTGTCATTGGATTTTTGGCGCAAATTTGTTTGTTGTTAAGAATACTGTTTGAGCAATCAGCATAATGTTTTATAAGGCAGCATTTTTTTTCTATTCCTGTATCTGTTTTTGTTCCTTTGACATTAGCTATTTTAATTGGTTTAAACACCGTTAGATCAGGGTTTATCTGATAAAGAATCATATAGGAGCTAAGCGCTATGATCAAGCCGGCCAGCGAAGCGCCGATCCATTTTTTGGCTTCGCCTATTTTTTCCGCGCTGCCTCCGGCCATAATCCATATAACGCCGCCGAACATCAGGACAATTGCGGCTAAAATTCCCACAACGCCGATGCCGTAATTGAAAATACTTACTATATAGACCCCGATCCAGGGGATGGAGCATTGCTCTTCGTTGCAGACCGCGGGATGTTTTGCGGCTAAATCTTTAAGCCCGGGTATTGTAACTTGCAGATTGTCCAAAGGGTTTGTTCCTTCTTTTAAAGCAGCGTTTACCGGTGAAACAATCAGGAAAATTGCTGAAAGAAAAAAGAATATTGTTAAGATTTTAGAAAAATATTTAAACATAA
>JAHIME010000098.1 GCA_018896595.1 Patescibacteria group bacterium
AGAAAGGATGTTGCCCTTGCCCCAACCCACCCGTGCGCGGACAACAACAAGGAACTCCCATTTTGGTTGCCAAATTCTAATATTTTTGATACCATTGTATTAAGCAAGTTGATATACACTCACTATAAGTAGTGTATTATAATAGTTTATCAAAGTCAAAACATTATGGCAAACACAGTTAGCGAAAATATCCGCAAATTGCGAATAAAAAAAGGAATTTCCCAAGATCGCCTCTCTAAAGACGCTGATTTAGCGTTAAATACGGTTGTAAAGATAGAAACAGGCGAAAGCCCCAATCCAACCGTGGATACATTAGAAAAAATAGCCAAAGCCCTCGGCGTACCGGTGGCTGAATTGTTTAAATAAAAAATATGGATTTATCTCATTTAGACAAAAAATATTTTATAGACGCACATAAATATAATTGTCCGTTTTGTAAACGGAATCATGTTAGTTTTTCCCTTCAACAAACCACAGATTTTGACTGGTCAGAGAAGAAAAAATGTTATGTTTTTATTGTCAGATGTAATTCGTGCCAAAATGAATCCCTTCATTTTTGTTATGAAGATATACGAGCCACTGATTTTCATGGCAGTCCAACAAGTTATTTTCGAGATAAACTCGATATTGATTCAAAAATGTTTTTTTCGCAACCATCATCTTTTTTTGCTCTTGATGAAAGAATCCCACGCGAAATCAGAGAACTTATTTTTGAATCAGAAAAAGCAAGACAGGCAAATTTGCTCGTCGGCGCATCTGCTTGTTTAAGAAAAACAATTTACGAATTATTAGTATATGAAAAAGTAGTTATAAAAAATGAAAAAACTGGACGTGCCGACTATCAGGCAAGCATAAAAAACCTAAAATCAAAATTCCAAAGTGTCGCACCAGAACTATTTGACGCACTTGGCGACATCCAAGAATTAGCAAGTGATAATGTGCATGAGGGATCGTGGGAAGCTTGGGACTCTCCGAAGTTGAGATTTATTATAGAACTAACCAAAGCAACGCTCCACGAAATGTATGTAGTACCGGAAGAAAGAAAGGAAAGATTGGGGCTTTTGGGGCAAATGAAATCTGCTTTTTCAAATTCAAAATCAACATCTTCTAAAAATGAGGAAGAAAAATAAGTTTATGACAGCAAAATCTTTAAACAAAAACTTACATTCAGCAAGGACAGCAAAAACAGACGAGTTTTATACTCAACTTGTTGATATTGAAAAAGAACTCAAACACTATAAAGATCAGTTTCGTGGCAAGGTTGTTTATTGTAATTGCGACGATCCGTATGAGAGCAACTTTTTTAAATATTTTGCGTCCAACTTTAATGCTCTTGAATTGAAGAAACTCATCACCACGAGTTATAGCGGATCACCGATCGTTGGAGGCCAATTACCACTATTTCAGGTAGCAGGATCAAAGGGCAAACAACCGTTCAAAATTGAAATTAAAGAAGTGCCGGACATAGACAAGGATGGTGCGATAAATCTTGATGATGTTAAGTATTTGCTCAAACACGACAAAAACATCTCTACGCCACTAAAAGGCAGTGGTGATTTTCGAAGTGATGAATGCATAGAATTGCTTAAGCAAGCTGATATAGTCGTAACCAATCCGCCATTTTCTCTATTCCGTGAATATGTTGCGCAACTAATGGAGAACAAAAAGAAGTTTTTAATTCTTGGTGATCAGAACGCCATAACCTACAAAGAAACTTTTGGTTATATAAAAGATGATAAACTGTGGCTTGGTTACGACAATGGCGGTACAAAGTGGTTTCAAGTTCCAATGAATTACGACATTCCGACAGAATCAAGAAAGAAAATTGTGAATGGCGTGAAATATTTTAGCATGGGAAGAATTTTGTGGTTTACAAATCTTGATACCACTAAAAGACACGAAAATTTCGTGTTATATAAAAAATACACACCAGAAGAATTTCCAAGATATGATAATTATAAAGCAATAAATGTTGATAGAGTAAGCGATATCCCAATGGATTATAAGGGTGCGATGGGTGTTCCTATAACATTTTTAGATAAATATAATCCGAATCAATTTGAAATAATAAGTTCAAATGATATAAGATTGAATGACAAAACTCCTTTTAAGGAACACGGGCTTATAAAAGATAAAGATGGAGCAATAAACGGTAAGCCCACTTATGTTCGAATCGTAATAAAAAATAAGAAAGTGAAAAAATAATATATTTATGAAAGAATTTTTTAGCAGTAATTATTTTTTAATTATTTCTTTGTTAGTTCTTTTGCTATTGGCGCTATATAGAGAATGGGAAGATGACAGCCTTGAAAAAGAAATTAGAAAAATTTTTTGCGATAAAAAGCTTAAAAATGGAAAAAAAGTTTCGATAAGACAACCAGATATATTCCTTTATTATATATTGCAACATTCTTTAAATTATTTATTCAGGGGAATTGTTCTTAGACATATTTTAGATTGTTATATAGTTTTTCCCCTTACAATAATTCTTTCTTTATTTTTACAATATAAATATGAAGTTGGAAGCCAAAGCTTGATATTGTTCATTACATTTATGGCTATACTTTGGTATTCGAAAGAAACCTTTGCTTCCAGGCAACAGCAAAAAGGGCAAATTAAATTGCAAAAAGAGGCAAATGAAATTGCGATTGGAAAACCTTTTGTTTTTGTTATAAAAGAGGCAGATGGAAATTATGTAAGCATTAAAAATTTTGGAAACAATACGGCAAAGAATGTTATTGTTGATTTTTTAGTGAATGGAGTGTCTGAAAAAATTATAAACATTCCGGTAATTACACCTCATGGTGAAGAAATTAAATATGAAATTGAAGACAGGTTATCGCGGTTAGTTGACTCAGAAAATTTTAATCTAAGTGTGTCCATAAGCTATTCTGATTTTCATGAAAAAAATTCATACATTACAAAGTTCCGTCCTAACAAGAAGGTTTTAATTGTTCCAAGTAAGGGTGGATTTGAAGCTATCAGTGATGAAAAAATAGAAACGAAGAAAAGGACACGTTAAAAAACTTTGCAAGTTCAAGTATATGGCTTAATCCGACAGCGTGAATAATTCTTAAACAAGAAAACATAATCAATATGAAAATTGATCTACATAAAATTACAATCCGCAAAGTAATAGTTGGTTATAAAGATAGCGCCGAGGAGGGCGTGGTGGCTTACGGCGGTAAACTTGATATTCGTCCAAAATATCAGCGCGAGTTTGTTTATAAAGAAAAGCAACGCAACGCCGTGATTGAAACTATCAAAAATAGCTTTCCGTTGAATGTGATGTATTGGATGATTAGAGAAGACGGCGGCTACGAAGTTTTAGACGGCCAACAGCGCACTATCAGTATAGGGCAATATGTCAATGGTGATTTTTCGCTAAACGACAGATTTTTTCATAACTTAACCAGAGAGGAACAGGATAAAATTTTGGATTACGAATTGATGATTTATTTTTGCGAAGGCACTGACAAAGAAAGACTGGATTGGTTCAGAATTATCAATATCGCCGGAGAAAAATTGACCGACCAAGAAATTCGCAATGCGGTTTATACCGGGCCGTGGCTATCGGACGCAAAATTGAAATTCAGCAAATCAAATTGCGCGGCGTATCTTCTCGCAAACGACGGCGGGGCGTTGGTTAGCGGTTCACCAATTCGGCAGGAGTATTTGGAAACTGCGCTCTCGTGGATAAATGACGGCAAGATAGAGGATTACATGGCAAAACATCAGCACGACAAAAATGCTGATAAATTGTGGCAGTATTTTCAGGATGTTGTTGCATGGACACGAAAGATTTTTCCGAATTATCGCCGAGAAATGAGTAATGTGCCGTGGGGTGTGTTGTATAACCAATTCAAAGGTAAAAAATTTGATTCCAAAAAATTGGAAAAGGAAATATCCGAGTTAATGCAGGACGAAGACGTAACCAAAAAGTCTGGTATTTACGAATACGTTTTTACTAGAAATGAAAAGTTTTTGAACATCCGCGCTTTCACTGACAAGATGAAACGAGAAGCGTATGAGAGGCAAAGGGGCGTTTGCCCGCACTGCAAGGGCGAAAACAAGAAAAAGAAATGGGAAATTGAAGAAATGGAAGCTGATCACATAACGCCTTGGCACGAAGGCGGGAAAACTACTGCTGAAAATTGCCAAATGCTATGCAAGGAACATAATCGAACAAAATCTGGAAAATAATATGAGTGATAAATTTTCAATAGAAGACTTAATAATGAAAGTAATGCCGGGAGGTTTTTTATTGGCAATACTCTATTTTTTGTTCAGAGGAAGAATCCAATTTAACTTTATTGAAAATTTAGATTTCTTTTACACTTTTTTATTTTTTTGCTCGGCTTATATCGTCGGAGAATTATTACAAACCATTGCTCATGAAATTGAATGGGTTATTGATATTTTCTTTAAATTAAGACGGCCATCGGAAATATTTTTATACAAAAACAATCCGATAACAAAGAGCGAACACAAAAGGAATGAATTGATGAAAGAGCTTAAATTGGAAGAAATAGAATCAAAACTTTTTAATCAAGAATACTCCAGTTTATCTTTTTGGTGGTGGAAAAGGAATAAAAAGAGCGACGAGGTATCGCAGAGTATATTTTGGAGACTCTATTCTAGGATAAACCAAACAGATGAAATAAAAATTGCAAATAGAAATTATTTATTTGTTCGCGTAATGATGTTGGAATTTTTACTTATAGGAATAATTTTCATTATAGATAAAAATTTTTATTTGAGCATTTTAAGTTTTTTATTTTGCATTATCTTTTTATGGAGGAGCCGAGGTACTGCAAGGGGCTTGGTATTTAAAACTATATTATTAAATTTGAAAAATAATTGATATGAAAAAACTTGTTATATTAAATGTGGGTGGCGCTTTAGCGTCATACGCCGAAATTGATGATAAAAAGGTAATAATTGATTTGGGAAAAAGTACTGATTTTTCACCAGTAGACAATTTTTTAATCCCATTGGCTCAGAAACGATCTTTTAGAAAAACAGACATCGCTGGAAACACAGATAAATATCACATAGACCAACTATTCCTAAGTCATTTGGACAATGACCACATTTCGGATTATGAAAAATTTAGGGGAAAATTTCATCCCAATTATATGACTTGTCCAAATGACAATGAAACACAGGATAGTATTTTTAAAATCATCATCAGTTTTTTCACTGGCGAAAACAACACAAGAAAGCTGGTGCTTTCTGATATGAAAACAAGGACGGCGAATGTTCCTGGCAATCCCTTTGGTATGTCTCCTTCAAATCCACTCGTTTCTACCATCCCAGAAATAATCAAGCTGTTTTACATTAGACCGACCGACTGCGGAAATGATGAAAATTTAAAATCAGAGTATGCAAATAATATAAGTCTTCTTCTATTTTTTCATTTAAAAAATAAGACACTTTTAATGCCAGGCGACATATTGAAAGAGGGTATGGAGTATTTAATTGAAAATGATACTGATTTCAAAAAGCAACTTAACGATTTTGGCGTTGACTTCTTAATTGCTCCACATCACGGACTTGCAACTTCTTTTTCCGAGCGGTTATTTCAAGAGATGATAGGAAATAAAACAAGATTAAATATTATTTCCGAAAAAGTTAGAGAGGAAGATTCTGACGAAAATCGATCCGATGTTGATAAAAGATATTACGATTCTAATTATTCATCTGGAGAAAATTCTTTAAAACAAAATGCTGTAAAAACATCAATGGGGCATATTGTAATAGATTTAGAGTCTGACGAAGCAGAAATTAAACAATACTCCGATATCAATGATGTTTTGAAAGAATTTATTCCGGTTTCTAATTTATAAGCGGCGCGCCAGCTAACGCTGGCACAAATTCCGTCGGCGTCCAAGGCGAGGGCGAGGCGGAAGGGGGGTGTGGGGGGAATTCCGCCTCGCCCGAGCCAAAGCGTAGCCCCGCCGCCCTGCTCTCAAAGAGCAGACCGCCAAAGAAAAGTTTTGTTTTCCTTTTAGAAGAAAAAATCGGGCGCGCGCAAATAAAAAATTGTGAACAAAACTTTTCTTTGTCGGAGCGAGCGTTAGCGAGAGGCGGCGGGGCGGAGCGTCAAAATTCAGCGTTCGGATTTTCGCTAAAAAAAGTTCGGATTTCGTTCAGCGTTCGGAGCCAAATTGTATGTTGCGAGTTTATTGCCTCGGCGCTTCGCGCCTCGGCAGGCAGATTGTATAGTATTTGCCAAGATTTTTTGGGTTCAATCGCCACCTTTTGCGAAAACAAAACGCGGTTCGCCGTTGCGAAGCAACGGATAAATGAAATTTATAAGCCAATCCTTTTATTTCCGCCTCTGGCGGAAAGCAAAGCGATAATTTTTAATAGCCCAAAAGTGATATGAAATATTTTTTATACATTAGAAAATCAACCGACGAGGACGACAGACAAGTTTTGTCGCTGGAAGCGCAAGAAACGGAATTGAAAGAATTTGCCTTGCGGGAAAATCTTTTGATCGCCGCGACTTTCAGAGAATCGCAAACCGCCAAAGAGCCGGGCAGACCGATTTTCAACGATATGCTCAAACGAATGGAAAGCGGCGAAGCCGAGGGGATTTTAGCGTGGCACCCAGACAGATTAGCTCGTAATTCCATTGACGGCGGACGAATAATTTTTTTGATAGATACTGGAAAAATCAAAGCACTAAAATCCCCGACTTTTTGGTTTGAGCCGACCCCGCAAGGCAAATTCATGTTGAATATCGCTTTTGGGCAATCAAAATACTTTGTTGATAATCTTTCAGAGAATACCAAACGAGGGTTGCGTCAAAAATTGCGCCGAGGCGAATTGCCTGGCTACGCTCCGCTGGGATATTTGAACAACCTGCTAAAGCACATAATGTATAAAGACCCTGAGAGATTTCGCCTCGTCCGCAAACTGTTTGAACTCTACGCAACCGGCAATTATTCTCTGAAAGATTTGCGGAAGTTGATAACTTCCGCCGGATTGTTGAGCCGCAAAGGAAATATGCTTTCCGTCTCCAATATCCAAAGCATACTTTCCAATTCGTTTTACTACGGCGTATTCAAATATAATGGCGAACTCTACGACGGAAAGCATGAGCCAATGATTCCAAAGAAACTTTTTGAAGCGTGCCAAAAAGTGATGGCGGATCGTTCGCGCCCGAAAAAGCCAAGCCAAAAAGAATATCCGTTCAGAAACATGCTCGTTTGCGGCGAGTGCGGTTGCGCCATAACTTCCGAAACGCAAAAAGGACATAACTATTATCGTTGCACCAAAAAGCGGGATAAAAAATGTTCGCAAAAATATATTCGTGAGGAAGTTTTGGCCGAGGAAGTCGCAAACGAGCTTCAAAAAGTTTCTTTGTCTTCCGCTTGGGCGGAGTGGATGTTAAACGAACTAAACAAGGAAAAAGCAGAAGCCGCCCAAAGCGGAGCCGTTTTCGCTCAAAATCTCAAAGACAAAATAAAAGAGCTTGAAGGAAAGCTCGATATACTTTTAGACGCTCACTTGGACGGCACAATTTCCCGCGAGGAATATACTGCTAAAAAAGAAAAAATCATTAATGAAAAAAGCGAGCTTTCCGAAAAATTGAAGGATTTTGAGCGAAACGGCAATCATTGGCTCGAACCGGCCCGGCAATTCATTTTAGCGGCTCAACAAGCCAAAATTATCGCTTTGCAAGAAAATCCCGTCACGGGACGGGATTTTCTCAAAAGGATTGGCTCGAACCGTGCTTTGCTTTCGCAAAAGGTAGCGATTGAACCTAAAAAATCTTGGCAAATACTATACAATCTGCCTGCCGAGGCGCGAAGCGCCGAGGCAATAAACTCGCAACATACAATTTGGCTCCGCAGGTAGGACTCGAACCTACAACCAACTCCTTAACAGGGAGCTGCTCTGCCATTGAGCTACTGCGGAATAAA
>JAHIME010000060.1 GCA_018896595.1 Patescibacteria group bacterium
TGCAAGGCTGATTGAAAATCCGAAGTTTCTCTCAGTCCAAATTTTTCCATTAATTCTTGCTGGGCTTCTTCCTTGGTCCTTTTTGTTTCCATTTTTTCCTCCTGTTTTTTTTGATTTAAAAAAGAATCTTCATTTATCATATTTATAATAGTTATATTAAATATGTTTGATTCAACAGGGTAAAAGCCCTAATTGACAGGACCTACCGCTCATTGCTCGGGGATAGGGATTCGAACCCCAATACTCAGGACCAGAACCTGATGTCCTGCCATTAGACGATCCCCGAATTATTCAAATATTCAAATATTCAATTTTAAAAATAATGATTTTAGATTCGCCCTGTCATCCGACAGGGTAAAAACCCCAATACTCAGGACCAGCCTGCCCGCGGCTGCGCCTTGGGCGCGGCCAGGGAACCTGATGTCCTGCCATTAGCCTGCCCGCGGCTGCGCCTTGGGCGCGGCCAGGGACGATCCCCGAATTAGCTGACAATTTTTCCGCCGAAAGTTTTCAGCAGATTGTCTATCATGCCGTTTTTGCCGCCGCCATCGCCTTTTTCTTCGCCTTCGGCGCCGGCCGCGCCATTGTCCATCGGCTTGCTCCCGGCCGTTTCCGAACCGCCATTATGGTCAAGGACAAGATTTTCGTCAACCAGCGCGGAAACCGTCAACGGCAGGCCGTAAACCTGCTGCAAGACCTTCTCTATTATACTTTTTATACTCGGATCGTCAACTCTGTCTTTGTGGAATTTGTATTTAAAAGCCATCTGCAGTTGGCCGCCGTTTATATTCCTCGGCCGGCAAACGCGCAAAATAAAAGACAAGGAATGGTTGTGTTGCTTAACTTTTGCCAGAACTTCGTTCCATTTCGCGATTATCTGATCCATGCCGATATTGCCGGAAACTTCCCCTTGGGATTGTTCAGCCGCCGGCGCCGGAGCCTGCTTTTCCGCGCCGCCAGAAAGACTTCCCTTTGGGACGGAATAATTATCGCCGCCGGATTGCGGCCGCGGGACGGGATAAGAAACGGCGGGCATTATCGCGCAAAGCTCAATAACCGCCAATTCCATCGGCAGCTGGACTATAAAGCTTCCTTTAAGCTCATTCTTCGCCTTAATGAAGCGCTCTATAAAAACGATTAATTTCCCCGCCGTTAAATCCTGGCTTACTTGGTTGATTTTTATTTCCAAACTCTCGCCCAATTCCAGGCCCAGCCGCTGGGTTAAGCCGGGGCTTATTTTAAACAGCAGCATCCGGCGCAATATTTCAATCAAATCGCCAGCGAATGATTTCAGGTCAATGCCTTCGTCTATCAGATTATTAATCAGTTTTATGCCGCCGCCGCCGTCTTTTTTCGCCAAACAGCCGACTAAATTCACCGCTTCGCCCAAATCGCTTCTTGGAATAACCAAGTCGGCTTCTTCGCTTGTTATTTCTTTCCCGCCCACCGACACAATCTGCCCCAGCAGGCTCTCGGCGTCCCGCATATGGCCTTCAGACTGCCTGGCTATGGCTTCCAGAATTTTTTTGTCTATTTTTATGCCCTCGTTTTTTACGATGTAATTTAATTTTTTAACAATATCCGTTACGCTGATTCTTTTAAAATCAAACCTTTGGCAGCGCGAGATTATGGTGGTCGGCACTTTGTGGACTTCGGTCGTGCATAAAATAAAAATGACATTGGCGGGCGGCTCTTCAATCGTTTTAAGCAAAGCGTTAAAAGCAGAAATTGACAGCATATGCGCTTCGTCAATGACAAAAACCTTGTATTTGCACCTTGAAGGCGCGACCCGCGCGCTGGCGATGATGTTTTCCCTCACATTGTCAACGCCGGTATGGCTTGCCGCGTCTATTTCAATAATATCAAGCGCCCGCCCGCCCGTGATTTCGCGGCAAATCTCGCATTCGTTGCAGGGCTCAAAAGCCCCTTCTTTTCTATCCTTGCAGTTTATCGCTTTCGCGAATACTCTCGCCAAAGTGGTTTTTCCCACGGCGCGGGGGCCGCAAAAAAGATAGGCATGAGCGATTTTGCCCGATTCTATTTCATGCTCCAATGTTAATTTTATGTGGTTTTGCCCGACCACTTCTTCAAAATTCTGCGGCCTGTATTTTCTATATAGTGTAGCCATAAAAAAATTAATAAATCCTAAATTCTAAACAAACGGTTTCTTCACCACATTCTCAACCGCCGCCCATTGGCTCTCCCCCGCTTTCGGCGTTAAAATCACAACCTCGTCTCCCGGCTCGCCCCTGTAATAAGTGATGCTGGCCGTGAGCAAGCGCCATTTTTTTCCACCGGCCGCGGCGATGAAATTTCCTTCGCCGGCGCGCTCAACCGTCGCGATAACGCGGGAGCGCTCAATCGGGCCGATTTGCTTGAAGATAAAGGTGCCGTTGGCGGTTATGGTTAATTTCAAAATGTCGCCTTCAACCAATTTTGACTTTGAAGCGTAATTGGCCGGCACGCTGTATTGCTTGCCGTCCGGGCCGATCATATTTTCGCCGTCAAAAACGCCTTCTATAACCTTGCTCCCGTCCTGTTCCTGTCCGCCCTCGCTGAAATTCTCATCGGCTGTCTGTCCGATGCCGATGCTCGCTTCTTCCTCGGCGCTTAAATACCCTGACAGCAATTGCGTAAGGCGATCGTTATTTTCCTTGATATTGCCTAATAATTTTTTTATTAAAGCCATTTTTGATTTGGCGATAACAACATTTTCTTCCTCTTTTTCTTCCTGTTTGGCTGAATCCTGCTCTAATTCATTTTCATCGGAAGCTTGCAACGCCAAATCGTCATTATTTATGTTTGTGTTTGTGTTTGCCATATGTTTTTGTTTTAATTAATTTTTTATTTTTATATTGTTATAATAAATTACTTTCATATTCTTGTAAAGCCGATTAGCCCAGCCGCGCCCGCCTCATAATTTCCGCCTCAATGATATTCCTGTCCTGGCCGTATTTTAAGCGGCTTAAGGACTTGATTTTATCGGCTGTTTCCGGATTATAAACGCCGGGCAGGGGCCAATCAGTCGCCATGGAAAACGGCCTTGAGGCGGTATTGTCAATCAATAATTTCACATAAGCCGTGTATCTTTCAATATTGATTAAATCGTATTTGTTAAAAACCGGAGCAAACTCTTTATCCATTACTTCCGCGTCTTCCGAGCCGATCTTAAACAATATCCATGTTCCGACATTGCCGAAAACCGCGTCCCTTATGGTTGTATCTTTGCCGTGCGCAACCAGCTGGCCCAAATATTGGTGGGCGATGATTAAATTCAAATTATATTTTCTGGCTTCGGATAAAATAGAACAAATTGAATCCGTGGTAAAATTCTGGAATTCGTCAATATACAGATAAAAATCTTTTCTTTGTTCCTGCGGAATATCGGTTCTGGACAAGGCCGACATCAGTATTTTTCCGACTAAAATCATGCCCAAAAGATAAGCGTTCATCTCCCCCACCCTGCCTTTTGACAAATCAACTAATAATATTTTTTTCTTGTCCATAATATCCCTTAGATTAAAAGAGCTTTTTTGCTGGCCGATAATCGGCCTCATGGTATCATTTGAAATAAAAGATGTAAGTTTTGAAGTAACATACGGCACGACATTGGCCAAAGCCGCTTCCCCGCCGGCTTTTTCCGCTTCCTTGCGCCAAAAATCAACCACAGTCGGGTCTTTGCATATTTCTAATTTCATTTTTCTGAAATCGGCGTCAGCCAGAACTTTGGGAATCTCCATCAAAGTTGAGCCGGATTCAGGGTCGCTCATAACCAAAAGCATGGCGTTGCGCATATACTGCTCAAAAATCGGGCCGCCGGTCGCTTTCAAATCGTACAGTTTGTCAAAAATTTTAATCATTTCATTAATGACGAAAGTTTTTTGCTCGGGGTACCGCTCGTCATATTCCATCAAGTTCAGGGCCAGGGGCCGCTCTGTGTCCGCGGGAGCGAATAAAATCACGTCTTCAGCCCGCTCCAGCGGAATGCGGGTGATTATATCGTTAATCAAGTCGCCGTGCGGGTCAATAACGCAGACTCCCTCGCCGTTGGCAATGTCCTGTATCGCCATATTGGCCAGCAACACCGATTTGCCCACGCCGGATTTGCCGATAATGTAAGTATGGCGGCGGCGGTCGTCTCTCTTGATTTTAACTTCATTGACAATCCCGCGATAAATGTTTTTGCCTAAAATTATCCCTTCTTCGGGAATATTGGAAGGCGCGGGCGCGAGCTTGGCCGTAAGCCATAAAATATTGGGAGTTTCGGTTTCCTTCAGCGGCATGTGGAACAAACTGGCCAATTCTTCGGTATTAAGCAGAAAAGCGATAGCCGGGTCAAAACGGCGGTAAATAAAATCGTCAATTATTTTTTTCCGGCCGGCCGGCCAAAACGAAGCGAACCCGCCGCGCGCGATTTTGTTGTAAAAGCTGTTGCCGTACTCGTAATAATTATACTGGCTGAAAGCGCTGGCTAAATTATCCAAATAAAGCTGCGCCCTGCCTTTGTCGCGGACGCTTACGACAATGCGCAAATTAACATCAAGTCCGGCCTTGGAATTTTTCTCTTCTATGCCTTTAAGCATCACCTCTTCCATGGCGGACAATCTTTTCGGGGCATTGAATTTTTGCTGTTCTTGCAATTTTTTCGGCTTGGCGGCCTTGAATAAATCCGCGATAAAAGAAAAATATCTGGCCGGTCCGATTGATTTCAGCGCTTCGCCTATTGATTTTTCTTTGTACACTTCTTTGACAACCTGCCTGGCCTTGTTGTGCCAGGACCCTTTCGCGCTGCGCGCCACATATTGGATCGCCAACCCCTCGTCTCTGTCCAATTTTGACATAACATTGATAATTGAATTCATCGGGTCCGTTTCCTGCTTCAAGTAAGTTTTAAGCGGAAAAACAAATTGCCGCCTGGTCTTTAAGTAGCCGGCGATTATCTCTCCCTGCGGATTAAACATATTGTAATCTTCCACTTCTTCCATAACCGCCTCGGGGTAATACGCCTGAATCTGCTGCTCAAGGTAGCGGCCCATTTGCCGGGGAGCCGTCGCGTAAAAGGATATGAGCTTGCGGCTGGCCACGATTTCAAAAGAAAAATGGTCGTTGCGCCCGAACAGCCATTGTCTAAGCCCCCTTTGCGCCCTTAGCCCGCCTATGCCGGCGAAAATCGCCTCCCCTCTGGAAATTTCTTCGTGCAATTTCTGCTGGAAAGACGATTCTTTTATTTGGTCAGCCGGCTTTTCTTTCGGTATGCGGATCAAATAAACCGCGTGGTCGTGGAATTTGCCGCGAATCGCTTTTCTTTCAATAATTTTTTTCAATATGAACAGCGCGAAAAAAACAACCGCCGCCCAGAATAAAAAAAACATCACGCCGCCGAAATTAAATGAAGCCGTATTAATCACTATGTCCGAATTTTGCCGGGCTATGCCGTAATCCATGATTTTATTTTTTATTTTTTATTTTAAATATCTCGTCCGCCTTGATTTTCGCTTCCTGCTCCAAAAAAAATTTATTAACCCCGGGAATGATTAAAAGCCATTTTTTTATCAAATCAATAATTTTTTTCAGCCCGGTTTTCGCCTGATTTAAGAGCGTGTTAATCGCGCGCGCGGCTTGTTCCCCGGCAACTTTAAATTCCCGCTGTTTGGCCGGCGGCATATTGAGATAAACATCTTCCAAATTTTTTTCCAAAATTTTTTCTATCTGTTTTTCCCTTTGTTTTCGCTTATATTGAAAATCACCAATGCTTATTATGTCACTTGCTCCGGGTTTCTCTTCTTTTTCAACAGAAGCTATCTCGGACAAAACCCTTTCCCTGTCAAGCGGGCTCACTTCTATTCCTCTTTCTTTTTCATGCCCGGCCGCATGCTTTTCGGCTCCACGCTCCTTTGATTTATCAATAATTTCCCGGCTTTTCCTATCAACTTCTATTTTTTTTAAATTCATAATAATTTTATACGAATAACTTGTATAATAAAATTTGTAGTATTCGCATACTAATTTGTAGTATTCGCATTATTTTAAATTATACCATAAAATATTAATATGTGCTATAATATAATTATAAAATTTTTATTTTAAAACTATGTCCAAATACATAAAAATTTCGCCGAATATCCAGCAAATAACCATTGACAACCCGAGAACCGCTAATGAAAAATTAGTCTGGATTGATATTTGCGAGGCGGGCAAAAAAGAATTGGAATATTTGCGCAAAAATTATAATTTTAATTTAACGCATCTGCAAGCCTCAACCGCTAAATCAGTCGCCCAAAGGCCGATGATAGCGCAAAACGAAAATTATCTGTTTATGATCCTGCATTTTCCGGTTTTTCAGTTAACGCCCGCCGCAAAAAGAAGTCTCTTTGAAAATACAAAACGTAAGATAAAAATTCAAGATCAACACGCGAAATATTGCATTACAGCCGGAGAAATAGATTTTTTCATAGGCAATGGCTACTTGATTACTCTGCATAATAACAACATCAAAACTTTAAGCGAATTTTTCAACCTCTGCAAAAAAGACAGCGATTCCCTGCTCGCCTATAAATTTGAATCCTCGGCTATCCTGCTTTACGAACTGCTGGAAAAGCTTATGCTTTCCTGTTTTCCCCTGCTTGACCAGAACAGCGTGGAAATCGCTAAAACGGAAGAAATAATTTTTGAGCAGGAGCAAAAAAGGGCGGTCTCTTATATCCTGTCCTTAAGGCATAATATCATAAACTTCCGCAAAATCATGCAAAGCCACAAAAATATCATCAAGCAATTAATGGGCATAAAAAGCGGGCTTGTTCCTGAGCAGAAAATCAAGCCGTACTACAATGAATTGCTTGAACGTTCAAAAAGAGTCTGGGAAATTTTGGAAAACCAGAAAGAAATGATTGAAGTGCTTAACGGCACCAATGAATCATTGCTTAATTACCGCATCAGCGATATAATGAAAACGCTCACCATTTTTTCCGTTATTGTCTTCCCTCTTACTTTGTTTGCCGCCATTTTCGGCATGAATATTGAAGGAGGAATGCCGTTCATCAGTAATGAAAACGGCTTTTGGATTATTGTATCAATTATGCTTACATGCTGTTTATGCATGCTGGTATTTTTTAAAAAGAAAAAGTGGCTGTAAATAGATGTCTTCCGATAAATCCGGAGAAGAAAAAAGATTACTTTAAAATATTCTTTACATCTTCCAAACTCTCAACTTTCACCAATCCGCTCCTCATCTCACTCGCTCCGGGCAAGCCGCGGACATACCAGCATAAATGCTTTCTCATTTCTATTATCCCTTGCCTGCTTTTTAATTTTTCCGCCAGTTCGGCATGCTTTAAAGCGATTTTAAAAATTTCTTTTTCGCCTTTTACTTCCGCTTTTTTATTTTTCATTTCCCTGAAAAGCCAGGGCCTGCCCAAAGCGCCCCGCGCGATGCCGACGCCGCCGGCTTTGGTTTTTTCCAGCAAATCAAAAGCATCCCGCGCGCTCATCACTCCGCCATTGGCGAGAATTATTCCTCCGAAATAATTTCTCGCTTTTTTTATTATTTCGCGATCAACCGGGCCGCCAAATCCTTGCGCCAATGTTCTGCCGTGGATCATCGCCGCGCTGATCGGCAAATCTTTCATATAATCCAAAAACATCAAGCAATCAATTTCGCCTGATTTCGCCCGCAATTTTATTGATACCGGCAAATCAGTATTGCCAAGAACGGCCTTGATAACCTCGCGCGCCTGTTTTAAATTCCGCATCAAAGCCGCGCCGGCTCCTTGCTTAAAAATTTTCGGCACAGGACAGCCGAAGTTTATGTCAATGCCATCCGGCATCCGGAACTGTTGTTTTTTACTCGCCAATAAGCGAACGGCTTTAGCGAAATGATCGGGATTGCTGCCGAACAATTGGGCGATATACGGCGCTTCTTTTTTGTCGGATTGCAAAAGCTCCAATGTTTTAATCGGATTATAAACCAAAGCGGCCGCGCTCGCCATTTCGCCGTATAAAACATCAGCGCCGAATTCTTTGCAAATCCGCCTGAAAGCGCTGTCTGCGATGCCTGCCATAGGGGCTAATGCGAAAATCGGTTTTTCAATTTTTTCCCAAAAATTATTGTCTGCCATAATTATAATTTATCATATTTTCATTTATGGCGCAAAAATTAGCAGACAGGACATTTCTATTTCACCTTTACAAGTCTACAAAAACCCTTGACAAAAATTTTGATTAATGATAAATTATAGTGTTCTAACGACCTTTGACAATAAAATATGATGGAGGTGAAAGATGATTGCGGAACTAAATATAATAAAAAATCCCGTGTATGGAACGCATTATCGCAAAGGGGATGTCGGTTTTATTCATAGAACCGGCGAAGGAGCGGACTGGATTTGCAAACTAATCGCTTTATTGGGAAGCGACCCGTTCGCTTTGGTTAGGCCAAACCACACAATATTAATAACCGGCGAAAATACTGCGCTGGAAACAGCCGGCCTTCACGGAAGCGGCACGCAGGAAGTTGAAATAAAGAAAAATTTTATAGCAAGCAAGGATTTAATATTTTTTCGCAGGCCGAAAGAGCTTACGGAAAACATGGACGAAATCATAAAAAAGGGCAGGGCGTTAATCGGCACGAAATTTGACATGTGGCCGATTTGGTGGGCCGGGCTTGAAAAATTGCTTTTACTGGAAAATCGGCTGAAATATAAGCCGGTGCCAAGATTGCGCGGACGCTCAAACCTAATGTGCTCAAACTATTTCGCCCTTATTTTTCAGGAACAATATCAGAAATACAGCCCTTTTAAAGATCGCCATTGGACCAAGGTTTCTCCATGGCATCTTTGGACAGGAGATTGGCTGGAACCATTCGCATATTAATCAAAAAGCGTCACCTGCTTAACAAATCAAACAAACACGAAAAAGTGGCGAGGAGGAATGGCGAATCCATAAAAAAATAATCTATGGGAGGGATTATTATGGATAAGCTGATAATAAGGGAGATAAGCAACGGCAACGGAGAGTTTGAACAAGCTATTTCTTTCTCGCGAAAAATGTTCTTGAAAGCAGATTTGGAAGATTTGAAAAAATTGAAAGTTGCGCATAACGGCGACCCGGTGATGCTGGAAAGATTGCGCGAAGAAGAAATGATTTTACGAGAAAATTTTGGCAAGATTAATAATTATCCCAATATTCTTTTTGGGGCCTATTTAGACGGAGTGTTGTGCGGAACCTTAGGATTCTTTGAGCAAAACATCCCTATTAAAAGAATTTTTAGCGGAGTTTCTTTATCTCAAACAAAAGAGGTAAAAGAGATTACCAAGCTTACATGGGATGTTGAGCTGTTTTTTGACATAAAACTGCTGGTTATAAAAACGCTTGTTTGCGCGATATTTTTAGTCGCGCATAAAATGAACCACAGTGAATATGTCGGCAGTGTTAAGCCAAGGACATTCTCGTTAATCCAAAGAATATTGGGGCGGGATTCTTTTAAAAAAATCCCATACAAAAAAATAACAGCCGAGGAGGTTCCTCTGGATTCAAGATTATTCTATTTGTATAATGACCGCCCCGTGGTCTTCGCAACAAACCAAAACATAGCTAAGGAAGGGGGAAGGAGGTTGGAAAAAATTCTAAAATTAGTAGTTGAAATTAATATATGAGGGGGAGGGTAGACGAACAAATCGCGCCGAGCACGCAAAACTCGGCGCCTTTTTTTATTGATTTTTATAATTTATTCCACTTTCTTGGTAAAATAAGTAAACCCAATTACTATTAAAAGCATCAGTAAAATTAAAACGGCTAAAGCGAACAGCTTGCCGGCCGACTGCAGAAACAGGGCGCTCAAGCCAAAGCCGCCGGCTAAAAAATAATAAATTAGAACCGTCTGCCTTTGCGTAAGGCCAAAACTTAAAAAGCGATGATGTAAATGCGATTTGTCGGCGAACGAGAAAGGATTTTTGCCTTGAGCCAGCCGCCTGATAATCGTCCATGCCGCGTCCATTATCGGAATGCCCATAATCAGCAAAGCAATGGCGATTTTTCCGCCGGAAATTATGGCCAGCACCCCCAGGACATAGCCCAAAAGCAAAGAGCCGCCCTCGCCCAAGAATATTTTTGCCGGATGCCAGTTAAAAATCAAAAAACCGAGGCAGGCGCCGGCCAAAATCAAGGCGGCCAAGCCGATATCCGGCTGGTAGTATTTTGTGGTCATGGTGAACAAAAAAATAATAATTCCGCCAATGGCGGTTACGCCGGTTACCAAGCCGTCAACGCCGTCCAACAATTTCGTGGTGTACATCATGCCCATAAGCCAAAGAACGGCAAAGCCGTCGGCCAAAACCATAAAATAACGCATGCCGCCCCCCCAATCCATCACGGGAATCCGCCATTGGTCAAGATGGATAAGCCCGCCAAAAGGGTTGGTTATTTTTTCAATGCCGACTCCGCCGATAATTACGGCGATAATGGCCAGAATGGGAAAAATAATCTGCTGTTTCGGCTTTAAATTGTATTTATCGTCCAAAAATCCGCCGATCATTAAAAAGCAGGCGCCGGCAAAAAACCCCAGCCAATGGCGCGCCTCCAAATCGCCGGCCAAGAGCTTATCGCGGACAAAATACAAAACAAGAAAAAACGACAAAAAAATAGCCATTCCTCCGAGCAATGGCGTCGCGGTTCGGTGAATTTTCCTGTCCAAATCCGGCTTGTCAACTATGCCGCGCCTAATCGCGAAGTTCTTTACCAATAAAGTAAAGATAATTGAAAGAAGCAAAGCGCA
>JAHIME010000061.1 GCA_018896595.1 Patescibacteria group bacterium
GACTGTGCCGCCGCTTGGTCTCGGCGCAGTCTCCTCGCAAGGGACTGTGCCGCCGCTTGGTCTCGGCGCAGTCTCCTCGCAAGGGACTGTGCCGTTGCGGTTAAAAATCCATAATATCTACCGCGTAATACCCCTTGCCTAAAATATAATTAGACGCGCTTGAATATAAATATTCTTCCGGGTTCTCGGCTAAATTCCATTTTTCATGGCAAGGATTGTTATGAATATAATTTAATTTCTGTAAAAAGAATTTTTGCGACTGAATTATTAATGAATCAAACCTTTTCTTAAACACTTTATGCTTTGCGTTGCTCTTGACATCGGCTTTTGCTTTGAAAAAATTCAGCATTTCTCTGTTTCCGTCCTCTTTCAGCTGAGCCACTATCCCGTAGGCCAAAAATCTTTTGGCGTTTTGCACTACTTTTGAAATATCCGGCGCTGTTGTTGACAGCTTGATTATACAATGCAGATGATTAGGCATTATTGCGTAACCGTAAATTTTATTGCCGTATTTATCGCGCATATAATCAAACCATTTATAAACCAATGAGCAATATTTATCGCTGATAAAAATATGTTTCCAATCTAATATTGTAAAAGTAATAAAATATATTTCATTATTTGTATTTGCTATTTTAACCCGTACTGCCATAAATTAATATTTTTACTGCTCATTGCCGCGGCACAGTCCCTTGCGAGGAGACTGCGCCGAGACCAAATATTTTTACTGCTCATTGCCGCGGCACAGTCCCTTGCGAGGAGACTGCGCCGGGACCAAAATATATATTTAGTCATAGCACAGTCCCTTGCGAGGAGACTGCGCCGAGACCAAACTGCTCATTGCCGCGGCACAGTCCCTTGCGAGGAGACTGCGCCGGGGCCAAAATATATATTTAGTCATAGCACAGTCCCTTGCGAGGAGACTGCGCCGAGACCAAACTGCTCATTGCCGCGGCACAGTCCCTTGCGAGGAGACTGCGCCGAGACCAAATAACGGATAATATACAAAATTTGTGTAAAATTAAATTAAAAACTCCTGCCTTTTCCCACGATGACATTCAGCTTCTGCTTGGCAATGCTGATTTCCGCCGGAGCCGGAACCTTGATTGAATTATCAAGAATGATGGGATGGCTTTCATTGAGGATGGTTAATGTTTTAAAAGGAAAAACCGATTGGCCGATTATTTTTTTAAAAAAGCTTTTTGAATCTTTGGTTTTAATAAAGAGCTCCAAGATTCCATCTTGCGGGTCAATTTTAATTTTTTCAGGCAAGGGCTCGTTGTTGATATTCAAGTTAATAATATTTATTTCGCCCGGACCCATAATTTCAATTGAATAATTTTTGTCAATTTCAACAACCGTCCCCTTGTTAGTTATGGCGGCTTTGGCCAAAAAATATAAATTATTGGCTTGGCCCAAATTAAGCTTGGTGATTCTTCTGGCTGATAAAATATCACAGGCCTCTTCTTCCAAGCCAATGCCTAAACCGGCGGCAATCAGGTTGTTGTCTTTGCCCATCGGAATAATTCCCAAAGGAACGCTGCTGCCGGCCATTGAATTTATTACTTGGCTTACGGTGCTGTCATTGCCGACCGCGACAATGGTTTTCGCTCCCCGCTTAAGTTCGGTGTCCACCAAGCTAACAATATTTTTCATCAAGCCCAAGCGGCAAATTTTGCCGTTCAAGCCAAGATCGGTGATGCGGGTTTCAATAGAGGCCAAAATTTTGTCGTATTTTTTTTGATTCACATAAGAATCGTAGATATAGACGTGCATAAAAAAGTTCAAAGTGCAAAGTTCAAAGTGCAAAATGAATAAATAAATTTATAAATTTGCATTATTCTTTTTCTTTTTTAACATTAACCGCTCCTTCCGCCGCCATTGTGCATTTGCCGTTTAAGATTGCTCCGCGCTCAATTGACAGGATTGACGCTTCAACATCGCCGAAAATTTTAGCCGCGGCCATGATTTCCAAATAGCCCTTGATTTTAACATTGCCGTTAACCTGTCCGCTGATTTTCGCGTCACCGGCTTCAATTTCCGCCATAACTTTGGCTTTATCTCCGATATGCAGGCTGCCCTTGGTTTTTAAACTGCCCTCAACAATACCTTCAACAACAATATTGCCCTGGCTGTTAAAATCGCCTTTGACTTTTACAGAGGGGCCGATAATCGTTTCAACTTTTTTAAAACTTTCTTCTTCTTGGCTTTTAAACATATGTTTGTTTAATGGCGCGAATAAGCGTATATTAGGTGTATTATACGCGCTGTTTATTAAATAATTAAAATCCCCTCCCGTATTTTAATTTTAGCAGGGTTTTGCCGTTTGTCAAAGTAAAAAAAATATAGTAATATAAAAATGTAGAAAAATTTAATTCTGTCATTCCCGCGCAAGCGGGAATCCAGTGTTTATCGCACAGAATTTGGATTCCCGCTTGCGCGGGAATGACAAGAGAAAGGGCAAATTTAATTCTTTTGCACTTTCAACATGGAATTATTTAGATTGAGAAATTTTTAAAAATAAAAATTTGTATTAATAGTAGAAAAAATAGTAATATTAGCCAAATATTTATTATGCTGTATTAAATTTTCTTTAATATTAGCGATATTATTTTTATTTTTGTCTAATATTAGCGATATTATTTATCATTTTACCTAATATTAGCCATATTATTTATAGTTTTGTTTAATATTAGCGATTAATTCCTTTTTGCCCTCGTAGTTTCCGCCCAAGGCGGATCAGCCTCTGGCTGACAATAGGTACCTGCCCGCCATGGCCTGAGCCCCCGTAGTTTAATGGATAGAATAGGAGACTCCTAAGCTCTAGATAGAGGTTCGATTCCTCTCGGGGGCACAGGCGATGGCAGGCGGGGAATAGGAAACTCCTAAGCTCTAGATAGAGGTTCGATTCCTCTCGAGGACACATTTATTATTTTATATTTTTGATTTTAGATTGATGATTTAGATGTTAATTAGGTTGTTCTATGTAGAAAAATAAGTATAAAATAACTCCACCCTGCCCCTCCTCTTATACAAGAGGAGGGAACAATTCCCCAAGTCATCTCCTTAAATAAGAGGAGGGAATTATGAGCAGGTGTTATTTCATCCCCTCCTCTAAGATTAGAGGAGGGCAAGGGAGGAGTTGACGGACGGGAAGACAGCATATGGTATTTAAAAAAAACAAACAATCATCTTATGTCCCAAGTATTTAATCTGCCGCATCAAAAAGACCTAAGAAGAAAATTAAGAAAGCAGGAAGTTGGAGCGGAAAAGAAATTATGGCATAGATTAAAGCTTGATCAGCTCGGGTTTAGATTTCGCCGGCAATACGGAATTGGAAAATATATAGTGGATTTTTATTGCCCGTTATTAAAATTAGCGATAGAGCTTGACGGCGCAACCCATTCTACCAATGAAGAAATAAAAGATGATATTAAAAGGCAGAAATATTTAGAAAATTTGGGATTAACAGTTAAAAGATATTTAAACATTGATGTATATGAAAATTTGGACACGGTGATTAATGATATTTATAAAAGTTGTATATTTTTAAAATCAAAAATAAAAGATGGGAGCGAGAAATAAGTTTTTTTACTCCACCCCAGCCCTCCTCTTAAACAAGAGGAGGGGGTTACTTCACCCCGTCCTTTCTCTTATCAAAGAGGAGGGAACTATGAGCAGGTATTATTTCATCCCCTCCTCTAAGATTAGAGGAGGGCAAGGGAGGAGTTGAAAGGAATATTTAACTCCACCCCAACCCTCCTCTTAAACAAGAGGAGGGAACTATATTAAACAAGAAGAGGGGATGAGCGCGTATGTTTGCAAAATGTTAATAATATATTATACTTGAAAATAGCATAAATCAAAAATTTTAAGCGGGCCATTAGCTCAGTTGGCTAGAGCGCTTCCATGGCATGGAAGAGGTCAAGGGTTCAAGTCCCTTATGGTCCACATTGATATATCTACGATAATTTATGCAAAAAAGAGTTTTTATAATTCATGGTTGGGACGGTTATCCCGAAGAAGGGTGGTTTCCTTGGCTTAAAAAAGAATTAGAAATAAGGGGATTTGATGTTTTTATACCACAGCTTCCCAAACCAGATGAACCGAGAATTAATAGTTGGGTGCCAAAACTTAAAGAGGTTGTAGGAATTCCAGATGAGAAAACTTATTTTGTCGGTCACAGTATGGGTTGCCAGACAATTGCCCGCTACTTGGAAACATTGCCAGAAAACACAAAAGTTGGCGGCGCGGTTTTTATCGCTGGTTTTTTCAAGCGGCTCACAAATCTTGAAGACGACGATGTTGTCCGCAGTGTTTCTGAAGAATGGCTTAAAACGCCAATAAATCTCAAAAAGGTAAAAACTCATCTCAAAAAGAGCGTGGCTATTTTTTCTGACGACGATCCGTATGTTCCTTTGGATAATAAAGAAGAATTTACTGATGCGTTGGGGGCAAAAATAGTAATTGAACATAACAAGGGGCATTTTTGTGATAGCATTGATATGGAATTATCAGTTGCTCTTAAGTCAGTGCTGGAAATAGCCGTATAGTTTTTTGTTCCTCATAGAATATGTTTAGTCATTTTTTATTATTCGTGTAATATTAGCAAAATATGATATTTACTGATCAAAACTTTAAACAAGAAGTTGAAGACAATAAAGGGCTAATTTTAGTGGATTTTTTCGCAGAATGGTGCGGGCCTTGCAAATTATTGGCGCCGGTTATTAATGA
>JAHIME010000062.1 GCA_018896595.1 Patescibacteria group bacterium
CCAAGCAGATTATCCGGAAAAATAATGTTAGATGTTGAGCAAAACGGCGAAGCGTATTATATTAACCCCAAAAACTTAAAAGGATATTTTTTAAACCGTCCGGCGGACGCGTTCAGTATTATGCGCGAATTAGGGCTGGGGATCACGAATAGCGATGTTAGGAAAATTGATGTAGGGGAAATTAAATAAGCGTGGCGGGTTGTGTTGTCCTAAAAACTGAGCGAGAAGAGGACTGTTTATGTTATAATGAAAGTGTAAGTAAAGAGTATGAAAACAAGGAAAGCCATTGTATTATTTGCCGTTTTTTCTATTTCTCTTTTATTATTGGCCGGATGCGAGATGACAGACAATTCATTGGGTAATAATCAAAACGCTAATACAGTTGCAAGCCCTGAAAATAATAAGCAGGAAGAGCCAAAACCAGAAGAGCAGAAAGAAGAGCAAATAGCTCGAGAGATTGACGCTGAAGCTAAAAATAATTTAAGCCAAACAAAAATTGAAGCCGGTAATAATTTGAGCGGCGCGGAAGACAATGGTGAAGTAATAAAGGAAGAAGTAAAAACAGAAGAAATAAAAAATGAGGAAACAAAATATTTTAAAGTAATCAAAGTTGTGGACGGCGATACCATTGCCGTGGATATTGACGGAGTTAGCGAAATCATTCGGCTTATTGGAATTAATACTCCTGAGACAGTTGATCCGAGAAAACCAGTTGAGTGTTTCGGGATTGAAGCGAGTAATAAAGCCAAGGAATTATTAAGCGGTAAGTTGGTGGCTCTGGAAAAAGACGATAGCCAAGACGAAAGAGATAAATATGGCAGACTGTTAAGATATATAAAAATCAAAGAAGGGCTATTTTATAATTTGGAGATTATCAAGCAAGGTTATGCCTACGAATATACTTATAACATTCCATATAAATATCAAAGCCAATTTAAGGAAGCTGAAAATTACGCCCGCACTAAAAAATTAGGTTTATGGGCGGACGGGGCTTGCGGGGAGAAAAATATTAATAGCCCGGCTACCGTCCCAGTTGTCTCTGAAATAAAACCAACGGAAATTACAGTTAAATCACCTGAAACAAAAGCGCAATGCGAATGCTCGTCCAATAAATATAATTGCGGTGATTTTAAAACTCAGGCTGAAGCCCAGGCTTTATTTGAATGTTGCGGCGGAATCAGCAATGACATTCACAGGTTAGATAGCGACAAAGACGGAAAGGTTTGCGAATCATTGCATTAGTATTTTATTTTTTATAAAAAACAGGCTTATTTCGCCTGTTTTTCTTTATAAAAACAAATATGTATAATTTTTTATACGCTATTGTTATGAAGTATTTGGATTTTAGGCAATTTTTTACTGGAAAATTTACGCGATTAAGCGGAATAATCGCAGTTTGATTTTTACGCCGCAATGTGTTAAATTGTAATTATCAGGCCTTGCCTGATTTTGTTTAATATTATTTTTAATTTTATGTCGGGGCATAGCAAATGGGCGACAACCAAAAGGCAGAAAGCCGTAACCGACGCCAAAAGAGGCGCTATTTTTACCAAGCTTTCCAATATTATCACGATTGCCGCGCGTGAAAAAGGCGGGGATCCGGATACTAACTTTTCTTTGCGCATGGCGATTGACAAAGCGCGGACCGCCAATATGCCGAAAGACAATATTGAACGGGCGATTAAGCGCGGCACCGGCGAGCTCGCGGGCGCGGCGATTGAAGAGCTGGTTTATGAAGGACTGGGGCCGGCGAAATCCCAGTTTATCGTTAAATGCCTTACGGACAATAAAAACCGCGCCGCCGCCAATATCCGCCATTTATTTGCGAAGCATGGAGGCGCTTTCGGTTCGGTGATGTGGAATTTTGGATCAAAAGGCGTAATAAGAATCGCTAAAGACGAATTAACAAATAATAAACTATCGGCGGAAGAATTTGAGCTGGAATTGATTGACGCCGGAGCGCAGGATATTTTAAAAGAAGAGGAAGGCGTCACGATTTATACTAAAATAGAAGATTTGCAAAAAGTTAAAAAATTTTTGGAAGAAAAAAACATTAAAACCGAATCGGCGGAAATTGAATATATTGCCAAAGAAGATTTGGCATTGAGCGGCGAAGATAAAGAAAGGGTTGAGAAATTTATTGAAGAATTGGAGGATAATGAGGATGCGGCGGATTATTATCATAACATAAATAATATTTAAATTTTTATTTATGGTTAATTCTCTGTCCAAAATTATCCTCGGAATTGATCCGGGCATTGCCGACACCGGCTTTGGGGTTGTTAAAAATGAAAACAATAAATTAATTTGTCTTGATTACGGCTCAATCAAAACAAGCGCTAAAACGGATTTGTCCGGCAGGTTGGAAATTATTCATAAAGAATTGAATAGTATAATAAAAAAACATAAACCAAGCTTAATCGCGGTTGAGCAATTATTTTTTTGCAAAAACATAAAAACCGCTTTGGTTGTCGGCCAGGCCAGAGGCGTAATCCTTTTGACGGCAAAACAGAACAAACTGACGTTCAAAGAGTTTACTCCTCTGCAAGTCAAGCAGGCGGTTACTACCTATGGACAAGCCGGCAAAACGCAGGTGCAAAAAATGGTGAAGCTGATATTAAATTTAAAAGAGCTGCCGAAGCCGGATGACGCGGCGGACGCGCTGGCGATAGCTATTTGCGCCGCTAATAGTAATTATATATGCCAAATAAATTAAAAATAGTGCACATCGCCTCCGAGGTCTCCCCTTATTCAAAAACCGGCGGGCTGGCCGATGTTGCCAGAAGCCTGCCTAAAGCCATAAAAAGATTAGGGCATGATATAATTGTGATCACCCCCTTGTACGGCCAGGTTATTAATAAAAAAGAACATAATTTAAAATTAATCTTTGAAAATGTCAAAGTTTATCTGAATTCCAAAGAAGCGGTCCGCGTTAATTATTGGAAGGGCTATTTAATGGAAGATTTGCCGGTTTATTTTATTGAAAACAAAAAATATTTTTCCCAGCGCAAGCAGCTTTACGGTTCAGGCCACGAAAACGCCCGTTTTC
>JAHIME010000063.1 GCA_018896595.1 Patescibacteria group bacterium
TAAACTGGGCTATTACTACCCTTGGGCGTGGAAAAGCCATGATGCTATTCGCGAGCATGAAGAATGGTTTGACGCCGCCGGCAACCTGCTTGCCGTTATTACCGGGCTGGCGCCGTCCGCAATCGCGAAAAAAATATTAAATTATATTGAAAAGCAGAAAATCAACCGTCCTTATCCCTGCAAAGCCATTTGGCCGCCGATTGAAAAGGGCGGTAAGGAGTGGCATGATTATTTCGCCTTGTGCGACGCGCGCGAGCCGTTTCATTATTTAAACGGCGGAGTCTGGCCGTTTATCGGCGGACTTTATGTCGCGGCCTTGGTTAAAATGAAGCAATTTAAAAAAGCCCAAGCGGAACTTGAACTTTTGGCAAAGGCCAATTTGCAGATAATTAAAAATCCTTCTTCGCCCGATTATATTATTTCCTCTTTAGAGAAAAAAAGAATTTCCGGAGACGAGCTGAAAAAAATGCGGCAAAAGGAGTTTAACGAATGGTTAGACGGCAAAACCGGCGAGCCAATGGGCGAGCCGTATCAGGCCTGGAGCGCCGGAATGTATGTTTACGCCTATGAGTGCGTGAAGAGAAAAAGAGTATTATTTTTTTAATAAAATATTTACGCAGGCCGTCAACTCCTCCCTTGCCCTCCTCTAATCTTAGAGGAGGGGATATAGTTCCCTCCTCTTGTTTAAGAGGAGGGTTGGGGTGGAGTAGCTCCCTCCTCTTGTTTAAGAGGAGGGTTGGGGTGGAGTTATTTTTTCTTCAATCATTTTCAGCGCTTTCTTCGCTATATCCGTGTATTGGAAATTAGCCATGGCGTGCTCATAACCGTTTTTACCCATTTCTTCTCTTAATTTGTCGTCGGTTAAAAGCATTTTCGTGTATTTAACCAAGTCCGAAATGCTGGCTCGGTAGGCGAAAATTTTCGGTTCGTCAAAGACAATTTTATGGTCTGCCGCGAAGCCCATTGATTCATAAGCCCATTCATCGTGCAATTTAATCGTTTCGCCGACTTCCGCCAAAAAGCCGGTTTTGTTATGTATTATGGTATCAACCGGACCGCCGGCGTTTATGGAAATAACCGGCCTGCCGCAAGCCATGGCTTCAAGCTGAATCATGCCAAATCCTTCAAGCCGCGAGGGCGCGGCGTAAATATCGCAGGCGGAGAGCAGATAAGGCATAAAATCATGGGAATACATGCCGTTTAAAAAAATGATTTTACCCCTATCCAGACCAAGTTTTTCAATTAAAGCATCTTCCTCTTGCCTGTGGTCCTCGGCGCTCTCGCTGTCAGAGGCCTTGCAGACATATTTCCAATCCTTAAAATCTTTGTCAATTTCCGCCAGCGCTCTAAGCATTTCCTGCGCGCCCTTGCTTGTTACGTCTCCGCCAACGGTTAAAATCATTTTTTCATGCGGTTTGACATCAAGCATTTCGCGCAGTCTTTGCACTCTGGGATCTTCCCGCGGAATCGGCTTGATTTCGTTCGGGTCAAAGCCGATGGGCAGAACTTCATAGTTGGTTACATCAACGCCATCGCGTTTGTAAGCGTCTTTAACCCATTGGCTGGTAGTAAATACCAAAGGTAATTCGCTTAATGCTTTGTGGTAATTAGCAACCCAGCCGTTAGCCACGAACCAAGGCACGGGTATCACGCCGTTTTGCTGAGGACTGAAAATAATGTCCGGCGCGTAAGTCCAGCAGCCGATGCCGATAGCTACGTCCGGCTTGTAAGCGCTTAAAATCCATTGTTTTTGGAAACTCGGCCGATAATGGCAGGGCATTACATCAGCCCCTATTTCTTTTAATCCCCGATAAAGCAAATGCCCTTGAATGCTTAAGCCATCCGGCTCGGGAGGATAAGCGTATAATATTGCGATGCGCATATTATTTAAATTACATAATTAAGTGATTTATTTACAGTTTTATTATTTTTTTAAAATCTATTAAAAAATTTTTAATTTCCAATTTTTAATTTTTAAATAATTTTTAATGACTTAATTTTTAAAGCATTAAAAATTTTGACAATTTATTTTTGCGCAATCATTAATTATAATCGCAATATTTTAAAGGCTTCAGGGTTGGTGCAGTAATTGGCGTCTATTCCATCGGGGTTAAAGCCATAGATTTTTGACATCACGGCTTTTTTGGCGATAAATTCTTTTTTAGTTAATTTTAAGATGTAATCGGAATCTTTTTTAGCTACAGGCGGAGCAAATTCCTTTTTGCTTTTTTTCGCGTAGTTAAAATAAAAAACTGTTCTTGGCTTTAAAAATTTTTCTTTTATCAATTCATTAACGATTTTGTAAACTCCCAAATGCCGCGGGTGGCCGTATTCGCCGTTTGCTCCGTGCGTAAAAATATAACCAAATTTTTTTTCGTTGATTTTTTCAATAATCAGTTTTTTAATAATCGGCAGGGTTTGTTTAATATTCAACTTGCCGTCATCTTCAAGATCGGTGATTATCGCCTTGGCGTTGTATCGCTCGCAGACGCGCAAGAATTTCGGAGCGCGGTCGGGGTCGGAGGCGCGGCAGAGAGAAAAAATCGTCCAGTTAAATTCTGGATGCTTTAAAATAAATCCGCCCATCCAGATCGTTTCATCGTCCGGATGAGCGACAATCGCCAGCGCTTGCTCTCCCTCTTTAAATTTTATTTTTTGCATACTATATTTATTATAACCGCTGCGGCATTTTTTTTCAAGGGTTTGTTGGACTGAATCAGATTGTGTGGTAAAATAATAATATAATTTTCGCAAATTACTATGAAAATTATCATCGCTAAAAATTATCAATCAATGTCGCGCAAAGCGGCTGATTTAATAATCCGGCAGATTCAAATGAAAAAAAATTCTGTTTTAGGATTGGCGACCGGCAACACCCCGCTTGGCATGTATAAAAATTTAGTCCGGGCATGTAAAAAAGGCGAAGTAAGCTTTAAAAAAACAACAGCTTTTAATTTGGACGAATACGCCGGTTTGAGCGAAAACAGTAAAAACAGCTATCATTATTATATGCGGGAAAATTTGTTCAAGCATATTGATATTGATAAAAAAAACATTTTTATTTTAAACGGCGCGGCAAAAAACTTAAAAAAAGAATGCGAGAATTTTGAAAAAATGATTAAAGAAAGAAAAGGGATAGATTTGCAGATTTTGGGCATCGGCTTGAATGACCACATCGGCTTTAACGAGCCGGGCTCAAGCTTTAAATCAAAGACCCGCCCGGTTAATTTAACAACGGCAACGCGCAAAGCCAACAGGAAATATTTTTCCGGCATAAATGAAGTTCCTAAAAAAGCTCTTACTATGGGGCTGGCAACGATTATGCGCGCCAAAAAGATTATTCTTTTGGCGTCCGGCAAAGAGAAAGCGGAAATTATCGCCAAGGCGCTGAAAGGGAAAATCAAGCCAACTGTTCCGGCGTCAATACTGCAAAAACATCCGGATGTAACCGTGATTTTGGATAAAGAAGCGGCTGGGATTATTTTATTGCCAAAATTAGTAAAATAAGATAGAATATTGTTAGCCATTCAGTTAATAAAAAGGATAATATTATTGAATAAAATATGGCGAAAGTTATTACGGACAAAAATAAAATTGACGAGGTATTGACGCGGGGTGTGGAGGCAATTTATCCAACCGCTGATGCTTTGCGCAAAAAGCTAATGTCCGGCGAACGTTTGCGTATTTATCAGGGCTTTGATCCCAGCGGACCGCATCTGCACGTCGGACACGCTATAGGTATTCGCGCCTTGCGGATTTTACAGGAACTCGGGCATGAGGTAATTTTTTTAGTCGGCGATTATACGGCCAAAGTGGGGGATCCTGATAAAGATTCAACGCGCGCGATATTATCAGATGAAATTATTAAAAAAAACATGGCGGGTTGGAAAAAGCAGGTAGCGCAATTAATTGATTTTGAAGGGAAAAATCCGGTGCGTTTTGAGCGAAATTACCAATGGCTTTCAAAATTAAAACTTAATGACTTGATAAAATTAATGTCGCATATGACAGTTCCGCAAATGCTCGCGCGCGATTTATTCAAAAAAAGAATGGAAGAAGGCAAAGATATTTATTTGCAGGAATTTATTTATCCTTTAATGCAAGGATATGATTCCGTGGCGATGAAAGTTGATATGGAAATAGGCGGAGCGGATCAGACATTTAATATGTTAGTGGGGCGCGATTTGGTAAAAAGCTATTTAAATAAAGAAAAATTTGTCCGTACAAATAAAATGATGGACGCTCCTGATGGTCGCACGATGAGCAAAACCAAAGGAAACGGCATTAACTTGAGTGACAGCGCGGAAGATATGTATGGCAAGGCAATGTCTTATCCTGATTCGGCGATTTTAAGCGGTTTAGAATTATTAACTGACGTTTCAATGGATGTTATCAAAAATATTGAAAAATCCCTAAAAGACGGGGAGAATCCAATGCAGTATAAGAAAATGATGGCATTTGAGATAATTAAAACAATCAAAGGAGTAAAAGATGCGCAAAAAGCGCAGGAATATTTTATAAAAACCGTGCAGAAGAAAGAATTGCCAGACGAAGTAA
>JAHIME010000064.1 GCA_018896595.1 Patescibacteria group bacterium
AACTTCCTTGGCGTTTAGCTTTTGATTATTCATATCGGCGCTTGCCAAGCCCGCGATGAATTTTGAGTCGTTGAATGAATCAAAAACTTCTCCTGTTTCATAATTAACAAGATAAATCGGCGCGCTTAAATTAGGGGCGCCGCTGTTTTTTTCCAATCTGAAATCAATACTTTCAAAATTTATCTCTTGGTTGTTGTTTCTGATGTTAAAAACTCCGATAATGGTTCCTTCTTGCTCCATGAAAACTTTTTTGCCCGCTTTTAAATCTTTGGCGATAACTCTTAAATATTTTCTTGTTATTTTGAGCGTCTCGTCCAAATTGATGATACTTTCATTTATAGTATAGCCGTATTCCGCGCCGACCGCCTTAATCGCGTCAAGCTGAAGATTGATGGTATTCCCTTCTCCGCCCGCGATATCTCCCAGGACGGTAAAAATCTTTTTGGAATTCTTGCCGATTTTATAATCCCGAGTACTCGGGATTTTGAAAGTTATTATATTATCTTTATTCATTTCGCTGACTCGAGCGATAATTTGGCCTTGCTCGTTCTTAATCTTAAAATTGACCAAATCGGAACGCGAAACCGTTCCTTTATTTTTAAAAGAAAGTTTTTTTATGAGCGCGTCTTCTTTGTTTGAAGTTTCATAAATCATGAACTTGCCGATAATCTCATTCGTGCTGCCGATAACCGCTTCCGGATTATTGATTAAATTTTCCTCGGCCTTAACGCGTCCGAAAACATCGCCGGCGTAAACTAATTTAAAAATATTCGCCTCCAAAGGGAAATCTCCCCCGGCCGCGCACCGCGCAGAGGGGCAGGCAATTATCCCTGTATTAACTTTTATGTCCGAGGGCTCGTTGATTGTTATCTGCAGGGTGTGGTTCTGGCAATTCGCGCAATCGGCCAAATTCACGAAAACTTTAATCTGGCTCTCCTGGCCCGGGTATATTGTAAGAGGGCTGTCCCCGAAATTGAAGGCCGCTTTTCTCTGATCAGTTAAAGAATAATGCGTGACTAAAACCGAGCCGTCTCCGTCCGCCAGATAAACCTTGTTCAATATGCCGCTGTTAAAAATGCCTTTCAATTTAAAAGCAATGTTGTAAATTTCTACGATTTTATCTCTGGATTTAAAATTAAAAACCGCTATCAAATTATCTTTGGTATTGACCGGGATATTAACCCCGGCCGGATTTAATTCGTCTAATTTTACTAACAGCTGCTTATCATGCGCCAAGCCGATTTCATCGGGGCTACCGACTGATTCATACGAATCCAAGTCTGTTTGATGGATGGTGGCGATTTGTCCCCAGCCAAAACCAAAGTCAATAAATTCCTGCTCATTTTTAATTAAATATTTTTTGTCGTTGCTGATATAATAAACTCCCGGGTCGCCATAAGTTTTAACCAAATAAACATCCGGCCAGCTGTCCAATTCGCTTTGGCTGATGATTTTAATGTCGCTCCATTTATTGCCGTAAGCCAAATAGGCCCATTCGCTTACATACGGTTTTTTTATTCCCCGCCGATGGTCAAGGTAATAAACCGTCGGGCTATCCGCGGTTTTAACTTGTTTTGTGCCGGAAGGAATGCAATAAGCTGCTTTTGCGTCGCTCAAAAATAATAAGGGTAAAAATAAAAACAGCAACAATACGCAAGTAATTGCTTTTTTAATTATGTGTAAATATTTTTTTGCTAATGTTAAATTAAAATTCATAAAATGAGAGCGTTGAATAACTCACTTCTGTCATTCCCGCAAAAGCGGGAATCCAGGAGTTTATCGCACTTTCTCTGGATTCCCGCTTTCGCGGGAATGACAAGAGAAAGGACAAATTTAATTATTCAACAGTCTAAAAATGAATTAATATAACAATATAGCACAAACTTTACGAATTGTCAAATTTTGTACGATTGCATAGTCAAGGTTACCTTTTCAGGAGGTATTATGTATAAAGAATTAAATAAAGAGCTGGCGATTTTTTGCGCCGGCTATTATATGCTTGTATTAGAATAAAAATAACAAAAGCCGTCATAGCGCTTAACAAGGCAATGATGAAAAATAAATGAAGCATTTCTCGTTATGAGTAAAATTAAACGTATTTATTGTAAAATTTTAGTTTCAATTTTTTCCAAATCGCTATTCGTTATACCAAGACTTAAAAATCTCATAATTTGATAAGCGCTATCGCCGTCTTTCATGTAATATCTTTTGCCGTCTTTGGGATTGAGATACCACGCCTCTCCCCTTGATTCAACTTGCAATAAAATTTTGCCTTTAACGGTTTCTGTTAAATTATTATCAATAGCCATTTTGCCTTTTCCTAATGGATTATAGCCGTTCCTTGCTTCTTCGCCGTCTAAATAACCATCGCCATCGCTATCGCTGTTGTTTGTGTCAGCGCCTATCGCCTCCTCCATTTTATCAGGCAAGCCGTCTCCGTCTTGATCGCAGTCTTCAAAACGATCATCTATGCCGATCGGAATTTTGCTTAAATTATTGTTGGTTATGCCTAAACCGAATTTTCTCATCATTTGATAAGCGGCCGCGCCATCTTTCATATAATATCTGCTTTTTGTGTTTTCATCCACATACCAAGCCTCGCCCTTGCTTTCAACTTGCAATAAAATATATCCTTTTAATCTTTCCGCCATGGATTTCGCTGTTTTGGGCGGACTGATTTTAAACTTGCTTAACGAATCAATGTTATTATCAGGAATTATCTTTATTGTTGCGTTTGTTATTTTCCCGTCTTCAGCGTAAATAGCCCGTCCATACTCGCTCTTGCCTGATTTAACAACAAAAAGATAAGGACTCGGGGCGAGCGAAACAGTTAAATAGCCGTTAGCCGCGATTTTCGCCGATTTTATATTTTTATTTTTATAATAATAATCATTATCCTTGGTCATGCTGTAAATACTGATAGTAGTTCCCTGCGGCAACGAATCGCCTGTTTCCTCTTTGACATTTATTTTAACCAAGCCGGTGGTAATTTTTTTATTCACTCTCTCTCTGTTTTTAATATTTACATCCCAAAAAGTGAAATAATTTCCAACATCGTCTTTTATTTTTACGGCATAGGCACCTGCCGCATATTCCAGCGCTCCTTCTCCGTTTTTGTTGGTTTTTATTTTAACTATGCTTTTGCCTAAAACATTATTGCCTCTTGAATCTTTTGATTGCTCATAAATTTCCAAGTTAGCATCGGCCAAAGGCTCGTTTGCCGCGTTTTTAACTTCAAAAACAATATCGCTGAAAGTATATTCAAATTCCGTGTCTTGGTTGCCGCTGACGCCTATGCCGTATTCAATAAAATCAGCTTTATTGTTGCCGGTTGCCGCAAAAACATATTTCCCCTTTTTGTTTTTATTATGCGGGTGATCGCCTGATACATATATTACAGCTGTTCCTTTTTCCGAAGTAACCAAAGAAGAACTTACCAAGTCTTTTTTTTCTTTAATCGGATTTCCGTCAAAATCCAATTTTTGCGTGTACAGCGAAAATTTTTGATTTTTTCTTAAACTGCCGTCGCCATCGCGCAAAATTACATTTATTGCTGAAAGATGTTTTTCTATCTTTTTGTCTGCTTCGCAGAGAAATTTTATCCCGTCAAAAAACCAATATTCCCCGACATTGCTGTTTTTATCATACGCCTTTAGGGCATAAGCTTTTCTCGGATCCGGATTAAACAGCGCCTCGCCCTTGCCCAATTGATCAATTTTTCCCGATGTTATCTTAGCCCCTTCTTTCGGCAAGCCGTTTGCGTCAAGATTTTGTTCGTAAAGCTCAAAGTTGATACCGGGAATATAATCGCCGTTATAATTTTTTACCACCAAAGATAATTTTGATTTATTTTCGCATGCCCCTTCCCCCGTCTCATAGTCGCCGCCGGTTTTTAATTCTATTTCATTTCTGGCTTGATCATTCATTTCCAGATCCCAAAAATATTGGTATTTGCCGTCGCCGCCCTTAATTTTCGCCGCGTAAGCACCCTCGGGATATTCAAAAACCGATGCTCCTTTGTCGTCCGTGTAAATATCTTTAATGTGGTCGCCAAATATTTTGTCGCCGTTATAATCCAAATCTTGCTTGTATATTTCTATTTTAGTATTTGAAGGGAAAGCGATATTTTTTGAGTCCTTGACGGTGAAAAGAATATCGCTAAACACATAAGTCAATTCCGTTGTTTCTTTGTCTTTAATGTTAATATCATAATAAATAAATTCGCCGCCGTTTATTCCCGTTGCGGAAAAAATATAATCTCCTCCTTGCTTTGAAAGAAAATGGCTGCTATCGGCGACATACGCGGTAATTTCTCCGGCTTCCAGAGTATTAAATTTCGCTACCAAATCTTTCTTTTCTTTAATCGGCTTTCCGTCAGCGTCATAGCGTTGCGTGTATAATGAAAATTCTTTATTTTTTCTTAAATTGCTTTCCGCATCCCTTAAAATTAAGTGAATGCCGCTTAAATATTCCGTAACTTCAACACTGCCCCCGCACCCGACATTAATATCGTTAAAAAACCAAAATTCTCCGACACTGCTGTTCTTATCCCAAATCTTTATGGCGTATTTGCCAATAGTTGGCTTAAATTTAACAATAGCATATCCTAAAACGGAGCTTATTTTCCCCGATGTTATTTTTCCCCCATACTTGGGATTGCCGTCGGCGTCTTTTATTTGCTCATATATTTCAAATGAAATGTTTGGGATAAACTTCTTGTCGGAATTTCTTATGATTAATTTTACCGTCGCGTCATCGCATATATCCGCCGCTTTAACGAAAGTCGCGCAAAATACGAAACAAATAAATAACAAGCAAATAAATGTTATTATTTTTTTACAATTGTTCATACTTTTTTAAATTATTAAGTTATTATGTTATAGCTGAATATATTATAGCATTTTTTTAAAGTTTATTAAATATTTGTACGATTGCATAGTCAAGGTTACCTTTTCAGAAGGTATTATGTATAAAGAATTAAATAAGGAACTGGCGATTTTTTGCGCCGGCGTCAGCCGGTTCATGCCATAGCCGCCATGGCGGCGCTGCTCATTTTAATACGCCAGCCATTTCAGCGGGGTCTACGCTTCACCCCGCCCCTCGCGAGGGGCGGGGCTTCGCTCCGAGATTCTTTTTTTTGAGCCGGCGAAGGGATTCGAACCCCCGACCAATAGTTTACAAAACTACTGCTCTACCACTGAGCTACGCCGGCCAAATTGTGCGCCGTACTGGATTCGAACCAGTGACCATCAGCTTAAAAGGCTGTTGCTCTACCAACTGAGCTAACGGCGCAAAATAAAAATCCGCAGAAAACGGAATTATATTAATAAATTAGCATATATTTTAAAAAAACGCAACAAGTGGAAAAAGAGTGGAAAAAAAGCCCTTGATTAAAATACGCCGCCAGTGTAGTATGGGAATATGGCAAACGACAAATCCGAAATAACCAAAATGCCTCCGCAAAACCTTGAAGCTGAAAGCTCGCTTTTAGGCTGCCTTTTGATTGACAAGGACGCGATTATTAAAATTGCCGACATTGTTATGGCGGAAGATTTTTATAAAGACAGCCACGGCGTTATTTTCGCCGCCATAAAAGATTTGTACGCCAGCCGCGAACCGATTGATATTTTAAGCTTAACCAGCAAACTGGAAGAAAGAAACCAGCTGGAAGCCGTTGGCGGACGCTCTTTCTTGGCTTATCTTGCCAATTCAGTGGCCACCGCTTCCCATGTGGTCCACTACGCGAATCTTGTCCAGCGCAAAGCCACCCTGCGCAGATTAATTTCCACGGCAACGGAAATCACTGAATTGGGATACCGCGAAGAAGAGGATGTTGACATCATTTTAGACAAGGCCGAACATAAATTATTCAATGTTTCCCAAAAATACCTTAAGCAGATTTTTGTGCCGATTGACAGCTTATTGACCGCGGCTTTTGACCGTATTGACGAACTGCACAAGCAAAGCGGAAAGCTCAGGGGCCTGCCGACCGGCTTTGCGGATCTTGACAATCTTTTAGCCGGCCTGCAAAAATCAGATCTGGTTATTTTAGCTGCCAGGCCCAGCGTGGGAAAAACTTCTCTGGCTTTGGATATCGCCAGGCAGACGGCCATCAAAACCAAGACTCCCGTAGGCATTTTTTCTTTGGAAATGAGTAAAGAGCAATTGGTTGACCGCATGCTCTGCGCCCAGGCCAACGTAAGCTTATGGCGCATGCGCACCGGCAAGCTTTCCGACAAGGAAGAAGATGACGATTTTTCCCGCATCGGCCAAGCCATGGGCGCCTTGTCAGAGGCGCCGATTTATATAGATGATTCAGCCACTTCCAATGTGATGGAAATCAGAACCAAGGCCAGGCGCCTGCAGATAGAAAAGGGCTTAGGACTCTTAATAATAGACTATTTGCAGCTTATGGAAGGCCGCGGCAGGTATGGCGACAATCGCGTGCAGGAAGTGGCGGAAATTACCCGCGCCTTGAAAGGAATCGCCAGAGAACTGAATATTCCCGTGCTGGCGCTATCCCAGCTGTCGCGCGCCGTTGAACAAACCAAGCCGGCCATCCCAAAACTATCTCATCTTAGGGAATCGGGATCAATTGAACAAGACGCTGACGTGGTTATGTTTATTTACAGAAAAGCGGCGGATCGTGGCTACAATTACGACGAGCTTCCGGAAGATCAAAAAAATTTGGCTGAACTTTATGTTGCCAAGCACAGAAACGGCCCGACCGGAAAAATCAATTTATATTTTGACGAAAATACCGTAAGCTTTAAAAATATGGAAAAAACCGGTCTGGAAGAACCGCCGGTTTATTAATCATCAAATATATGTTTAACAAACTAAAACAATTCAAAGATTTGCGTTCGCGGGCAAAAACAATGCAAAACGCTTTGGCCGGAGAATCCGTTACGGTGGAAAAAGGCGGAATTAAAGTCGTAATGAACGGCAATATGGAAATAATTTCCATTTCAATAAATGAAAAGCTGGCCAAGGAAAGTCTGGAAGGCATGCTAACCGATTGCGTTAATGAAGCGATAAAAAAAACCCAGCGGATAATGGCGCAAAAAGTGCAGGAAATGGGAGGACTGCAAGGATTTTAGATTTTTACATTTGGCATTTACAATGAAATATCCTTCTTCCATCCAAAATTTGATTAACCATTTCTCGCAATTGCCGACCGTCGGCCCCAAAACCGCTGAACGGTATGTTTTTTATTTATTGAGACAAAGTCCTGAATTTTTACAGAAATTCGCCCAAGGACTGGCCGAACTTAAAGAAAAAATTGTTGTCTGCCAAAATTGCTTAGCCATAGCGGAAAGCAATCCCTGCGCGATTTGCTCCGACAACAAAAGAGACAAAACAAAAATCTGCGTCGTGGCGGATACCCGCGATATGCTGGCGATAGAAAATATCAAGCAATACAATGGGCTTTACCATGTTTTAGGCGGTGTTATTAATATGGTTGAAGGAATAAAGCCGGAGCAACTGAATATCCAACAGCTTACCGATAAAATCAAGCAAAACAACGCGAAGGAAATAATTCTGGCGCTGAACCCTGACTTGGAAGGAGAAACCACGGCAATGTATTTGGCTAAATTATTAAAACCTTCCGGCCAAGACGGGATTAAAATAACCCGCCTGGCCAAGGGCCTGCCAATGGGCGCCGATTTGGAATACGCTGATGAAATAACGCTTATAAACGCTTTAAAATACAGAATAAATCTTTAAACAAACAAAAAATCGCCGGGGATTAAGCCGGCGATTTTTTGTTTTGCAAATCGTATAATTAAGCTATGCTTGTAATTTCCACTTTGGTAAACGGCTGTTTATGGCCGAGAGTGCGTTTGTAGCGGGTTTTTCTCTTATACTTAACCACGGTTACTTTTTTGCTTTTCCCCAGCTCAAGCACCTTGCCTTCAACTTGTTCTCCCAAAGACGGCTTGCCCAAATTCAATTCTTCGCCGTCCGAGGAAGCAACCATCAATGTGTCAAATTTAACCTTATCCCCGATTTCCGCTCCAAGCTTTTCAATTTTTATTGTTTGGCCTTGTTTAACTTTATATTGCTTGCCGCCTGTTTTTATTATTGCTATTTTCGTCATAAATAAATTAATTATTAAAAATAAATACGCTTGCTTAAGCGGTATTTTTATTATAACCTCTTTAAAAAATAAGTCAAGCATTGTCTAAACTTGTTAAGTATATTATAATATAAGAGTACAGAAAAAATTAATTTTAAAGCATATTATGTTTAAACATAAAAATATATTATTTTGTTTCTTGTTTCTTGCTTCTTGTTTCTTGTTTTCCGCTCAAACAGCCCGCGCAAGCGATTTTAACCCCGACAACATTATCAGCGATGCCGAAATTCTTGACAGCGCGGCAATGACCTTGAATGACATCCAAAATTTCTTAAAAAATAAAGCAAGTTTTCTGGCGAATTATTCCTGCCCCAATGCCGACGGAACCGTTAAAACCGCCGCGGAAATTATTTATGACGCGGCTGTTAACAATTATGACTGCGACGGGATTGTTTTAAACGACAGCGCGGCAATCGCC
Organism: Patescibacteria group bacterium; assembly: GCA_018896595.1. Classification (GTDB taxonomy): domain Bacteria; phylum Patescibacteriota; class Patescibacteriia; order Patescibacteriales; family VMTK01; genus JAHIME01. The sequence continues at coordinate 8,559 of JAHIME010000064.1, forward strand.
GAAAAAAAGGCCAAATGCCGGCCGATCGCGATTAATCCGAGATTTCTCTTGGTACTTCTGCAAAAAGAGCAGAGCTTGATTGAAGACCTGTCGCCAAAGCAAAGCCAGCTTGATTGGGCGACCGGCTACGGCTGTCCCGACGGCGAAGCCTGCAATCCCCGCTGGAAAGGATTTGGCAAACAGGTAAACTCGGCGGCTCTGCAATTTTACGATTACATGGCAAATCCCAATTATTACACATACAAAACGGGAGTCGCTTATACAATAAACAACACCGGCAAGCCGGCAACCGTTGTTACGCCCGCCAACCAGGCGACTGCCGCGCTGTATAATTACACTCCGCATGTCTATAACGGCAATTATAATTTTTACAAAATTTGGCTGCGCTATTTTACGATTAATTATTTGGACGGCTCCCTGCTTCAAGCCAAAGGCGAGCTCGGGGTATGGCTTATTCAAGACGGCAAAAAAAGGCCTTTTTTGACAAAAGGAGCTTTGACTACGCGGTTTGATCCTAAAAAAATAATCACCGTCAATAAAGCCGATTTGGACAAATACCCCAAAGGCGCTTCCATTAAATTCCCGCAGTACTCGCTGATCCGCTCCCCCCGCGGCACCATATTTTTATTAGTTGACGACAAGCGCCGCGGCTTTGCCGATTCCGAAGCTTTCCGCGCGATCGGCTTTAATCCAGAGGAAGTTATTGACGCCAGCTGGGAGGATATAAACGCTTATGAAGAAGGCCTGCCTATTGCCGCCACCTCCTCTTATCCTACCGGCGCTCTTATGCAGGATAAAGCAACAGGAGGCGTCTACTGGGTAAGCGATAACACAAAAGCGCCGCTTTGGGACGCGGTATTGTTAAAAACAAAGTTTAAGAACAAAGCAATTCATCCGACAAGCCCCGAACAATTGGATAAATTCGCGACCATTGATCCTGTTATTTTTGGAGACGGCGAATTGCTGAAATCATCGGCCTCGCCGGCTGTTTATGTCATATCCGGCGGCGAAAAGCATAGTTTCACGTCCGGCAAAGTTTTTGAAGGGCTGGGGTATAAATGGGAAAATATAATTACGATTTCCCCGAAAATACTTTATTTATACAATGAGGGCGAGCCGATCACCGAAGAGTTTATCAACGGCGTGAACAATGAAAAAACTAATAATGAAGAGCCGGCGATATAATATTAAGTTATTTTAATTTAAAATTTTATTAGAAATTAGAAATTTTAAAAATTATGCCCATAATTTTTTCGGCCATAACTCCCCACTCCCCCATTCTCGTGCCTTCAATAGGCAAAGAAAATTTAAGCCGCTTAAAAGCGACCGAGTCGGCCATGGAAAAATTGGAAGAAGATTTGCGCGCCGGCGATCCTGACACTATTCTTGTTATTTCTCCGCATGGGTTGATACAGCAGGACGCCTTTACCATTAATTTAAACCCTGAATTTGAGGCGAACTTCAAAGAATTCGGCGATTTCACGACGAAACTGCGCTTTAACGGCGATGTCGGCCTGGCTTACAAAATCCGCGAGAGCTTGGAAACCAAAGCGCCGCTTCAGCTTATCAGCGAACCTAATTTGGATTACGGCTCTTCAATACCTCTTTCTCTGTTAACGAAAAAATTGCCTGATGTAAAAATTATTCCTTTGCACTACTGCGGCCTTGACTTGCAGGCGCATTTTAAATTCGGCCAATTGCTTAAGCGCGAATTTATGGTTAGTAAAAATAAAGTGGCGGTCATAGCTTCCGGCGATTTGTCCCATAAATTGTCAAAAGACGCGCCTGCCGGCTATTCTCCGAAAGGCAAAAAATTTGATAAAAAAATAGTTGACTATCTAACCAAGCGCAAAACCGCCGAACTGCTTGAAATTGACCGTCAGCTTATCGCTGAAGCGGGAGAATGCGGCTTAAAATCAATAGTTATTTTATTGGGCATTTTGGACGGCATGAATTACGAGCCGAAAATGCTGTCTTATGAAGCGCCCTTCGGCGTGGGATATTTGGTGATGAATTTCAAAATATAAAAATTTTACTTTTTTGCTATCAGCTTAAAAAAATATTTCCAGCTCTCCCCTGTCCGGCACAATTCTTTCGTGTCGTTAAGGCATTTTTCAACAAACGGCTTGGCATTTTCTTTGCAGGCCTTAAAAACAGAATTTCTTTTAGATGCCGGAATGTTTAACTCATTAATCACCCTTAACGCGAAATCCTGCCACTGGTGCGCCGGCGGCTTTTTTGTTTTCGTCTTGCCGATTAAACTGTCTAATTTTTCAAAACCCTTGTTTATCATAAATTATAATGCGAATACAGCGAATTAAATGCGAATACCACAAAAGTAATTATGCGAATTCGCATTTTTATATTTGTAGTATTTGCATACTAATTTGTAGTATTCGCATTATGTTGTTAATCCCCTTATCTCATCCAAAATCTCATCCCTGTCTTTTTCCTTGCTTAATCTTTCCTGCGCCACGCCTCGCAGCGAATCAACATATTTAAAAATAAATTTTAAATCCTCGTTGCTCGGCTCTTGCTGAAGAAGTTTTCGCCACGCCTCGCTTCTTAACGGCTCAACATCCTTGATAATATAGCATAAATCATCGTTGCTCGGCCCCTGCTCAAGCAGTTTCTGCCAGGCGGCGCGCGTTAACGGCTCCACATGCCTGATTATAAACAATAAATCTTCATTGCTCGGACCCTGCATAAGCAATGTTTGCCAAGCGGTTCCCCTTAACGGTTCCGCGTCTTTGATAATATAGCACAAATCGCTGTTAGCCGGCCCCTGCTCAAGCAGTTTTTGCCAGGCTTTCTCGCGCAAGGGTTCAACGTCTTTGATAAATTCGCATAAATCATAATTGCTCGGCTTCATCCCGAGAAACTTTATCCACGCTTCCTCTCTTAACGGCTCAACAAAATTAATTATATGCTTTAAATCATCTTTAATCGGCTCTTGCTTAAGCAATTTTTTCCATGCCTCTTTCCTCAATGGCTCGACATACCTGATAATAAACAATAAATCGCTGTTAGTCGGCTTTTGTTTTAAAAGCAGTTTCCATGCCTCATCGCGCAACGGTTCAATATATCTTGCAATATCGCGCAATTCGTAATTGGTCGGCTTTTGTTTTAAAAGCAGTTTCCATGCTTCTTTCCGCAAGGGCTCCGCGTATTCAATGATATTTTTCAGTTCGTAATTGCTCGGCTTTTGTTTCTTTAAAATCTCCCAAGCATTCCCTCTTAAAGAATCAATATGCTCAATAATATACCTCAAGCTGTTATTGGACGGGCCTATTTCCAATAATTTTTGCCAGGCCCGCTCCCTTAGCGGCTCGGTATTGGCGATAATATCGCACAAAATCTCGTTTGTTATTCCATGTTCCAAAAGCTTATTCCATAATCGGTTTAATTTTTCCTGATTATCGCTGTTTTGTTGCGGATTGTCTGTTTGCATATTGCTTTATTTCAGAATACCTTGATTTCAGACTGTCCGAAAATATACATTTAATGCCTTCCTGTCATTCCCGCGAAAGCGGGAATCCAGGAGTGAGTAGTAAAAATATAGATAACAGATCAAAGGTTGTTAATCTTCATCTACCTTTGACTAATAACCATATTCCTACGGCTCTCACCTGGATTCCCAATCAAGTTGGGAATGACAAGGGGGCAGTTTTCGGACAGTCTAAGAGGGTATTGTTAAAATAGTTACAATTATCTAATAGCATTATACCATTTTTTTAAAAAATTGTTAAAAAAAGAAAAAGGCCCGCAAGGTTTTTCTCCTTGAACGGGCTTTGGCGGCGCGAACGAGATTATTATTTTTTTGCCTCGGGAATCGGAATCACTACGATTTTTTTGCCGTTTCGTTCGGCAATGATAAAAATCGTCTCCGGAGCCATAGTGGGCAACCCCTTAACAATCCCCCAATCCCCTGTTTTCTTTTTCACTTCAACTATGGTGTAGCCACCGCCCAGGACCTGTGAGACAATAAAATCTTTGCCAACAGCAAGATCTTGGACTTTGAGCGGTTTGCCCAAGAATTCAGATTTACTTTCTCCGACCAATAACGCTATAATTCCAATGTTTGTGAACAAAAAACCAGTAACAACGACTAAAACGCGCAATCCTGTACTGTTAATAAATATCGCTGCTGACAAAATCATGACAAAACCAACAACCAATATTGACCCCATCACATTAAACAATGAACTCACTTCTACCATCTTTTCCACCTCCCTTTATATGATTTTTGGTTATTATACCCATGTACGCTCTTGCTTAAATATTTTAAATGAGCTAATATGTAAAAATAGCATAAACACAAACATATGTCAAGCAAGGCGAAAATACTGCCCATAATCACCATTCCCAACCCGATTTTAAAGAAAAAATCGGCTGAAGTAGAACCAAAAAAAATAAGCTCCAAGGAATTACAGGAGCTTTGTTTGAATATGGAAAAAACAATGAAAGATAAAAAAGGAGTTGGCATAGCCGCTCCACAGATCGGCAAAAATATCCGGCTGATTATTATAAATACCAAAGACGGCGGTGTTGTGATGTTCAACCCTAAAATCATTAGAAAATCATTAACCAAAGAATGGGGCGAGGAGGGCTGTTTTTCAGTCCCCGATGTTTTCGGCCAAGTTAAGCGGCATAAAAAAATTGAATGCGAGTATTTGGATAAAACCGGCAAAAAAATAAAAATAAAAGCAGAGGGCTTGATGGCGCGCGTTATCCAGCATGAGATTGACCACCTTGACGGGATATTATTTATAGATAAGGCAGTCCCCTCCTCTAAGATTAGAGGAGGGCAAGGGAGGAGTTGAAAAATATATTTACTCCACCCCAACCCTCCTCTTAAACAAGAGGAGGGAGTTATAAGTAGTCCCCTCCTCTAAGATTAGAGGAGGGCAAGGGAGGAGTTGAAAAATATATTTACTCCACCCCAACCCTCCTCTTAAACAAGAGGAGGGAGTTATAAG
>JAHIME010000065.1 GCA_018896595.1 Patescibacteria group bacterium
GGGGTGGAGTTAAATATATCCGTCAACTCCTCCCTTGCCCTCCTCTAATCTTAGAGGAGGGAACGAATATCCCCCTCCTCTTTTTTAAGAGGAGGGTTGGGGTGGAGCAACTCCCTCCTCTTGTATAAGAGGAGGGTTGGGGTGGAGTTAAATATATCCGTCAACTCCTCCCTTGCCCTCCTCTAATCTTAGAGGAGGGAACGAATATCCCCCTCCCCTTGTTTAAGAGGAGGGAACGTTAGTACAGTCCTTTAAACTGCTCTTTCACTGTCGCTTTTGTCGCGTCGTCGGGCAGAACTTCAAGCAGTCTTTCAACCATGTCGGCGGCCTTGCTTCTCTCGCCTATTTTTTGGTAAAGCAGGGCCAAGCTGTACAGCGCGTTGGCGTGGTTGGGCATCGCCTGGGTTATGCTTAAGAAAATTTGTTCCGCTAAATTCAAATCCTCGTTGCGGCCGATTGTTCCGCTTGCCGGCTGGCTGGGTTGAACGCTTAAGCCCTCGCTTTCCCCGCCTTCGGGGCTGGCGTCGCTAACGGCGATATCTTGGGCGGCTGTCTGGCTTAAATTAGGCTGGACGATTCCGCGGTTGAAATAAAGGCGGCCCAGCTCAAAATGGTAATCTATGTTGTCTCTTGATAAAATCACCGTGCGCTTCATCTGGTCAACGGCGCTGTCAAGCTGGTTCAATTTTTCGTAAGCGATCGCTTTGCCGTAGTAGCCGGCCGCCAAGTCGCTCTTTTTCCCTATCGCCTCGTCAAATTTCTTAATCGCTTCGTTGATATAATAATTTTTTTCCTTGTCGTCCGTTTCCGCGTTGGAGCGCGCCATATTGATTAGGGCGATTCTTAAATGCGGTATCGGGCTGTTCGGCTCAAGCTCGGCAAGCTTGTTGTAAAAATTTTCCGACCATTCCAGCGCCCCCCTGACGTAAAAGGAAGCGTTTTCGTAAATCAGCGCCAAAGATTCATTATTGATTGATTTATTGGGCGAAAGCTCAACGGCTTTTTTGCTTTCTTCAATGGCCATGCTTAAATTATTTTGGATAATCGCCTGGTCGCCCCTGTTTGCCGCCTCTTGGTTGGCTAAAGCCATATGATGGTTCGCCAAGCTCATATAATAACTGTCCCTATAGGGCGCCAATTGCGCCGCTCTGCTTAATTTTTCTATTTTTTGGCTTATATCGCCGGCCGTAAGCGACTGTTTGGCGTAAATATCGGCTAAATACATTTTAAGCCCCAGGGTGAATAAAATCACCACGCCGGCGCTTACGGATAAAAAGATGGTTGCCAGAGCCAGGGCGTATTTGGCCGAAGCGCGGAACGACAAGCCGACCGTTTTGAATTTTTCCGGATAAACATGGACGGCGGAAGCGACTGTAAGGCATGATATAAATACAAAAATTAAAATCAGGGAATTGTTCAAAGTGAACAAAAATGAAAAAATAATAATTGAAACGAAGCTGGCGAACAGTCCCAATAAAATCGGGCTCGCCTCATCCTCTTTGGTTTTAATCAGGGCTATGAAGCAAATTGACAAAGCAATCAGCATTATTACTATTGCCGCTACGGCGCCCAGCGCGCCTATATTCGCGATGGTTTCAAACAAGCCGCCGCTGGCGCTGTCAAAACGCGCGTTCCAGAGCGGCGAATTGTTAAAATCGGCGCTTTTGAATTTCGCGAAACTGTAATAAAAAGTGCTCGGACCCGAACCGAGAAAAGGATTTTCTTTCAAGCTGTTTTTCGCTATTTCCCATGACGCGCTTCGCGACAAGCTCACTTCAGCCGGCAAGTTCAGGGGCAGGAAATTGAAATTGCCCAAAACCAAAAATATAATCAAGAGCAGAAAAACAGCGATTGGAACGGCTAAATTGCCGCTGGAGATTTTTATGATTTTTGACAATAAAAACATCAATAATACCACGGCGCTCACAATAGCCGCCGGCCAAAAAGTAAAGCCGTTCAGAATGACCAAAACAGCCAAATCGCCAACGATAATTATTCCCAATACGATTTTTATGAAATATATAAACACCCTGTTCTTCAAACCCGGATGCATCTCTTTAATTTGCGCCATGCCAACGGCAAGCAAAGGCAAAACAGCCGCCGCGAACATTGTTAAGCCGGACAGCGAACCGAACGGGTTAAAACCCGCTGCTTTGGTAAAATCCATGGGCAGAAGGAAGATGTCGTTTAATTGAAGCAAGGAATAAATTATAATCAAAGAGCTTGAGCCGATCAGCGACCAAAATATGAATTTAATTTTTTTCGCGTCAATGTTATTGACGATTAAATAATAAAACAATATGAAAATAATCAGCGCCGCCAATCCTTTCGCGGAGCCGCCGTAAGCGCCTATCAAGCTGTCTCTGTAATTCACCGATAAAACAGTCGCGATAACGGAAATAATCAGCAGGGCGGCGATGGGCAAATCAAGCGGCGTTCTTTTAAATTCCAATTCGCCGGTAATAATTCCCTTGGTAACCCAGCCGACTGTGCCGAGCAATACCAGGAAGTAAAACACCATCATTTTTTCAAAGCCGATTCCTTCGGCGGTCAAGCCGGTAAAAAACAGCGGGCAGAGGAAGAATATTAGCGTGATGGCGCCTAATATCAAATAATCCAGCCCTTTCACTTTTTTTACCTGCTGGTCAGGAGAAGATAGATTCGTTGATTTCATAGAATTGCGGTTTATTTAATTATAATTTGTTATTATTAATATTATATTTTATACTTTTCATTAAGTCAAGATAAAATTCCAAGTTATTCAAACTGGCAAGCCGCGCTCCCAATGGCTCTTTTATTTTAAAAAGATGGTGCAAATAGCTTAATGAGCATTGGCGCAGTTCCGGGATTTTTGAATTTTCATTTATCGGCGAAAAATCGTTAGCAAATTTAGAGCGATTAACATTGATGGTGTAATAAAAATTATTTTTGGTTTTTGATTTTTTTGAAAATTGAAAATTGAAAATTGAAAATTTAGAATTTTTCCAAAGAAAAATTCTGCCGTGCCTTCCCTCGCGCGTCGGAATGACGCAGTCAAACATATCCACTCCCCGCTTCACGGCTTCAACGATATTTTCGGGGTAGCCCACGCCCATCAGGTAGCGCGGCCTGTTTTCCGGCATCTCCGGAACAAGATAATCCAAGACCTTGTACATCTCTTCCGCGGTTTCCCCGACCGACAATCCGCCGATATTGTAGCCGTCCCAGCCGATATTTGTTAATTCGCGCAAGCTTTTCAGCCGCAATTTTTTATCCAAGCCGCCCTGGATAACGGCAAAGAGCAATGGCCCAACTCCGGCCGTTGCGGCATTTAAAAATAATTTTTTATGGTAATTTTTTGTTTTTTCCGCCCAATAAGTCGTCAATTCAACCGCGTTTTTTAAATCTTCCTTCCCCGCGGGCAATTTAACACAGACATCAAGCGCGACCGCGATGTCAACTCCCAAATCGGCTTGAATTTTCAAAGCTTTTTCCGGCGTCAGATAATGCTCTTTGCCGTCAATGTAAGATTTGAATCGGACGCCGTTTTGAGTCAGTTTAACCAAATTTTGCCCGTTCTTTTTTTTCCCGCCGGCCAGGGAGAAAACCTGAAAGCCGCCGCTGTCGGTCAATATCGGCTTTTGCCAATCCATAAATTTATGCAATCCCCCGGCCCGCTTAATCAGTTTTTCCCCGGGTTGAAGCATTAAGTGATAAGTATTGGCTAACAATATCGGCGCTTTTAATTTTCGCATCTCGGGAGCGGAAATGGTTTTAACCGCGCCCTGCGTGGCGCAGGGCATAAAAAAAGGAGTTTCTACGCTCCCATGTTTTGTCTTTAATATTCCTAAACGCGCCTTGGATTTTACAGAAGTTTTTACAAGTTTAAACATAAATTACTCCACCCTGCCCCTCCTCTTAAACAAGAGGAGGGGGCTACTCCACCCCAGCCCTCCTCTTAAACAAGAGGAGGGGGCTACTCCAC
>JAHIME010000066.1 GCA_018896595.1 Patescibacteria group bacterium
GGATAAAAATAGAAATTTTTTTATTTTCAACAACCAGCTCAGGCTGGCTGTTTTTTTATTCAAACTTCACCTTTCCCTTAATTTTCATCTGTCCGCCGTCAAACCTGAATTTAGCAGGCGCGGCCGGCACTGTGTAAGTTACTTCAAGATAGGGATCTTTCGTTTCAGAAGTATCTTCAGACATAATAGCTTGAATTCTATTAGCTTGCGCTGCTGTTCCAACCTGAATATCTAAAATATCATGACCTTCTCTCAAGCCCAATAAAGTAGTTCCGGTTTTAGAAATCCAACCTATTCCTGTAGCATTAAGGATCCAAGAATTATAAGCTGCAGTAGCTATATCCCCAAGATCAATCCGTGTCGCGCCTTCAATAGCGCTATGAACTGCTCCGCAATTATCATAATCAGCAAGCGCTAAAGTAGTTGGAGAGTTTTGGCTCGTTTGAACAACATTAAGCCAATCATTTCCGTCATTTTGAGTGTTAGTTTTAGCTACTACATATACTTTAAGCAATGCGGAAGTAATTGTGGCGTCATCGGCTATACCAGAAGTATCTATAGGGAAAAAACCGCGAGATATTGTATAATTTAGAACTCCGGGCCAGTTACCCACACATCCGACATATACATTGGAAATGTTTTGATAAGCGGCTGTCCCAAGAGCTGCATTATGGGTAGTATCCCAAACTTGGCTTGAAGTATGCTCTATTGATCCATCACCCGCCCCGGCATAATAACTCCCGGTATCAGCCAAAGCATTCATATTAAAAAATGCTTTCAGCTTGGCTAAAAAATTTGGCTTTGTTTGTCTGCTAAATTCTTCAGCCGTGGTCGTGGCGGTTTCAGTCTGATACCATTTATTTTCAGCCGCGTCTTTATAAAACGGCTCTCCGGCGTAAAATCTCCCAACCCAAACTTCTTTTTCACTATCACTTGCGGCAACGGCTCCATCGTCTTTCTCGCCGTCGGCTCCATAGTCCGAGCGAAGCGAGGCTGTGGAGCCTTCTTGCGTATCCGCATCTTGGCTCCACAGCCCTTCGGGACTATGGAGCCCTCTCTTTTTAAAAAACTGGGCGTTTTTAGTTCTTTTGCTTATATCTTCCTGAATCTCCTGATTGTCCGCCGTAATTGTCTTTGCCGGAACTTCCGTCTCTGACGCGTACAAATACTTTACAATATCATTGCCTTGCTCGTCTTTTATTTTCTGGCTATGCAATATTTTCTCCGTTGGCGCTTTTACTTGCAAATACTCCGGCGCGGCTTCTTGCGGCTCATCCATCAAATCTTTAACATAGTTAACAATGCCAGCCGCGATTAGCGCTATCACAGACAATATTATTATCGTTGGTTTGTATTTTTCAAACATAATTTTAGAGCGTTGAAAGCAAATAAAAAAACACCGCTAAAAGCAGTGTTTAAATGAAAAAATTATTAAAATAAAAAACTATCAATCGTCGTTTACTCTCCCCAGTGGAATAGTTGCTCCGCTTCGCTTCGCAAATTCCACGGGGTAAACTCTCTCTCTCTCTCGTGCCATGCGAGTGGATTTAAGAAGAATTATATTGTTGCAAAATTCTTTAATCATCTTAATTTCATTATAGCAAATTTTTAATCCCAAGTATTCGGGATAAGGGTTAGGTTAATAGATTTTTATTTTAACAATTACAAGACTAACAGCCGCTTGCCGCTTCCGCTTTGCCAAACTTCCTATCGTATCTTTTAACTAGATCTAACTGGTCCTTATTCGCTTTACTAATCGCGCTTCTCATTATTCTTTCCTGCTCTTTTTCAGGCAAATCAAATAAATTTTTTTTGTTATTCTTCATATTTTATCTTTTAATAGTTGATTTAACTTTTCTTCAGAATACTTGATTTTTAAGTGGCTGTCAATATCGTTTACCTTTGGATAAAATTTTTCAATATTATTGCTGTAATTCTTAATAACCAAATATACCTTTACTTTATCTTTAAAAATAGATTTAATTTTTACTACATTTTTCTTGGCGTTAATAAACGATTCAATAAACACTCTTTTCGGCACTCTTCTGCCTTCTAATCTTTCACGCTTCTTGGTAAATTCCCAAGCAACCAATGGATCCTGATAAACATAATATATCCCCACTGACCTATCTCTGCTAAGCGACCTTTTGATATTTCTATTGGAAATTTCAAAGCTGGCAAAAGTGCCGTCAATCATAGCGTTTAATCTATTTTTTAAAACATAGTCATACAACTTATGCACGCCTATAGACGCGGCGGCTTGCACCACATCTGAATTAGCGCCGTTGTATTGCGGTATTATTTCCCTTATTTCATCAGCGTCAATTCTTACTATTGGGTTTGCGGAATTTTTTGCTAATTCAATTAACGCCTTAGAATATTCTGTCTTGCCCGCGCCCGGAGAGCCGGCCATAAACAAGGAAATGGGTTTTTCATTCGGCTTGTAAATTTTATCGCTCGCGAATTTTTCAAACAGCAAACGCTTATTCTTTTTTATAAATTCTTTGGCGCGCTCGCTATCTTTTAGTAGTTTGCTCATGTAAATATAATATCATAAAATTTACAACCATAAAAGGCCATTTTCAGGTTTACATATTATAAATTTAGCTTTATAATAGGAATATGATTAAAGAAAACAAGAAAACTGTTTTTTCCGGAGTCCAGCCCAGCGGGGATCTGCATTTAGGCAATTACCTCGGCGCGATTTTGCAATGGGCGGAAATGCAGGATAAATACAGCTGCATTTTTTGCGTGGTTGATTACCATGCCATTACTGTTAGGCAGGATCCGGCTGTTTTGCGGGACAGAATAATTGAAACCGCCAAGATGTATTTGGCCGCGGGCATCAATCCGGAAAAGTCGGTAATTTTTCAGCAGTCTGATGTAAGCGCGCACGCCGAGCTGGCATGGATTTTAAACTGCTCGGCCAGAATAGCCGATTTGAATAAAATGACCCAATTTAAAGAAAAGGCCGGCAAAAACCAAGAAACAGTAACCGTCGGGCTATATGACTATCCGGTTTTAATGGCGGCTGATATTTTGCTTTATAACACCGACGCGGTGCCGGTTGGCGAAGACCAAATTCAGCATGTTGAGCTTTGCCGCGATTTGGCGCAAAGATTTAACCGGCAATTCGGCGAAACATTCAAAATTCCCGAATTGGTTATCAAAGAAGAAGCGGCGCGCATCATGGGCTTGGACGATCCGGCCAAAAAGATGAGCAAAAGCGCGGCCAGCCCGGCTAATTATATCGCTTTGGCCGACAAGCCGGAAGAAGCGGCTAAAAAAATCATCAAGGCGGTTACCGATTCGGGCAAAGAAATTATATTTAACAAAGACAATAAACCGGCGATTTCCAATCTTTTAACTATTTATTCTCTATTGTCGGATGAATCCATTAAAGATTTGGAAAAACGCTACAGAGGCCGTGGCTACGGGGAATTTAAGGAAGATTTGGCGGAAGTGGTAAAAGAATTTTTAACAGACTTTCAGGAGCGGCTTTATAAAATAAAAGACAGCGATGTAAAAGATATTCTGCGCGCCGGCGCGGAGAAAGTAAGGCCGATTGCCGAAGAGACTTTGAGCAGGGTTAAGGAGAGAGTGGGAATAAAATAATAAAATTAAAATGAAAAATGAAAATAATTTTCAATTTTCATTAAATTTACAATTTACAATTTACAATGGCTAAATTTTGAAAATTAAATCATTGAAAATTGATTGAAAATTAGAAATTGAAAATTGAAAATTTTTAACTTATGTCTAATCAATTTAAAGAAGCGCTGGCCCAGCTTAACAAGACATGCGAAATCATGAATGTTGAGCATGATGAAGTGGAAATTTTAAAATCGCCGCAAAAGGTGATTGAGGTTTCCATACCGGTAAAAATGGACGGCGGCGATTTAAAAGTTTTCACCGGCTTTCGCGTGCAATACAATAACGCGCGCGGTCCTTTTAAAGGCGGCCTTCGCTATCATCCTCGGGTAAATTTGGACGAGGTGCAGGCGCTGGCATTCTGGATGACAATTAAATGCGCGGTCGCCGACATTCCTTACGGAGGATCAAAGGGCGGAATTACCGTTGACATAAAGCAGTTAAGCAAAGGCGAATTGGAAAGATTGACAAGAGGTTATGTCCGGGCGATTGCCGAATTCGTAGGCCCTTGTAAGGACATACCGGCGCCGGATGTTTACACTAATCCGCAGATTATGGCCTGGTTTATGGATGAATACAGCAGAATAAAAGGCCAAAACGAACCGGCGGTTGTTACGGGCAAGCCGGTGGAAATCGGCGGCTCTTTGGGCCGCGACACGGCCACGGCACAAGGCGGTTTTTATGTTTTGGAAAATATCCTGAAAAAATTAAAATTAAAGAATGATATTACAATCGCTATCCAGGGATTTGGCAATGCCGGAATGAATTTCGCCAAAATCGCTTTTGAGCATAACTATAAAGTCGCGGCGGTGTCCGATTCCAAAAGCGGAATTTACAATCCTGAAGGTTTGGATGTTAATAAAGTCATTGAGCATAAGAATTCAACCGGCTCGGTTATAAATTTTGCCGGAGCGCGAAATATTTCCAATGAAGAATTGCTGGAATTGCCGATGAAAGTTTTGGTACCGGCCGCTCTGGAAGCCGTCATCACCAAAGACAACGCGGACAAGATTAAAGCGAGCATTGTTTTGGAATTGGCAAACGGGCCGACAACAATTGAAGCGAGCGAAAAGTTATACGAGAAAGCCGTTTTAGTCGTGCCTGACGTGCTTGCTAATTCGGGCGGAGTTATCGTGTCTTATTTTGAATGGGTGCAGAATTTAAGGCATTATTATTGGGAGCTGGAAAAAGTCCAAGCGAATTTGGATAAGCAGATCAACAGGGCGACGGATTTGGTCTGGCGATACATGAAAGATTATAATGTGGATATGCGCGCGGCCGCTTATATTATCGCGATTGAGAAAATAGTCAAGGCGCTAAAGATAAGAGGAGTATAAAAAAATTTCTAATTTCTAATTTCTAAAAACGAATCTATTCTCTTATAATTTTCAATACTTCGTCTCTTTTTTCTTCCATTAATTCTTTTGTTTTTGCTTCTAAATTCAATCTTAATTTCGGCTCGGTATTGGAGCCGCGAACATTGAACCAAAAATCCGGGTATTCAACCGTGATGCCGTCCAATTTGTTAATTTCTCCGTCTCCGTATTTTTTTTCAATTTTTTTAATCACCTCTTCTTGGTTTTTTACTGTTGAATTAATTTCGCCCGAATGAAAATATTTTTGGTATGGTTTTATATATTCTGAAATTGGCTTGTTGCTTTCGGAAAATTCCCGCAATAATTTTAAAATCATAATTACAGGCGCTTCAAAACAGCCGATATCCATATTTAAAAAGAAATGTCCGGAAGATTCGCCGGCAAAATAAGCGTTTTCTTTAAGCGTTTGTTCTTTTATTAAAGAATGCCCGACGCGAGTCACGATCGGAATGCCGCCGTACTCTTCAATCATATCGCGGGTAATTTTTCCCGGCCTGATATCATAGCAGATTTTAGAGCCCGGTTTTTCTCTTAAAAATATCATTGACAAAATTCCCCTGATTATGGATTGGTCAATGGTTTTGCCTTTTTCATCAATAAAAAATATCCTGTCGCCGTCGCCGTCAATGGCAATGCCTAAATCCGCGTTTTCTTCAATCACTTTCTTTTTTAAATCTTCCAAGTTTTCTTCTTTCAATGGATCGGCTTCGTGCGCCGGAAACGCGCCGTCCAAATTAAAATTCATTTTAACCAGCCGGCAGGGCAGATGCTTGAATAATTCTTCAATATATTGCGCCCCCATGCCGTTGGCCGGGTCAACCGCGATTTTAAACGGTTTGATTTTAGCTAAATCGACAAATCGCAAGTCGTGTTCAATTTGAATTTTTAAAACATCGCTTTTTTTAATGGTTTCGCCGCGCTTTTTAAGCGGCACGGCCGCTTGCGGGGCGGTCGGACCGCCCATTGCCATATCGCGCAATTTATACAAACCCGTTTCTCCGCTAATCGGTATGGCTTTTTCGCGGACTAATTTAAATCCGTTCCATTCTTTAGGATTGTGCGAGGCGGTAATTATTACGCCGCCGTCATAGTGAAAATTAGCCACGGCGAAATAAAATGTCGGAGTTGAGGCAAGGCTGATGTCAACCGCATTGGCTCCGGCTTCAGTTATACCCTTGATCAGCGACTGCTTAAGCCGCGGCGACGACAATCGCATATCTTCGGCAACAACAATATTTAATTCGCCTGCTTTGCCGTCTTGGCGCCTAAACTCAACATAAGCCTTGCCCAAGCGATAAGCGGTTTCTTCATCCAAATCTTGGCCGTAAACACC
>JAHIME010000067.1 GCA_018896595.1 Patescibacteria group bacterium
ACTATAGAAACATTGACATAAACCCAGTTTCTATTAAAGTAAGTATTATTATCAGCTGTCCTGCCTGCAAAGTCTATTGTAGGTTTTATGGTGTCAACATTTATGGTTAAATTGGTTTCATTAAAAGCAGAATTTGCTTCTGTATCATTGCACCATACATTCCATATGTAATTGCCGTCATTTAAGTTAACTGTGAAAGCATCCTGGCTTCCATTTGCTACAGTGCTATTAGTTTCGTTTGCAACAAATGAACCGGAAGCATTATGATATAGAGTACAAGTATCTGGATTAGTATCTGTTGCAGTGTATTTAAAATCAATATTATTAATTTATAATAAAGACTTTCATTTTGTTAGATCATAAAATGTTAGCTAATAAGCATATTTTTTATAGTTATAATTCATTTATTTGTAATAAGACAAAAATAAATTGATTAAGTATTTTCGAAAGATATTGTATTATAAAAAATTTAAAATGCCGAAGGGGGGACTCGAACCCCCACGACCTTGCGATCACTGCGCCCTGAACGCAGCGCGTCTACCAGTTTCACCACTTCGGCATTATTATCAAAATGACAAATATTGTCATTCTTTGCTCAGCCAATATAGGAGTTATTATTTGAAAAGCAATCCCCTTTTTTTAAACTATTTATCCTACGAATTGCCTCATAAAAAAAGTAACCGAAAGGTGTAATAATTAGGGTCAAAAAATAGTCGTTGCCTCATATTACATGTAACTTAACGATTGGAGTGGTAATATGGGGAAAGACGAGCGTTATGCCTACCTGAAAGCGGTCAAAGATCGTTATTGTCAGGCTGACAAGAAGTCAAAAGCAACAATATTGGATGAGTTCTGCCATGTATGCGAGTATAATCGGAAATATGCAATTCGGATATTGAACAGAAAAAGGAAACGGCTCAAAAAGCGTCCTGGCAGAAAACCTGTTTATCAATCTGATGAGTTAATTCAGGTTTTGAAAAGAATCTGGATGGCCTCTGATCAGATGTGTTCCAAAAAGCTGGTGGCGGCCATACCACTCTGGCTGCCATTCTATGACAAGAAACTCTCCAACGAGACAGCCGAGAAACTGTTGTCAATCAGCGCTGCGACCATTGATCGTCTTTTGGCGGCGATACGTATTCAAGGCCGTCTCATGGGTCTTTGCACCACTAAGCCCGGCAGCTTACTGCGGAACCAGATTCCCATACACACCAGCAACTGGGACATAACCGGCCTCGGCTTTATGGAGGCCGATACTGTTGCCCATTGCGGCAACTCTATGGCCGGTGATTTCATCTGGAGCCTTACGCTTACTGATATTCATAGCAGTTGGACTGAATGTCGGGCCATCTGGAACAACGGCGCTCAGGGGGTTATAGAGCAGATCAAAAATATCGAGCAGGGGCTGCCTTTCCCCCTGAAAGGGTTTGACTGCGATAACGGTACGGAGTTTTTAAATCATCACCTGCTGCGCTTCTTCACCGACCGAACACCTAAAATCAAATTCACCCGCTCCCGCCCCTATAAGAAAAACGACAACGCCCATGTCGAACAGAAAAACTGGTCACATGTCAGACATCTCCTCGGTTATGACCGCCTCGATGATCCCCGGTTGGTCGACCTTATCAACGATCTCTATCCCAATGAATGGAGCCTGTACCAAAACCACTTCTGCCCATCCTTTAAACTTATTAAAAAAGAGCGGATAAACAGCAAATATAAGAAAAAATACGAATCCCCCAAAAACCCCTATCAAAGACTTATGGAATCAGATCAAGTCACCAAACAGAAGAAAAAACAACTCCAGGCTTGCCATAAAGATTTAAATCCATTTATTCTAAAACAGAATGTTGAACGTAAATTGAATGAGATTTTTAAGCTGGTTACGGTTACATCAAATGTGAGGCAACGTATCTAACCCTAAAGTTACCTTTTTCAATGAGGCAACGCGACCTATTATAAAATTCATAAGACATAAAAAAACCGTCCCGGGGCTGGGACGGTTTTATTATCAACGATTAATAATGTATTCTAATTCAGATAAGCTCTAAGTGAACGACTGCGGGAAGCATGACGCAAACGGCGAATTGCTTTTTCCTTAATTTGTCGGACACGTTCGCGGGTCAATGAAAACCGGGCGCCAATTTCTTCAAGTGTTAGCGCTTTTTCATGATTTAACCCGAAATAAAGATTGATCACCTCGGCTTCGCGAGGAGTCAATGAATCAAGAGCTTTGTCTAT
>JAHIME010000068.1 GCA_018896595.1 Patescibacteria group bacterium
CGGCTATTTTATCGTTAGCAATGCCTTTGGCTAAAAAATCAATAATATGCCCGTTGCCGACGAGAGGCCAGTTGAAAGTAATGTTGCTCTTTATCATAATTAAATTATAGCAACTAAAATCCAATAAATCAAATATCCGCCCCCTCCTCTTGTTTAAGAGGAGGGCTGGGGTGGAATAGCCCCCTCCTCTTGTTTAAGAGGAGGGCTGGGGTGGAGTTTGATTAAAACCTTGATTTTTCGCAAAAAAATTACTATAATAACCCTATGAACAACAAAGCCAAAAAAATCGCGCTTCTCGCGGGAGATGTCGCAATCCTTTATCTTTCGCTTTATTTAACTCTCCTGCTTCGCTATTGGGCAAAGCCGACGGAACAGCTTTGGCAAAGCCATTTCTGGCCTTTTACCATAATTTTTATTGCTTGGATTTTGATTTTTTATATTTCTAATCTGTATGATTTAAACCTGGCAGTCAATAATATTAAATTTTTCCGAGCCACCGGCCGCAGTTTAATCATAGCCGGCTTGCTTTCAGCCGCTTTTTTCTATTTAAACCCGCAGATAACGATCGCGCCGAAAAGAAATTTATTGATTTACATCGCGGTTTTCGCCGCGCTTTTTTACCTCTGGCGGCAGTTTTACAACTGGTCGCTTAAAGCGTATTTGCCTAAAAATACAATTGCCATAATCGGCTTAAACGAACAGGCCAAAGAACTGATTAATGAACTCCAGCGCAAGCCGCATTTGGGTTATAATATCGCTTTTATAGTTGACGGCATATATGAAACCGACAACATCAGCGGAATTCCAATAATAAAAAACTTTGCCAACCTTGATAAATTAATCATAGACAAAAAAGTCGCGGCTCTTGTTATAACTTCCGACCCGCATCAATCGCCTGAACTGCGGACATCTTTGTTTAAATGCCTGCCTTTAAAAATTAATTATATCGGCCTGCCTGATTTTTACGAAATGATTACAGGCAAGGTGCCGATTAACGCCATTACTCAAATGTGGTTTTTGGAAAATTTAAGCGAAGGCAGTAAAACTTTATTTGACGCGGTTAAACGCGGCTATGACATAATTCTGGCTCTGTCTATATTAATTATTACACTGCTCTTTTGGCCGCTTATCGGCTTGATTATAAAATTAGGAAGCAAGGGTTCGGTTTTTTTTAAGCAAATTCGCTCAAGCAAAAACAACAAACCGTTTACGATGATAAAATTCAGAACGATGACCGCGGCCGATAATAATTTCTCGCCCACGGCCGAAAAAGACAAGCGCGTTACCAAATTCGGCGCTTTTTTGCGCAAAACCAGAATTGACGAAATACCGCAGGCGCTCAATATTCTAAAAGGCGAAATGAGCTTCGTGGGCCCGCGCCCGGAACGGCCGGAGCTGATAAAGGAGTTGGAAATCATCATCCCTTTTTATCAAGAAAGAACATTAGTCAAGCCCGGCCTTACCGGCTGGGACCAAATTTCCGGCGAATATCACTCGCCTTCCCGCGAAGACACTTTAAAAAAACTTCAATACGATCTCTTCTACATAAAGAACAGGTCAATCTATCTTGACCTGTCTATTATCTTAAAAACGATTTATACGGTGTTAAGCAGAGGCGGGCGGTAATTAAATAATAGGCCGCCAGACTTTTGGACTCTTGCCACTCTTGACACCTTTTGACACTTCTTTTATACTTAAAATATGCATCAAGAAATAAAGCCAAACGCGGTATATACAACAAATGAAACTCAAAAACTGTTAAAAATAAGCAACAGCACTATTAAACGTATGCTTAAAGGTGGTTTAATTAACGCCAATAAAGTAGGCGGCCAATATCGCATTTTAGGCAAAGAAATTCTACGCTTGGTTTCTCCTGAAGTTGAAAAAAAAGCCATAAAATCATATTTAAATATAAAGAAAAAAGTAATAAACACTATAAATAAATGGTAAAAGCGTTAATTTTAGAACATTTTTTATTTTATATTATGCCCTTATGCCCAAAGCTTTAATTACCGGTATTACCGGACAGGACGGCTCATATTTAGCTGAGTTATTGCTGGAAAAAGGCTATGAAGTGCATGGAATTATCAGGCGCGCCAGCAGTTTTAATACCGGCCGCATTGATCACCTCTACCAAGCTCCTTGCGAAAATGAAAGAAAATTTATTTTGCATTATGGCGACCTGACCGATGCGACCAACATTATCAAGCTAATTAAAAAAATACAACCGGATGAAATATACAACTTAGGCGCCCAAAGCCATGTCAAGGTATCTTTTGAAACGCCGGAATATACCGCGAATTCAGACGCGCTTGGAACGCTTCGCATTCTTGAAGCAATAAGACTGCTAAATATGGGAGATAAAACAAAATTTTATCAAGCTTCAACCTCTGAAATGTTTGGAGCTGCTCCCCCGCCGCAAGATGAAAACACTAAATTTTACCCAAGAAGCCCTTACGGCGTTGCCAAACTTTATTCCCACTGGATAACAATAAATTATCGCGAGGCATATAATATATTTGCTGTTAGCGGAATACTTTTTAACCATGAATCTCCGAGGCGAGGAGAAACTTTTGTGACTAAAAAAATAACAAGAGCCGCCGCAAGAATAAAATTAGGATTGCAGAAAAAATTATTTCTGGGCAATCTTGACTCAAAACGAGACTGGGGCCATGCGAAGGATTATGTTGTGGCAATGTATCTTATGCTTCAACAAGAAAAGCCCGATGATTATGTTATTGCCACCGGCAAGCAATATTCCGTCCGCGAATTTTGTGAATTTGCCTTTAAAGAATTGGGTATTGAAATAATTTGGCAAGGAGAAGGAATCTCTGAAAAAGGAATTAACAAAAAAACCAACGAAGCAATAATTGAAATTCATCCTGATTATTTTAGGCCGACTGAGGTAGATTCTCTCCTTGGCAGCCCCAAAAAAGCTAAAGGAAAATTGGGATGGGAGGCAAAAATTTCTTTTGAGGATTTAGTTAAAGAAATGATTCAATGCGATTTGGAAGAAGCTAAAAAAGAATTGCACCTAAAAAATGGCGGTTTTAAAATAAACAATAAGCATGAATAAAAAATACTTATGAATGGTACAAAAACAACCATCATCAAACCTAAGAAAACATTCAGCTGGAATGATTTAAAAGAAATTTGGCAGTATAAAGAATTGCTCTATTTTTTTACTTGGCGCGATTTAAAAGTAAGGTACAAACAAACTGTTATAGGCATTCTCTGGGCGATATTTCAGCCGTTTATGACAATGGTAGTTTTCAGCATATTTTTCGGCAAATTCGCCCAAATGCCGTCTGACGGAATCCCCTATCCTATTTTCGTATATACAGGCCTGCTGTTGTGGCAATTTTTCTCTTCAGCATTGTCCGAAACCAGCAACTGTTTAATCAGCAATCAAGCAATTATAACTAAGGTATATTTCCCGCGCTTAATCCTGCCAATATCTTCAGTAGCGACCAAATTAGTTGACTTTGCGATTGCTTCTGTTATTTTAGTCGGCTTAATGGCTTATTATAATTACTTGCCTAATTTAGCCGGACTTTTGATAATACCTCTGCTCCTGCTGATAACATTTATGGCATCAGTCGGCTTGGGCCTGTTTTTAGCGTCCATTAATGTCAAATACCGCGATGTGCGCTATGCCCTGCCGTTTTTTATACAAATGCTATTGTTTGTAACTCCTGTAATTTACCCTGCCAGCATTGCCGGAAAATACTCATGGATCTTGGCGATGAACCCCATGACCGGCGTAATCAAAGCCGCCCGTTCAGCCATTTTAGGAGGAGCGCCTATAAATTGGGAGCTTCTGGCTATTTCCGGAGTTACTTGTTTTGTCTTATTGGTATTCGGAATAATTTATTTTAAAAAAACCGAAAGATATTTCGCGGATATAGTTTAACTTTATGAATCCAATTATTGAAGTAAAAAATATTTCAAAAAAATACAACATAACCCACCAGCAAGGCGGGTATGTCGCTTTGCGCGACGTTTTAACCAATATCGCCAAAAGTCCGTTCGCCTTTCTTAAGCACAAAGCCAAGCAGGCGGTTGGAAAAGCCGGCAAGGAAGAATTTTGGGCTTTAAAGGATATTAATTTTACTGTTGAAAAAGGCGAGGCAGTCGGCATTATCGGAGCCAACGGCGCCGGCAAATCCACGCTTTTAAAAATATTGACCGGCATTACTCCTCCCACAACAGGCGAAATCAGAATGCAAGGCAGTGTCGCTTCCCTATTGGAAGTCGGCACAGGATTCCACCCCGAGCTTACGGGGCGAGAAAATATTTTTCTAAATGGCGCCATTTTAGGCATGGCAAAAAAGGAAATTAACGATAAGTTTAATGATATAGTAAAATTTTCCGGCGTTGAAAAATTCATTGATACTCCTGTTAAACGGTATTCATCAGGAATGTATGTCCGGCTCGCTTTTTCGGTTGCCGCGCATATGGAGCCGGATATTTTATTAGTTGACGAGGTTTTAGCTGTTGGCGATGCAGAGTTTCAGAAGAAGTGTTTGGGGAAGATGGATGAGGTAACGAAACAGGCCGGTCGGACTATTTTGTTTGTGAGCCATAATATGGGGGCTATTCAGAAACTTTGTAAAAAATGTATTTTATTAGACAAGGGTAAAATAATTAGCGCAGGACAAACGCAAAATGTTATTAATGATTACTTACACTCAGAAACAGGTCCAACTGCGGCAAAAGAATGGCCAAGCATAACTAAAGCGCCCGGTAACGATATTGTTCGTTTATGCGCAGTGAGAGTTAAACAAGAAGGTCGTATTATAGATGCCGCGAATATCCGATTACCAGTAGGAATTGAAATGGAATACGAAGTACTTAAGCCGGGGCATGTGCTGATTCCCAATTATCACTTTTATAACGAAGAAGGCGTATACGCTTTTGTAGTAGGTGATTGTGATCCTCTGTGGCAAAAAAAACCTCGTCAAAAAGGGAGATATACAAGCACGGCATGGATTCCTGGAAATTTACTTTCAGAAGGAATATTAATTGTAGGAGCAGCCATCAGCACCATGAATCCTGTAATTGTTCATTTCTATGAACGAGATGCTGTTGCCTTTAATGTAATAGACAGTTTTGACGGCGACTCGGCTCGCGGGGATTATGCCGGATCAATACCGGGAGTTGTAAGGCCGCTCTTACATTGGACGACCCAGTTTAGCGATAGTGGCATCAAAGTTTAAACAAAATTATACTCTAAACAAAAAAATATGAAAATAGTTATACTCTGCGGCGGGCTGGGAACTCGCCTTAAAGAAGAAACAGAATTTCGACCAAAACCAATGGTGCATATCGGCAATAGGCCGATCTTATGGCATATTATGAAAATCTATGCCCATTACGGTTTTAAGGATTTCGTATTAGCATTGGGTTATAAAGGCGACATGATCAAAGAATACTTCCAGAATTATGAGTTGATGAATAATGATGTGACTATCGAGCTGGGAAAGCCGGAAAATCGCATCATCCACCAAAATCACGGAGAAGTCGGTTGGCGGGTTACGTTAGCTAATACCGGCCAGCACGCGCTTAAGGGCGCGCGATTGAAACAGGCAGAACGGTATATTAATGGAGATGAATTTATGATGACCTATGGCGATGGAGTAGGAAACATTAATATTCCCGCGCTTTTAGAATTCCATCGCAACCATGGGAAGATAGCAACGATAACAGGGACTATTCCAACATCACGATTCGGAGAATTATCAATACAAGAAAATAATACCGCAAGCTTTATTGAGAAGCCCAGATCCGGCTCTCTTGTAAATGGCGGATTCTTTGTATTTAATAAAGCGATCTTTAATTATCTTACCGATGACGATAACTGCGATTTAGAATACGGAATACTAGAGAAGCTTTCGCAAGAAGGACAAATAAAAGTCTACAGACACGATGGCTTCTGGGCGTGCATGGATACCTTCCGAGATATGGAGCATTTGAATAAATTGTGGGACGAAAAAAAAGCGGAATGGAAAATCTGGTAAATGCATTAAGGGATAATTAATTAAATTTTTATGGAAAATATTCAAAAATTTTTCAAAAATAAAAAAATTTTAATCACTGGGCATACCGGTTTTAAAGGAGCTTGGCTTTCTAAAATATTATTAAATTGGGAATCTCGGGTTGTTGGCATAGCATTAAAACCAGCCACAAATCCTAATTTGTTTGATTCACTTGAGATAAAAAATAAAATGGATAATTACTTCATAGACATTAGAAATTTTAGGAAAGTCAAAGAAATAATAATAAAAGAAAAACCGGAAATCGTATTCCATTTAGCTGCCCAGCCCTTGGTTAGAGATAGTTATGACGACCCCTTATATACCCTTGAAACGAATATTATGGGAACAGCTAATATTCTTCAAGCGATTAAAGAAACAAACACAGTAAGAGCGGCTGTAATAATCACCACAGACAAGGTCTATGAAAATAAAGAGTCAGGTCGTCCTTTTAAAGAAAATGACAAACTTGGGGGTTATGATCCTTATAGCGCCAGTAAGGCGGCTGCCGAAATAACGATAGATTCATACATTAAATCATTTTTTAATCCGGTAGATTATAATAAAAAACACAGAACCTTAATAGCTTCAGCGAGGGCGGGTAATGTTATTGGAGGCGGAGATTGGGGCAATGATCGTTTAGCGCCAGATCTTATAAAAGGGGTTTTAAAAAATAAAAAGGTTATTATAAGAAACCCCGATGCTATTAGGCCATGGCAATATGTGCTCGAGCCGCTTTATGGCTATTTATTATTAGCTAAAAAGCTTTACGAAGGCAAGAAAGAATTTTCCGGGGCTTGGAATTTTGGGCCAAATAGCCGAAATTTTTTAACAGTGAAAGAATTTATAGAATTAGCTTTAAAAATATTAAACAAAGGAGATTATATTATAAAAAGAGATTTGAGCAACAAACATGAAGCTAAGTTATTAAAATTAAACTGCGATAAAGCAAAGAAAAATTTAGGTTGGCAGCAAATATTAGATATTAATAAGACGCTAAAATTAACCTTTGAGTGGTATAAAAGTTTTTATAATAAAGAAGATATTATTAATATCACAGATCAACAAATAAAAAAATTTTTTAATTAAAAAATATGAACTGTCGAATTTGCCAATCGCCAATAATAAAATTTTTCTCTCTGGGTCAAATGCCTCTTGTTAATTCTTTTTTAAAAAAAGAAGAAATACCCGATGAAGAAAAGTTTGATTTAAATGTCGGTTTTTGTCCAAAATGTTATTTAGTTCAACTTATAAATACAGTACCGCCGGAGAAATTATTCAGGAATTATATTTATTTCTCTTCCACTTCAAAACTTTTTTTAGAACATTGCAAAGAAATAGCCCAATATTTTGTTAAAAGATTAAATTTGGGCCCAGAAAGCTTGGTTTTGGAAATTGCCAGTAATGACGGCGCCCAATTACAATTTTTTAAAGACCTCGGCATAAAAATATTAGGGATTGATCCTGCTCGGAATATTGCCGAAGTAGCGAATGAAAAAGGCATTCCTACAATTTCCGAATTTTTTAATTACGAATTTGCCAAAAAACTAAAAGAAGAAAAAAAAATCCAAGCAGATTTAATTTTTGGCGCCAATGTTTTGGCCCACGTACCGGAAATAGTAGATTTTGTAAAAGGGGTGAAAATAATTTTAAAACCAAAAGGCACGGCAATTTTTGAATTCCCCTACATTAAAGGATTAATGGAGAAAAAATTTGATACCATTTACCACGAACATGTTTTTTATTATTCTCTTATTGCATTAAAAAATCTTTTCCAAAAAGTTGATTTGGAAATTTATGATGTAGAAATAACGCCGATGCAAGGAGGTTCCTTGAAAATTTTTATTTCTCATCCCGGAACTTTTGAAATAAACGCAAATGTTAAAAATCTCATTATTCAGGAAATTAAAGATGGCTTTGACAAATTAGAAACCTACCAAAAAATTAATAAAAGTGTTATTATATTAAAAAATAACCTTATTCATTTATTAAAAAAACTAAAAAACAAAGGCAAAAAAATAGCCGCCTATAGCGCGCCGGCAAAAGGAAATATACTCTTAAATTATTTTGGAATAGGAGAAAATTATCTTGATTTTATTGTAGACAAATCAGAGGCAAAACAAGGATTGTATACGCCCGGCGCTCACCTATTGGTTCATCCCCTAGAGAAAATTTATCAAGAAAAGCCTGATTATCTTTTGATTTTATGCTGGAATATTGCCAACGAGGTTATAGAACAATTAAAAAATTATCACATGGCTGGCGGGAAATTTATTATACCAATACCAAATATAAAAATAATATGAAATTTAAAGAGACAAAAATTAAAGGATTATATATTATTAATCCCGAACCTAAAATGGACGAAAGGGGTTATCTGATGCGGATTTTTTGTGAAGAAGAATTAAAAAAAAATGGCTTAGAATTCAAAATCGTCCAAGCAAACCAAACCTTAACAAAGAAAAAAGGCGCTATTCGGGGAATGCATTTCCAAATACCACCAAAAGCCGAAGATAAAATCGTTCAATGTCTTCATGGAGCTATTTACGACGTAGTTATTGATTTAAGGAAAGACTCCCCTACTTATAGCCAATGGGTGGCTGAAGAATTAACCGGCGATAACAAAAAAATGTTTTTAATTCCTAAAGGTTTTGCTCATGGCTTCCAATCCTTAGCTGATAATTGTGAAGTCCAATATTTTATGACAGAATTTTATGCGCCGGAACAGGCTTCGGGCGTTCGCTGGAATGATTCATTATTTAACATAAAGTGGCCAATAGAAAATCCAATATTATCGGAAAAAGATAAAAATTGGCCATTAATGAAACAAAAATGAAAAAAATTCTATTA
>JAHIME010000069.1 GCA_018896595.1 Patescibacteria group bacterium
GTTGAACCTTAAGCAGAAAGCCCATCCTCAAAAACTTTCTGCTTTGAACATTGTTTTTCCAGCTACATCGCTTTTTGTTATTCCGGAAGTTTAGAAACCGGATATAATCTCTCGCTTAAAGTAAACTGGTATGCCCTTAAGCAATAGATGCCGCCCCGTCTATCTCGTCAATAAGTGACGATAGACGGCGGCCGCTACAGCC
The DNA here is from genome assembly GCA_018896595.1 of Patescibacteria group bacterium. Classification (GTDB taxonomy): domain Bacteria; phylum Patescibacteriota; class Patescibacteriia; order Patescibacteriales; family VMTK01; genus JAHIME01. The sequence continues at coordinate 203 of JAHIME010000069.1, forward strand.
GAGTCGTAGAGCGGGTTGTGCGTCCCGCCCTCGAACTCTCCGACCGACAGCTCGTTCTTCTTGACGTAGCTGTCGACGGACGTCGGGTCCTCACCTGCCTGTTGCAGGTTGCCCGAGACGTCGAGCAGGGGGTAGGGAGCGTCCCAGTCCCCGATGAGGCCGGCGGCATGGAGGTCACGGAGGATTTTCACCTCCACAATGAACCCCATGTGCACGATCACGTCGGCGTCCGTCTTGTTCGCCTTGTAGAACTCGGCGAACGAGGCGAGAAGCGCGTCGTAGTTGTCGTGCGTCACCGGAATGTCGCCGATCTTGGGGAGGACGTTCTCCTTGACCCAAGCGTCGGTGACTTCCGTGTCCGGGAGGCGACCGACGAATCGAGCGATCTCGGCGCCGCTCTCGTCGAAGACAAGCGCGCCGATGGCGAACGCCCGTCCCCACAGGCCGTTCGTTTCCGCGTCAAACGAAAAAATCTTTTTCATTTTTTCTCTCCTTTTTTCTTTTTTCTGTATTTTGCCCAAAGGACAGTAAGCTAATAATCTGTAAACAGCCAATCAGCTTACCGCCCTTTGGTATTGATAATTATAAAAAGAACATTCCAATTTCCCAGCCCGCCAATTGCTAATGGGCTTGGGCAGAAAAAATCGCATTTTCCAAAAACTTTCTTTAACTTGAATCCGCAAATCGCTTTGCGAACTTAAGAAAAGAGAGGATGGTTTTTTGTTGAACCTTAAGCAGAAAGCCCATCCTCAAAAACTTTCTGCTTTAAACCTTGTAGAGGTTTTTCACTTTTGCTTCGGAGAAGTATTCCTCCAAACTTTTTTCCGAAGCAGCGGCCGATTTTCTACGACCGCGAGTTTAACCGGCAAATCATCTCGCGGTCGGGGATTATATCAATCCCAAGTCAGCCCGGCGGATTTGGGTCGCCAGCTTATTCAGCCGGCGCCCGAAACGCCAGCACCAAAGCCTCCTCAAAATTGGGAGGCGATGGTCCCTCGCCTCGCAGAGATAAAATTCCGCTATTTTTTCCATTTCTTTTTCTTTCACCTCCCTCGGTTTAAAGGCCGCGTATATCTCGCCCCATAGTTTTGCCCTCTTTTCCCTCCCCACAAGGCGAAGCTCTTGTAACTTGTCACAAAGAGCCGCCTTTTCCTCTTCTTTTTTTAGGGCACTGTACTTTTTAAAAACCTCCTCCCTTATTTTTTTTTCTTCTTTGTCGGGAAAAATTCCGTCTATAAATTCTCTTACTCTCATTTTTTTCTCCTTAGCCCGACGTTCTCACTGACCGCCCGCGGCTTTTCTTTTTTTTATTTGACTGCCAATTGAATTTCCAAAACAAACAGCGGAAACTCAACAAGCAGCCAAATTTTACTCAATCCATATTCAATTTTCAAAGAACGCCTTACTTCCTCCTTTTACTCTCTCCTCTTAAGAGGCAGCAAGGAAATTTCTGGACGCAAGAGCGGTTCAGACTCTTCTGTCCAGCCGATCTCCTTGCTAAAGAAAAACGGTTGACAGGATCGCCGTCGGCGGGCTTTATCCTCTTTTGGAGAATGTTGCCACAGCCTCTTGGCGCGATTGCTTGCCGGTCGGTTCGTAAATCAACCGGCGAATCAATTAAATCCCATCCATTATTCCGACAAACTTCGGAATAAACGAACTTTTGATATAATGATCTTGGGAAATGAACTCTCTCCGCCCAAGTGTTTTTGCCAAGGCATAGTGTTTGTTCACTCTAACATCCCAAAACAATTATTAATCAAATTTATCTTATTATTATAAAGAACATATTCTCTCGCTAAACAGAGAGAATGATGAAGAAGAATTTAGAGGGACTGTCCGACAAGCTGGATGCCCATGTTGCGATCCTCCTCTCCATCATTCCCGCCGCTTATTCGCACGCGCCGTCCCGCTCCTCGCGAGGGGCTGGATAACGCGGCCTCCCAAGGGGAAAAACTAAAAAGGGCGGTAAATATTTTAATATCCTATTATTAGAGAAAGAGAACATTAAAATACTTATCGCCTCTAGCATGCGCTGATTTAAAAATCATCAGCGCAAACTAATTTTTGATTTGCGCGAATTCGCGCTTGTATTTTTTCTCTCTCCTCTATTAATTTGTAATGAACATTTTTTAGTTTAATAAATCACTATATCACATATTCAAAATCCTGTCAAGCGTTTTTAGAGATAAATAATAATTTCTTATTTAAAATTAGCTAAAAAATAATTTTCTTATTTCTAATATTTTTTCTTATCTTTACCCTGTTAGAAAAAAGCATTTGACGAAATCGGGTGTTAGATAATTTGTCGCGGTTGGCGATTTAAAGCCGCGGACAAGCGGCATTTTTTTAATGGAGTTTACTTCTCCAAAATACATGCTAAAATAATAATATTGACATATATTTTTTATATGCTACAATAAAAATATGTATATATTTTTAATAACTAATACTAAAAAACTATATGTATTTATTAAACAGGACAATAATACCTAAAATTATACAACAATTTGATAACAATTTAATCTTAATTTTAATTGGAGCCAGACAGGCGGGAAAAACGCACTTGCTTAAGTTAATAGAAGCTAATATTAAATCCGAACATCCTGACAATAAAGTATTATACCTAAACCTTGAGGACGAAAGCCTGCTTTTACAGATTGCGGATTATAAAAATTTTTTAATTTTCCTTAAAACGCAAGGCGTTAACGGCGGCCATAACAAAACATTTATTCTCTTAGATGAATTTCAGAAGCTGCCTCGGCCAACCAAGCTGTTAAAATTAATTTACGACAATCATCCTAATTTAAAAATCATTGCTACCGGTTCGTCATCTTTGGATATTTACAAAAAAATGCGCGAAGAATCAATGGCTGGCAGAAAACGAATTTTTAATGTTTTTCCTTTGTCTTTTAATGAATTTTTATCGTGGCAATACCCTGATTTAAGCAAAATATTCGCAAGAATAATTGAAAAAAATCTTGATCCATCTTCAATAAGCCAAAATTTTGTTTTGCCATTTAACGAATTTACTGTTTTTGGCGGTTATCCGCGCCCGGTATTAACTAAAACCATTGAAGAAAAACAGGAAGGATTAAAAGAAATATACAACTCATATATTCAAAGGGATATTATCGGGCTTTTACCCACGGAGGATACTGTAAATTTCAGCAAATTAGTCGCTATTTTAGCTTCTCAAATAAGCAATCTTCTTAATATTAATGAACTTGCCAATACTCTTAACTGCGCTCGCTCAACCATGGAACGATTTTTATTTATTCTAGAAAATACTTTTATTATTAAGCAGTTGCCGCCATACTACACTAACAAGCGCAAAGAGATTGCTAAAATGCCAAAAGTGTATTTTATAGATACGGGCTTACGTAATTTTTCTCAAAAGAATTTCGCAGAATTGGATATCAGATCTGATATCGGCCAATTGGTTGAAAACGCTGTTTTCTTGGAATTGCTGAAAAATTTTAAAGTCTGGCATAATATTTATTTTTGGCGCGCTTCGCAAGGAGCGGAAGTTGATTTTATTATTACTAAAAACCAAGAGCCGTTTCCAGTTGAAGTAAAATATCAGCCGATTAAAAAGCAGATTACGCCGTCCGGCATGAAGGCTTTTATCAACCATTATAAGCCGAAGCAAGGGTTTGTCTTAACAAAAGATTTTTACGCCCAAACTGAATACAACGGATGCAAGATTAATTTTCTGCCTGCTTTTTTAGCATCAAAAATTTTTCAGTTTATTGATTAAAAAGCAGCCGATCTCCCGGCCCGACAATTTGTTCGCTGGCCTAAAAATAGCAAAAAAATAATTTTTTAATTTTTATAATTTTTGCTTTTCTAAAATATGTGCTAAATTATTAATATGCCTTGGACGCGTAGCTCAGTTGGTTAGAGTACTTCGTTGACATCGAAGGGGTCGGTGGTTCGAGTCCACCCGCGTCCACTTTTTAGAGCGCTCCGGTGGAACCGGAGAGGTCACAAGTTCAAGTCTTGTGCCGCCCACCATTACCGCGTCTTGTCTAAATCCTATAATCATTCTATAATAATAATTAGATAAATCGTCTAATTTTTTAATATGAACAACCTCTTCAAAAACCTTATCAAATCCAAAAAGAAAAATGTCGCGGTTAACAATGAGCTCGCGGCAGATGAAAACGACCTTGCCCAAGAGTGGCTGGACAGCGGCGATTATGAAGAAGGGCAATTGTCAATTGATGTCTATCAAACCGACAAGGACATAATCGTTAAATCCACCATTGCCGGAGTAAAGCCGGAGGATATTGACATTTCTTTGAATAACGATATGCTTACTATCAGGGGTAAAAGGCAAATGCTGGAAGAAGTTGACGAAGATGATTATTTATACAGAGAATGCTACTGGGGCGCTTTTTCGCGCTCTATAATTTTACCCGTGGAAATCAGAGCTGATAAAATAGAGGCGGTTTTGGAAAACGGAGTTTTAACGGTTGTTCTGCCAAAAGCGAAAACAGCGAAGCGGACGGAAATCAAAGTTAAGGAGATATAAATAAAATTTCTAATTTCTAATTTCTAATCAAAAATAATGGATATTAATCTATGATTTTAAAACTAACAATTGACCGTTTTGAAGGCGATAAAGCTGTTTTAATCGCGGAAAGCGGCGAACAAATAATTTGGCCCAAAAATAAGCTGCCGGAAGATATTCACGAAGGCATGGTTTTGAATTTTAACATCCAAAACAGCGAAGAGGCCGAGAAAGATAAAAAAGAATTGGCGAAAAATATTTTAAATGAAATATTAAAAGCTAAAAACTAAATCACTTTTGTTTTTATGCCTCTAACTAAACCACAAAGTTATATTCTGCGATGGTTGCTTGCTTTGGCAGCCGTTTTTTTTGTTATTGCCGCTTTAACCGGCTTGTCATATTTGCTTTTTGAAAAAAATTACCAAAATAAAATTTATCCGGGCGTTTATCTTAACGGCATTGATTTAAGCGGCAAATCCCGGGAACAGGCGCAATATTTAATCAACCAAAAAGTTGATGAAATCAGCCAAAAAGGCATAGTGTTTTATACCAACAGCCATCGGGTAACTATTTTTCCCGTAATCGCTTCCGCTGAAATGGACCTGGCTTACAATATTATAGATTTTGACGTTGAAGCCGCGGTTGAACAGGCCTATCTGATCGGCAGGCAAGGCGATTTTTTAAAAAAACTGCAAGATAAAATCAGGGCCGTTTTATATAAAAAACCGATTGAGCCGCTTTGCACCGTTAATGAAGACGAGATAAAAAAAATCATCGCGGGAAATTTTTCCCGATTTGAAATTCCGGCGCAAGACGCCAAATTAATAATCGGCCCGGACGGAAAATTTAAAATAAAGGAAGAAACGTTTGGAAAAACAGCCGATTACGATAACGGCATCAAACGGTTAAAATCAAATTTAATTTTACTTGATAACGCGCCTATCCAATTATCCGCCAAAACGGATTACCCGCGGATTTATAAAAAAGACTGCCTCAACATAGAAGTTAAAGCCAACAAAATTTTAGAATTCGCGCCTCTTATTTTGAAATATTCCGCATCATCAAGCCCGGAAAAGAAATGGACGGTTGATAAAAATCTATTGGCTCTCTGGCTGGAATTGAAAGAGAGTTCCAAACGCGCAGGACAAACCGGCCAAGAAGATAAAATAACAATCGGCCTGAATTCAGAGGAAATAAAAAAATATTTGCAAGAATCAATCGCGCCTGAGATCAACCAAAAGCCGACTGACGCTAAATTTGAAATTAAAGACGGGCGCGTTGCTGAATTCCAGCAAAGCAAAGACGGCTTGGAATTAAACATTGAAGCGGCTTTGGCTGAAATTGAAAACGAATTTATCCAAAATCAAAAAAATGAAATTGAATTGGCGGCCGTGGAGCTAAAAAGCGGGGTTCAAACGGAAAAAATAAACAATTTCGGCATTAAGGAGATTATCGGCATCGGGCATTCAAATTTCGCCGGTTCCCCAACTAATCGCCGCCATAACATTAAAACAGGGGCGCAAGCCCTGAATGGCATCTTGATTAAGCCCGATGAAGAATTTTCCTTGAATAGCGCTTTGGGCGAAATTGACGCTTCAACCGGCTATCTGCCCGAATTGGTGATCAAAGGCAACAAAACAATACCTGAATACGGCGGCGGGCTTTGCCAAATCGGCACGACCATGTTTCGCGGAGCGCTGGACAGCGGACTGCCTATTACAATGAGGCGCAACCATTCCTACCGCGTTTCATATTATGAGCCGGCCGGCACTGACGCGACGATTTACAACCCCTTGCCCGATCTGCGCTTTATCAATGACACCGGCAATTATATTTTAATTCAATCGCGCGTTGAAGGCGATAATTTATATTTTGACTTTTGGAGCGCGAGTGACGGCCGCGTGGTGGAAAAAACCGAGCCGACTATCTATAACATAGTGAAGCCGAGCCCGACTAAATACATAGAAACGTTGGACCTGTCGCCGGGCGTTAAAAAATGCACGGAGCGCGCGCACAACGGAGCCGACGCTTATTTTGATTATAAAGTTACTTACGCCGGCGGAGAAATAAAAGAAAAAAGGTTTGCTTCCCATTATATACCATGGAGAGAAGTTTGTCTGATCGGTGTGGAAAAGTTAACAGAACAAGCCACTACCACAGAAGAAAAAATTGAATAACATAATAACACTAATTCGCATGTGCCCCATTTGTAGCGGGGCCGAGCGAAGCGAGTAACATAAAAAAAGACCGACTTGAGCGGGCAGGCAAGAAATTTCCACAAGGGACAATTTAGTATTTATAACACCAAGTTAAGTCCTTGCTTGAAATCCCCATGCTTGTCGTGCCTGGCCCGCTTAAATCGGCCTTTACAATTTGCGCAATGTAATATTTTAGTTTAACATACCCAATTATATTTGTCAAGCATATTGCAAAAATTTAACTGCATTTTATTTAATATTAGCAAAAATTCTATAAACATTACTTAAAACAGCGCTCGCTGTTTTTCTTTCCCCTTTTCCTTCTCGCTAAAAATCTTAACCGCGCCGTATTGGCCATCAAAGCCGGGTTCAATGATTAATTCGCCTTGGCGCGCCCGCCTGATTCCTTCGGCAACCGCCGGCAAAGCGATTTGTTTTATTTTTTCCAGCGGCTCGTCTATTAAAATCTTTAATTCGGGCCCGAGCCGCTTTATTATATTATTGTACTCGCTCTGCACGGCCCGCGAATTGCGGGATTTGACGCAAAGCGCCTCGGCGATGATTTTATCAAGCTCAACCAATTTTTTAAATCCCGGCGCGCCTTCCGGCGTAAAGCCGGCCGGCCTGTCAGCCAGCTCTTCAACCCGATTCACTACGCCGATTGTAAGCGGCTTTTTGCAAACAGGGCAAACGCCCTTGTGTTTCTTGGTTTGTTCGGGAGAAAAACGCGCCCCGCATAAGCGATGGCCATCGTAATGGTACATTCCTTCTTCAGGATAAAATTCAATTGTATAATCCAAAAAGGACTTATTTCTCTTATTCGCATGTGCCGCATTCGTAGCGCGGCTTTCCCGAAGGGAAATAACGTTATAAATTTCATCGTAACTGATTTCATTTAACTCAAAAACATTGGCTTCCCGGCCGATATTGGGCAGGCTGTGCGCGTCTGAATTGGATAGCAAGGTTAAATTATCCAAGGCGGACAGCCGCCAATTCATTTCCGGATCGGAAGACAGACCTGTTTCATAGGCGTAAATGTCTTTTGTATAATTTCCAAAGCACTCTTCCATTGAATTAAAACCGGACTTTGAGCCGAATACGGAAAACCACGGAGTCCAAATATGGGCGGGGTAAATTAAAAACTTTGGATGAATTGATAAGCACAATTTTACCAAATCAGGCGAGCTCATTCCCAAAATAGGCCGGCCGTCGGAGCGGATATTGAATTTCTTGTCTAAAAAATTATTCAGCTCTTCCGCCGCTTTTATATTCGGCGCGTGGACAACCAAGTGAATTCGCCTCGCTTTATCTCCCTGTTTGTAAATTAAGGCTAATTCCGTTGATAATATAAATTTTATTTTATTATCTTTGGCGGATTTTAATTTGTACAACCCCGCGCCGCCCCCTTTCGCAAGGGGGGTTGGGGGGGATATTTCTTCCAATTCATTTTTAATATCAGAAAACCACTGCGGATAAGTAAAATCCCCGGTAGCGATAATATCCACGCCCTTAATCCGGCAGGTCTTGTCAATATTTTCCAACGTCAACGCTCCCGAACAGGCGCGGGAATATTTGGAATGGATATGAAAATCAGCGATTTGGCGCATATTATTCATTGATTAAATTATTAATTAAATCCGCCAATTTTTTGCCGTCATGCCTGGCGATATCGCCGGCGGCAGAAAGCAAATCCGCTTTAATTATTGACCTGCCTTCCCAGAAATTATCTTCATTAAATTCAACCAAACGGGCTTTCTGGCTTTCATATTGCTTTAAAATTTCTTCTTCCGGCTTAGCTGAATTAAAAACAGCCGTATCAACTTTTCTGTTGATAAATTGTTCAAGCTTTAATATAAAATCCTTGCCGGTAAAATTATCCGTTTCTCCGAATTTAGTCATAATGTTAACATTATAAATCAGTTTTGCCTTTGTCCCGGCGATCGCTTCCTTGACGCCTGATACTAAAAAATTCGGGGTAATACTGGTATACAGATCGCCCGGGCCGATAATAATATAATCGGCTTCTTCTATGGCATTAATCACCGGGGGATGGACATTTATTGAACTGCTATGATGAGGTATTAAGAAAGTTCTTTTGATTTTTTCCCTTTGGCCGCCTCTCGGTATGTCAATGGCGGCCTCGCCGTAAAGAAAAGAGCCGTCGGTAAGCTCCGCCGCCAAAGTCGCCTTATCGGTTGTCACCGGCAATACGGCTCCTTTTATGTCCAGCACCTCGCCCAAGGCCTTCACCCCGTCCGGAAAATTGCCGGCATACTGCGACAGTATGGTTAACAGCATATTTCCCGCGTTGTGGCCCTTTAATCTGCTTTCGCCGTTAAATCTTTTATGCAAAATATTCCGCGCCGCTTCACGATTGGGAGATAACGCCAAAACGCATTTTAAAATGTCGCCGGGCGGCAAAACGCCGTATTCATCGCGCAGCCGTCCCGTGCTGCCGCCGCTGTCCACCATGGATACAACAGCGGTAATACCGATATTTTCCAAATCGCGCAAGCCGGATAATAAATTATACTGCCCGCTGCCTCCTCCGATAGTAACGATTTTTTTATTTTCAGGCATACTTTAAATAGATTGAAATTTTATTCCACTGTAACGCTCTTCGCTAAATTGCGTGGTTTGTCTACATCCCTGCCGTTTAACACCGCCATGTGATACGCGAACAACTGCAAAGACACAACCGACAAAATCGGCGTAAGCATCTCCAACGTTTTAGGCATATAAATCACATCATCCGCCACGGCTTTAATTTCATCATTGCCTTTGGTCGTGACAGCGATTACTTTGCCTCCGCGCGATTTCACTTCCTCTATATTACTTAAATTCTTTTCGTAAACGCTGTCAAGCGGAGCAATAAACATGCTGGGGAAGCTCTCGTCAATCAAAGCGATTGGGCCGTGCTTCATTTCCCCCGCGGCAAAGCCCTCGGCATGGATATAAGAAATCTCTTTTAATTTTAAAGCCCCTTCCATGGCGACAGGCAAATTGTATTTTCTGCCCAAATAAGCAAAATGATTAAACTTATAATATTTCTCGGCGATATTTTTTATTTCTTCATTTAATTTTAATATTTCCCGTATTTTATCAGGCAATTTCTCCAGTTCCTTAATAACGCGCCTGCCGGTTACGAGCGGCATATTTCTTTGCCGGCCGAAAAAAACAACGAGCAAGGACATAATCGCCCGATTGGCTTACGGCCAATACCGCCGTATTTTTATCCAAAAGGTTTTTGCGATAACGAAACTCGCTGGCATAGACAACTTCAGTCGGCAATTCCGCGTATTCTTCCAGCATATTCTTGGCGATCAGTCCCGTATGATAAGAGGTGCCGCACGGTGGAAAGCAGCTAATCCGTAAGTTCCTTTTAATAATTTTAAAACTTTTTGCAAGGTTTCCGTTAAGTTGCCGTTGTATAAATCTTCAATCAAATGCGGCAGAACTTCCGTGTCGGTTTCCGATTGAAATTTATGGCCGCGCGATTCCAAATGTTTCTTTAACGGCTGATAATTTTCAATGATGCCGTTATGAACCAGCCAAACTTCTCCGGCGCAATCGGTATGGGGATGGGCGTTGGCTTCGGACGGCTTGCCGTGCGTTGCCCAGCGCGTATGCGCTATGCCCAGCTTGCCCGCGATATTTTTGCCCGCGATTTTATTTTCCAATTCCTTTATCTTGCCGACGGCTTTGACCGCGGCAACATTGCCGTTATTCTGGATGGCAACGCCAGCGGAGTCGTATCCTCTGTATTCCAATCGCCTCAAGCCGTCAAGCAGGACAGGCAAGGCGTTATTTTTTCCCAAGTAGCCGATTATTCCACACATAACAGCTCCCATAACCGCAAAAAAATAATCTTTTGCGTTTCATAAATCATTCTGTTTTCAATAATCACTCCTATCGGCATGGCTTTCGCGTCCCTTGAAATAAAGGCGCATTTTCCGGCATAGATAAAAATAAAAGTCGCCGACTCTTCGTGGGCGCCCAGCCAGCGGCGCTCGTCAAAGCCATGCGTTTTTCCTCCTTTCGCCAGAGCGATCGCTTTAACGCGAATTTTTTTTCTAATTCTTTTCTTGGTAAAGTCGGGATAGGCGCTATTAATGTCATCGCTGGCATTGGTGGCTGAATAAATATAATATTCCCGCTCATCTTCTTTTTGCTTTTCCATTACGGACAGCAAATCGTCCAAAATCAGCTTGATTCCGGCTTTTGCTTCGTAAAATTTGGCAGTCGGCTTTTCGCCCTTCTTGTCTTGCAGAGACTTTAATTCGGGAATTAATTCAATAATTTTATTTTTGACTTCTTTTAATTCGGTTTCCTTGTCTCTCGCCAGCTTTAACAGCCTTTCGGGATCTTCAGCCACAAATCTCTGCTTGGTTTCATGGTGATAATAGCTGACCAACCCGATTTCTTGCAGCTTTTTTAATATATCATAGGTTGTGCCCCTGTTCAAACCGGTAACTTCCGCCAAGCCCCTTACTGAAATGGCGCCATATTGCAAGAGTTTTAAATACACGGCTGCTTCCTTGTCGGATAAATTAAGTTTTTTTAATATTGCGATGTCCATAAAAAGTTGAAGGGAGAGGTTTGACGCTCTCCCTATGTTTTTGATTGGTTTTCGGCGGGATTGTTATTTTTTGGGTGTGATAGTAAATTTACTATCAAATTTTATTTTTTTATATTCATCCAAAAATTTTTTCAATCCTGCCGGATTTTCTTCTAAAGAACTACTCTTTAATATTATTATATACCATATAAAAATTCTGTCAAGTATTTTTCTGCAATTTATTTTAATATCACATAATTTATTTAATATTAGTAAAATATTAATAATAACAATGTCAAAAATATTTTTACAAAAATATGAATTTAAAAAAGTTATCCACAGAAAAATAAAAACCGCCTTAGCGGGAATATCCCTTGATAAGACGGCTTTCACTTAATAAAAAACACCATTGTTCTGGCGATGGCCTACTCTCCCAGGGCTTATGCCCAAGTACCATCGGCGCTGAAGGGCTTAACTTCTGAGCCTGCCCCGTTAAATATTGATGTTTAATGTCCCCGGCACTGGCCTACTCTCCCAGGGGTAATCCCCAAGTACCATCGGCGCTGGCGAGCTTGACTTCTGAGTTCGGGATGGGATCAGGTATAACCTCGCCGCTAAAAGCACCGAAGACGCTAAACACCAATAAAATTTAACGGGGTGAAGGATGGGATCAGGTGCGCCCCGTAGTTTACCCCGCGATACTGCGGGGCTAAAACCACCAGAACAATGGCGTTTTTTTATTTCAAATCAAAAATGTGGGAAAATCAAACGGCTTATTAGTACTCCTCGGCTCAACCCCTTGCGGGGCTTACACCTAGAGCCTATCAAGGTCATCGTCTATAACCAGCCTGTGAAACCTAATCTTGGAGACGGCTTCGCGCTTAGATGCTTTCAGCGCTTATCCTAACCGAAGTTAGCTACCCAGCAATGCCCTTGGTAGAACAGCTGGTACACCAGAGCTTCGTCCTTCCCGGTCCTCTCGTACTAAGGAAGGGACTCCTCAAGTTTCCATGACCATAGTGGATAGGAGACCGACCTGTCTTACGACGGTCTGAACCCAGCTCGCGTGCCGCTTTAATAGGCGAACAGCCTAACCCTTGGGAGCTTCTTCACCCCCAGGATGCGACGAGCCGACATCGTATGTAATTCCATTATTACTAATGGCATGGACTATATCTTCATCCCGCTAAAATCCAACGGGAGTTGGCGTATTATAGCTCTTAAATTTCTAAGCTATCAATTTTCTTTCGTGCCGGCGAAAAAAAACAAGTCTCTACGGGGTCATAACTCAATTTTGTAGCGCATTTCCGAAATAATGTATTCCTCTATTAAATTCTTCAGTTTTGGCAAACTGGATTTAATAAACCTTATTCTATAATAAGATTTGTCTTTGTTTAAACCGGCCGATAAGCCGATTTCATTCAAAGAAGAAATCATTTTCCGTTGCGACTCGTTATTAAATTGCTGAGTATTAAGGTAAACATCGGATGGACGGCATTTACTGCCGTCATCCATGAACCAAACCGCTAAAATTATCGGATTTAAATGAAGATTATTGGGAATGATTTTCGTATTGTTTTTATAAAAATACTTAAACAATTCCGTTAATTCAGGGTGCTGCCTGGTATAAAACCGATAAGCAACCCTATCTCCATTGCCTTTCCTTGATTTTGGCGGACTCTTCACAATGCTTTTTAATTGATTATATTTCCAATCAACATATTCTTTTTGTTTGATTGAATGATTAATTTCTAAAAAAGCATTTTTTCTGCCTTTGATAACGCGCAAATAACCATCGCCCAAAATTGAGCCGATGATTATTGATTTTTGCGTTTGAGTTAGACTTCCCACGGTATTGTCCATAATTATATTATAAGCTAGATCAATTATGGAGTCCACCGTTATAAGCCAAATTTATTCACTCGATTACTCGAGATGGCACCCCGATATGTTAAGGTGCCGAACCACGCCGTCGCTGTGGACGCTTGGGCGTGACTAGCCTGTTATCCCCGGAGTAGCTTTTATCCGATGAGCTTCCGCCGTCCTATATCGCACGGTCGGATCACTAAGTTCCGCTTTCGCGACTGCTCGACTAGTAGGTCTTGCAGTAAAGCTGGCTTATGCCTTTACGCTATCTTCCGGATTTCCATCCCGGAATAGCCAACCTTTGTAAACGCCTCCGTTACCTTTTGGGAGGCATCCGCCCCAGACAAACTACCCACCAGACACTGTCCTCCCGCCTGATTCAAGGCGGGGAGTTAGAATTAAAAGCATACAAGGGTGGTATCTCACTGTTGCCCCCCGGTAAACCGGGGGACTCCCACCTATGCTGAACATGCATACCCCTAATCCAATGTCAAGCTATAGTAAAGCTTCACGGGGTCTTTTCGTCCAACTATGGTTAACGAGCATCTTTACTCGTCCTGCAATTTCGCCGAGTCCTTCGTTGAGACAGTACCCAAGTTGTTAAGCCATTCGTGCAGGTCGGAAGTTACCCGACAAGGAATTTCGCTACCTTAGGACCGTTATAGTTACGGCCGGCGTTCATCCGCGCTTCGGTTCAAAGCTTCGCCCCGCATTGCTGCGGGACTAACCTCTCCCCTTAACGTTCGGACACTGGCCAGGCATCGCCCCCTATACATCCTCTTACGAGTTAGCAGGGAGCTGTGTTTTTGATAAACAGTCACTTGAGTTCTTTAGCTGCGGCCCCGGTAAACCGGGGCAGGCCTTATCTCGAAATTACGGCCGCTGTTTTGCCGAGTTCCTTAACGAAGGTTCTCTCGTACACCTGAGGCTTCTCGCCTCGCTCACCTGTGTCGGTTTGCGGTACGGTTATTATCGCGTTAGCCCTAGAGGTTTTTCTGGGCAATCTATCAGCTTGAATTGGCTCCGCCGAAGCTTTGCCTTTTGACAGCCTTGTTTGATTGGTGATCCGGATTTGCCTGAATCATCAAACTTGGCAATCAACGCTCATACCATAAAAACGCTCAAACCTTTAAATTGCGTCCCCCCATCGGAACACAATAATAGTGCTGGAATATTAACCAGCTCATCCATCGACTACCCGCGCATTACACACGGCTCGCCTTAGGACCGACTAACCCTGGGTTGATTTTCATTGCCCAGGAAACCTTAAGCTTTCGGTGAGCCGGTTTCTTACCGGCTTTAATGCTACTCATGCCAACATTCTCTCTTCTGTCCGCTCCACCATGCCTCGCGGCACAGCTTCAACGCCGGACAAAATGCTCCTCTACCACGCCGCTGCTCCGCATTGGCACGCTGATGGCACGCTGATGGCACGCTGACAAAACACTGAAAATAATCAGCGTAAAATCCGCGTTGTAATCGGCGTAAAATCCGCGTGTCAATGCGAAGCAACGACATCCGCATCTTCGGTAATATGCTTAGCCCCGATAAATTTTCAGCGCGCGGCAACTTGACTAGTGAGCTATTACGCTTTCTTTAAAGGATGGCTGCTTCTAAGCCAACCTCCTAGTTGTCGCAGTCGCGACACCACTTTTTACACTTAGCATATATTTAGGGACCTTAGATTGCGATTAGGGCTGTTTCCCTTTTGACTGATGGAGCTTAGCCCCCATAGTCTGACTCCCGAGCTATAGGCCTAGGTATTCGGAGTTTGGTTGAAGACGGTATCTTGCGACCCGCCCTCATTCAGTGCTCTACCCCCTAGGTTAAACGCTCGAGGCTAGCCCAAAAGCTATTTCGAGGAGAACCAGCTATTGCCGAGTTCGATTGGAATTTCTCCGCTAACCACAGCTCATCCCCTAGTGTTGTACGACTAGTGGGTTCGGTCCTCCTCCCGCATTTCTGCGGGATTCAACCTGGCCATGGCTAGATCACCCGGCTCCGGGTCTTGTCCATGCGACCGATCGGAATTCAGAAATCGTTCCGCGATATGCGGGACGAAATCAGAAATCCGATATACGGGCTATTAACCCTCGCTTTCACTATGGCTCCACTCCAAACGGAGATTAGCCAAGCCGCATAGAACAAACTCGTTGGCTCATTCTTCAATAGGCA
>JAHIME010000070.1 GCA_018896595.1 Patescibacteria group bacterium
GCGGCTGGTTTGCGCTTGCCGATTGTGATGCCGGTGGTGAACCGAGCTTTAAGCGCGCCGATTAATATTCATTGCGACCATTCTGATTCTATGGGCGCCAGGGATTTGGGTTGGATTCAATTATATAGCGAGACAGCGCAGGAAGCGTATGAGCATACTTTGCTGGCAGTGCGACTTGCGGAAGCAGTGATGCTGCCGGTAATGATAATGCAGGATGGGTTTGTGACCAGCCACGGGGTGGTGAATGTTAAAGTCCATGATGATGACAAAGTGAGAAAGTTTTTAGGTGAATACAAATCTAAGTATGGACTTTTAGCTCCGGGCAAGCCAGTAACTTATGGGCCGATTCAACTTCAAGATTATTATTTTGAAACTTTTTTCCAGAGGATTGAAGCAATGGAACGGGTGTTTAAAATTTATCCGAAGATTACTGATGAGTTGAAAAAAGTGACTGGGAATAATTATCCTTATATTGAAGAATATCAAACTAAAGACGCGGACGCAGTGATTGTGGTGTTGAATTCTACTGCAGGGACGACTAAGGTGGTGGTTGATAAATTACGAAAACAAGGCAAGAAAGTCGGACTTTTGAAAATTAGAATGTTTAGACCTTTTCCGTATGAGGAAGTTGGCCGGGCTTTGAGAAGGGTGAAGCGGGTGGCAGTGCTTGACCGCAGTACATCTATTGGAGCTGAAGCGCCGATTTATGGCGAAGTAAAGAGTGCTTTGTATAATGTTGGAGTTAATGTTCCTTTGCAGAGTTATTTATTTGGGATGGGGGGGCGTGATATTTATGAAGCTGAGATTGAGCAGGTTTTTGGAGATTTGTTGAAAGGGAAGGGGAGTGAAGAGATGAGATATATTGGGTTGAGAAAATAATTTTTAATTTTCATATAGCAGATTTCAGCAGATTAGAACGAATTAATCTGCTATAAATTTGCTGAAATCTGCTGTATAATTTCTAATTATTAATTATTAGTTATCAATTATCCGTTTAATAATATGAATACAAAAGAATTAGCCATTAAAATTAAAAAGCAACAAAGGTTTGTCAGTGGCCACCGTTCCTGCGCCGGGTGTCCGTTTCCGGGTATTGTTAGAACCGTATTAGCCGCTACTGATGATGAAGTGGTGGTTTCGTGCGCCACGAGTTGTTTGGAAGTTGTTTCAACGATTTATCCTTTTACTTCCTGGAACATCCCTTGGATACATAACACTTTTGAAAACGCGGCTGCAACAATTTCTGGCGTGGAAGCGGCATATAAGGGTTTAAAGCGAAAAAATAAGATAAATAAAAAAGTAAAGTTTATCGCTTTCGGTGGCGATGGCGGAACTTATGATATTGGTTTGCAATCGTTGTCAGGCGCGTTGGAGCGGGGCCATGATTTTGTTTATGTTTGTTATGATAACGAAGGATATCAAAACACTGGGGGTCAACGTTCCAGCGCTACTCCTTATGGCGCCGCGACTTCAACTTCGCCGGACGGCAAGGTTCATCATGGCAAGGAGCAGTTTAGAAAAGACTTGATTAAAATTTGCGTGGCGCATAATATTCCGTATGCGGCCCAGGCAGCCAGTCATAATAAAATTGATTTATATAATAAAACCAAAAAGGCGTTGGAAACTCCGGGTCCGGCAGTGCTTAATGTTTTTTCTCCTTGTATTCCGAATTGGAAACTGCAGATGAATGAGGCATTGGAGATTTCTAAGCTCGCGGCCGAGACCTGTTTTTGGCCGTTGTATGAGGTGGTTGATGGAAAATATAAGTTGAATTTCAAACCAACAAAAAAACGGCCCATAACTGATTTTTTGCAAAATCAAGGTCGGTTTAAACATTTGTTTGATCCGGCCAATAGGAATATTGTGAATGCGTTGCAGGCCGAGGTTGATAGGCGGTGGGAGGAGATTTTGAGGTTGAGTGAGGCGCGTTAGATTCAATAAAGTCAAAAGTCAAAAATCAAAAGTTGAGTCCAAATTTGAAGATTAACAAGGTTAATAAGTGGTTAATAAAGTTAATAAATCAATAAAAGCGAAGCCAATTTCAGCTGGGCGAAGCGCAATAAAATAATAAATAGATAAATTACGGTTTTAAACGAAGCCGTTTTTTGTTATGATAATCAGGATTATAAATAGTGTGAGGAGTCCGGCCTGAATAACCGCCATTTGATATGGTTCTAAATTTGGTTCCCAAATAGAATGAATCCAGGTGTGAAAATCATGATAGGGTTTTAGAAATTTCCAATTTGTCGCTTTATGTATTCCCCAAAGAACATCAGGCAGAATAGCTCCGAAAATACCGGCAATAATTACATGTGGATTTGTAAAAGTTGTATTAAAAAAAAGAATCGCTGTAACAATCGTTAACAGCGAAAAATCAGCCAAGGCCAGGAAAAAGTATTTTTTTATTTCATTGCTTTTTTTAACCCATTTTGATAAGCCGGGATTTTCATGCGGTAAAAAATCTAAAATAAAATGGGAAATAAATCCCAAAATAAAAGCCAAAGAAATACTATTTGTATGCTCGGAAATTAAAATTGCGGCCGAGCCATGGACAGTTAAAAACATTTTATTTTTGTTTTTAAAAAATTAATAATGCTAAACCAATAAGCGTTAACACTTGGAAGGCAAAGCCGTACTTGAACGAGACATTGCGTTTGAATTTTTCTTGAAGATTGTGATGAAAGTTTACAAATTTAAAAAGAAGCTTTTCTTTGGAAATTTCAAAGATTTTCCAGGGCCACCAAACAAGGTCGGGCAGCACGCTTCCAAAGGCGGCAGCGAGTATTGACGGTATGCATCTAATATCAACCCTTGAAATAGCCGCTGAAACCAGAGCCGATGAGAGAGCAATGTCAAGGCCAACTACATTTCTAATTTTTATTCTTCGCCCGCCTTTTTCAAGCCATAAATTCAACTCGTCATCTCCGTGGGGGACCATATCAACAATAAAATGACTAAAAAATCCCACCATAAAGGCGAGAAAAGGATTGGGTATTTGTTTGCCGATGAAAATGCCAGCGGCAGTGTGGACCGAAAGAAACATGGGTTTTCATTTATAAAAATTACCTTATACCTATAGTTTACAGAACATGGGGATATTCTGTCAAGGAAAATAAAACGCCATCTCTTGGTAGAGATGGCGTGTCGAGATGACATACACTTAGTTTTTTTGTCAATGGTTGGGTTCAAATAAAAACACTCTTAAATAAAAGAGTGTTTTTGGTAGCAGGGGAGGGAATCGAACCCTCGACCTCGGCGTTATGAGTGCCGCGCTCTAACCGCCTGAGCTACCCTGCCTGGTTGCGGACCCGCTTCGCGGCGAGGCCTTTATGTAAAGTTAGTAAATTTTGGTTGCGGGGGGGGGAGTCGAACCCCCTACCTTCGGATTATGAGCCCGACGAGCTACCGTTGCTCCACCCCGCGTTAAATTTTGGCTTGGTTTTTAAAATTGAACTCCCCTACCTCCCCGGTTGTGACCGGGGCGAGCTACCGTTGCTCCACCCCGCGTTAAATTACTAAAAAATTGGATATAATCCAATCTTTTATAAAGTATAGCCCATTTTGTTAATTTTGACAAGCGTTATTTCCCTAATTCATTATTGTTGATATGAGGCAAGAAAATGTTTTATTCTAGTTGTTGCTTCTGCTAATTCTTCAACTTTAGGCAGAAAGACCATTCTAAAGTGGTCAGGCTTGGGATAATTAAAGCCCGTACCTTGAACCAGCAAGACTTTTTCAATTAGGAGCAAATCCAAAACAAATTTTTCATCGTTTTGAATCGAGAATTTTTTGGTGTCAATCTTAGGAAAAAGATAAAGAGCGCCGCGAGGTTTAACGCAAGAGAGGCCTGGGATTTCAATAATTTTTTCGTAGGCCAAATTCCTTTGTTCATAGAGCCGGCCACTAGGCGCAGTCAGGTCTTTGATGTCTTGATAGCTGGTGAGAGATTTGGCAATTGCCAGCTGGGCCGGGACATTGCTGCACAATCTCATAGTGGCGAGGATATCCAGCCCTTCCAAATAATCTTTAGCTATTTTTTTGTTGCCGCTAATAATCATCCAACCGGCTCTAAATCCCGGCAGGCGATAGGTTTTAGAGAGGCCGTTAAAAGTGATAATTAGAATATCATCTGCCAGAGAGGCGATAGGCGTATGGACAGCTTCATCGTAAATGATTTTATCATAAATTTCATCAGCAAAGATTATTAGTTTATGTTTTTGGGCCAGGGAAACAATTTTTTCAAGAATTTCTCGGGAGTAAACCGCGCCAGTCGGGTTATTGGGATTGATGACCACGATACCTTTGGTTTTGGGGGTGATCTTTTTTTCTATATCACGCGCATCAGGCTGCCATTCTGATTTTTCATCACAGATATAATGAACCGGTTTGCCGCCAGCTAAGTTAACAGCGGCTGTCCAGAGGGGATAGTCCGGCGCTGGGATTAGAATTTCGTCTCCAGAATCCAAAAGGCCCTGCATGGACATAACGATGAGTTCGCTAATGCCATTGCCGATGTAAATATCTTCTGGGGCGATACTAGGAATATTGGTTTGTTGGCAGTGCTTTGCGATAGCTTCTCGGGCCGCAAGCAGGCCATTAGACTCACCATAACCCTGGGCTTGATTAATGTTGATTATGACTTCATCAATTATTTCTTTAGGAGCATTCAAGCCAAAAGGAGCAGTATTGCCAACATTGAGTTTGATTATATTATGGCCCTCTTTTTCCAGACGGACGGCCTCTTTAAGAATTGGTCCCCGAATTTCATAGCAGACATTGTCAAGCTTGCTGGATTTTTTTATCATCATAGATGGAGATTTACGCATTTATAATAACCGGCAGTGTTTTGTATATTCAGCTTTAAATTTAGGCGAGGTGATCATTGTTCAATTGCCCGATTGTCCGATTGCTATTTTATATTTGAAATAACAATCGGACAGTTAAAAATAACGATAATGTTAATTCGCCATTCAAATTCGTTTTAAGTTTTTGATAAACAACACTGCACTACCTATCGTTCCGACCAAAAGACCCAGAGGACAAATAAAAACTGCGACGCAAAAGAAAGCTATATGCAGGGCTTCGGCTAGATACTTTAATATAGTAATGAAGAGCTCCAGATAAAAGGCTTCAGTGAGATGTCCAACTGTCAAGATATTTTCAGCTGCCATTCCTAACGCATAGAAGGCATTATGAAGAAAAACTGCCGGAAAAAAGCCGACAGCCGAAGCCCCGGTCAATATCAAGAATTTTTTACGCCCGCCTTTGATTTTTTCTTTTACAGTCAGGATTATTAAGGCCACACCCGACGCCAGGAAAGCAATTCCCGAGAGAGCCAGAAAAGGAAAACTTATAAATTTTCTGAATGCCGGAATGGAGATTGAGCTGGCTATTATAATAAAGATTGCTATTAATGCGCAAAATACCATTATTAGTAGGCGCATTCCTTTTTGATTTCTATTGAACAAAGCCATTATTGATAAAAGCTTTAATTTTTTGTTTGAGAAATATCAATCTTAAACGCACATCTTCGTTCTATTGGTTCACCAGCACTATCTTTTTCTACTCGCGGACCATCTATCGGCAATTCTTCGTCATCTTTCATGAATATTTTTTCTCCCTTAATATCACCC
>JAHIME010000071.1 GCA_018896595.1 Patescibacteria group bacterium
AAGGCAGGCGTTATTTCGTTCCCTCCTCTTAGATAAGAGGAGGGGCAGGGAGGAGTTGAAAACGGTATCTCTACAAATAAACTTCTCTCGTCTTCTCAATCATTTTATCCAAACCAAACTCATTTTTAGCTTTTTGTTTTGCGTTGGCGCCAAGCGATTGGCTTAAATCGGAATTATTTATTAAATAAGCTATTTTTTCCGCTAACATTTGCGGATTTTTTGTTTCTGTTAACAGCCCGGTTTTTCCGTCTTCAATCAATTCCGGATTGCCGCCGGCGTTTGTCGCGATAATCGGCAAGCCGGCTTGCATGGCTTCAATAATCGTGTAAGACAGGCCTTCTTTAACCGAAGGGCAAGCGTAAATGTCAAAAGCCGGCAGAAGCTCGGCGGCGTTGCCAACGCGTCCGGTTAGAATAATATTATTTTGTAATTGGTGGCGCTTGATTAGTTGCTCAAGGTTTTTGCGTTCAGGCCCCTCGCCAATTATTAGAATTAAGAATTTAGAATTAAGAATTAAGGATTTTTCTTTTATTATGTTGGCCGCCTGAATCAGATATTCAAGCCCTTTGGTTTTATAGAGGTTGGCGATGGAGCCTATAAGTAAATTTTCAATTTTCAATTTGCAATTTTCAATTTTTGAATAAATTATTTTTATAGCTTCTTCGCGGGAGTAAAAGTTTATTGGCGCTATGCCGTTGTGGATGGTGATTAATTTTTCAGTGTCGCAGATTTTTTCTTTGATAGCTGTCTGGCGGTCAAAATCGGAAACGGAGATTATTTTGTCTTTAAACAAGGCGGTGAATTTTTCCGCGTATTTGTAAAAGAGTTTTTGCCATTTTGGCATGGGCTCGTTGAAAACCCAGCCGTGAACAGTGTAGATCACAGAACACGCCTGCCCCGCTGCGCGCTTGCCCGCGGAAGCGCTTGCCCGCGGAAGCGGGACGCAGCCAGGGGTGCGCGGCCGGGGGTGCGCGGCCGGGGGAACACGGAACAAGGAACATGTTTTTGCGGCGAGGGAACCCAAGATTGAGATTTTGGAGCTGTTTAAGTGGATGATATCCGGCTTGATTTTTTTTATTAATTTAATAATTTCAATGAATGCCAAAAAATCTTTAATTGGCGAGATGGCGCGTTTAAGATGCGGAATTGTATAATAGGCTATTTCGGCTTGTTTTAATTTATCCGTTAATTCTCCCCGTTCGCCTTGTTCGCCAAAAGCAACGGCAACATTGAATTCTTGCTTTAAATTTATAGCCAAATCAAAAACATAGCGTTGGGCCCCGCCAAGCTCGGATTGTGTTATGAGATATAAGATGGTTTTTTTCATGAGATTGACTTTTACCCTGTTTTATTTAATAATAACTTATAGATTAATAATATTCAAGGCCTTGTTTAATATAAGGTTATTTTTAATTTTTAACTATTTGATAAATCCATGAAAGATAAAAAAATCGGCTTTATCGGTCAAGGATGGATCGGCAAGAACTACGCCGATAATTTTGAAGAGCGAGGATATAATGTTATCCGCTACGGCCTGGAAGAGTCATACGCGAATAACGGCGATAAAATCAAAGAATGCGATATTGTATTTATCGCCGTGCCTACGCCGACAACGCCCCGGGGCTTTAACGGCAGTATTTTGCGTGATGCCGTTAAATTAACAGGCGAAGGCAAAATTGCCGTTATAAAATCAACAATATTGCCGGGCACCACGGAATCAATCCAGGAAGAAAATTCGCGCATTTTTGTTTTGCATTCGCCTGAATTTTTAACAGAATCAACAGCCGCTTATGATGCCGCTCATCCGAATCGCAATATCATCGGCATTCCGCGCGACGACGAAATTTACCAACAAGCGGCCAAAACTGTTTTATCGGTCTTGCCGCGCGCTCCCTACGAGTTAGTTTGTTCGGCGCGCGAAGCTGAATTGGTTAAATATATGGGAAATTGTTTTTTATATCTGAAAGTCGTTTATGTTAATATGCTTTATGATTTGGCAAAGTCGTTCGGGTGCCGTTGGGAAACGATGGCCGAGGCCCTTGCAAAGGATTCGCGCATTGGCAGCAGCCATCTAAAGCCGGTGCACGCGAGCGGTCATGTTGACGAGGGAAAAGGCGGCCGCGGAGCCGGCGGCCATTGCTTTATCAAGGACTTCGCGGCTTTTACTAAGTTGTATGAAGAGCAGGTGGGTGATAAGAGGGGAATTGCCGTGCTGGAAGCGATTAAAGAAAAAAATTTAGATTTGCTTGTTTCAAGCGGGAAAGATTTGGATTTGCTGGCCGGAGTTTATGGCCAAGATGTTATTAATAAATAAATACAATTTATGTCAAAAAAATGCATAGTAACAGGTGGCGCCGGGTTTATCGGCTCCAACTTGGTTGATGAATTAATTAAAAAAGGGGATGAAGTTATTATTATTGATAATCTGTCAACCGGAAAAAAAGAAAATATCAATCAAGAAGCGGAGTTTCATGAAGTTGATATGAGAGATTTAGAGAAAATAAAGCCTTTATTTAAAGGCGTTGATTATGTATTTCATTTAGCGGCGTTTGCCCGCGTTCAGCCGTCTATAGAAGATCCGATTACCGCCAATGATATTAACTTAAACGGCACGCTTAATGCTTTGGTTTCGGCTCGCGATGCCGGAGTGAAAAAAGTTGTTTATAGCGCTTCTTCCTCGGCTTACGGAGATCAGAAAACAATGCCTTTGCGGGAAGATATGCCGGTCCATACTTTAAGCCCTTACGGTTTGCAAAAATATATGGGAGAGCTGTATTGCCGTTTGTTCAGCGATATTTACGGCTTGCCGACTGTTTCATTAAGATATTTCAATGTTTACGGCAGGAGGCAATTGCTTGAAGGAGCGTATTGTTTGGTGATGGGAATTTTTGTCCGCCAGCGATTGGCCGGGGAGCCGATGACGATTGTCGGCGACGGGGAGCAGAGGCGCGATTTTACTTCTGTCGCGGATACGGTTCGCGCCAATATTTTGGCGGCTGAAAGCGACAAGGCCGGCAAGGGCGAAGTGATAAATATCGGCCGCGGCAAAAATTATAGCGTAAATGAATTGGCGAAGATGATTGGCGGGCCGACCATTAATATGCCGCCAAGAATTGAGCCGAAAGAAACTTTGGCTGATAATTCGTTGGCAAAAGAGTTATTGGACTGGGAGCCGACGGTTAACCTGCCGGAATGGCTGGAAGAATATAAGAGAGAGATGGGGCTGCGGTAATTTTTAATTTTTAATTTTCGAGCGCCCCCTTTCGCAAAGGGGGTTAGGGGGAATTTAAAATGACGTATAAAATTAACAAAAAAATATTATTCACTGTTTTATCCGTTATAATAATAGCTTTTGTTTTTTGGTCATCCGTAACTTTGCAGAGCTTGTTTTATGATTCGGTTGGCTTTTTGGGGAAATACATAGAGCAAAATAGAATTTTAGGAATACTTATTTTTATGGGGCTGGCGGCTGTTTCCGCGCTGTTTTCGCCTTTCAGCAGCGTGCCTTTAATACCCGCGGGTATAATGATTTGGGGCGGCAATATCGTTTTCTTTTTGTTAACTTCGGGCTGGCTCCTCGGCGATTTAATCGCTTACTCTATCGGGCGCTTTGCCCGCCGCGCCGTCATAAGCCGTTTTGTGCCGCAAGAAAAATTGGATTATTACAAAGAAATAATTTCCAAAAAAGCGCGGTTTTGGTTTGTTTTGCTTTTTCGTTTCGCTTTGCCGAGCGAAATTACCGGATACGCCTTGGGTATTATGCGATACCATTTCGGCAAATATTTGCTGGTAACGGTTTTGGTTGAAATACCGTTCGCTTTTTTAACGGTTTATTCCGGCGAAGCTTTTGTAAAAGGAAATTTGTTGCTCTTTACCTCGCTTGTTTTATTCTCCGCCGCGGTCATATATTTGACTTTATACTATTTCAAGAAAAAATTAAAAGACAAATGATTAAATTTTTTAAAATCATTGAAATTTATGAGTAACAAAAAAATTTTAGTCACAGGCGGCGCCGGGTTTATCGGCTCGCATTTGTGCGAACGCCTCGCTAAATCGGGACATCAAGTGATATCGCTTGACAATTATTTTACCGGTTCAAAAGATAATCACATTCCCGGGGTGGAATATCGGGATGGCCATACAAAGGATATTGAGAAGCATGCGCCGGAAACGCCCGATATTGTTTATCATCTCGGAGAGTATTCTCGTGTTGAGAAAAGTTTTGATGATATTGAACTTGTGTGGGGCTTGAATAAAATCGGCACATTTGCCGTACTTGAATTTTGCAGGAAGCGCAATGTTAAAATCATATATGCCGGTTCGAGCACGAAGTTTGGCGATGGCGGCCTGGGGCGTGATCAAAGCCCTTACGCTTGGACAAAAGCGAGTAATACTGAGCTTGTTAGAAATTACGGGAAATGGTTTAATTTGCCGTACGCCATAACTTATTTTTATAACGTTTACGGCCCGCGCGAGATTTCCAGCGGTTCTTACGCGACAGTTATAGGTATTTTCAAGGAATTTTATAAACAAGGAAAGCCGCTTCCGGTTGTTTCTCCGGGAACGCAAACGCGCAATTTCACCCATGTTGACGATATTGTTTCCGGACTTATGCTTGTCGGAGATGACGGCGAAGGAGATGATTTTGGCATAGGTTCAAAAACAGAATATTCTATCCTTGATGTTGCGCGAATGTTCAATACAGAAATTGTTATGGTTCCCGAGCGAAAGGGCAATCGCATGCAATCTTCCATCGATACTTCAAAGACTGAGACTCTTGGATGGAAAGCGAATAAAAATCTTGCTGATTATATTAAGGAATTTATTTTGTCAATTTAATGTTTATGAAAAAAATTCTGATTTTTTCAATTGCTTATTATCCTCTCGTTGGCGGCGCCGAAGTGGCTATAAAAGAAATCACAGATAGGATTGGTGATATTTATTTTGACATGATAACTCCGCGTTTTGATAAAAAACCTGCCTCGCCGAGTCAAGGCGGGTCGCTAAAGTTTGAAAAAATAGGCAATGTTAATGTTTATCGTATCTGTTCCCCCAAATTATTTTTTCCTTTTACTGCCCTTATCACAGCAATCCAGCTTCATAAAAAAAGTAAATACGATGCCATCTGGGCGGTGATGGCCGCTTATGCCGGTTTTGCCGCCTCGTTTTTCAAATTATTTCATCCTAAAATTCCTTATCTTTTGACTTTGCAGGAAGGCGACCCGATTGAATATATCAAGAAAAAAGTACGGTTTGTTTACCCGTTATTTAAAAAAATTTTTACCAAAGCGGATTATATCCAATGCATCAGTAATTTTTTGGCTGATTGGGCAAGGCAGATGGGCGCGGATTGCCCGATTGAGGTCGTACCGAATGGAGTGGACATTAAACAATTTTCAATTTTTAATTTTCAATTTTCAAACAATTTTCAATTTTCAATTTCAAAAATAAAAAGTGATTTAGGCATTAGGGAAGATGAGAAAATTTTAATTACTACATCGCGGCTGGTTAAGAAAAACGCGATAGAAGATGTCATAGAGGCGTTGCAATATTTACCGGAAAATGTAAAATTTTTAGTTTTAGGAATTGGACCATTAGAAATTGATTTAAAATTTAAAATTAAAAATTTAAAATTAGACGGCCGCGTGATTTTTTTAGGATATGTAAGTCATGAAGATTTGCCTCGTTATCTGAAAATATCAGATGTGTTTGTAAGGCCGTCTTTAAGCGAGGGGCTTGGCATTTCGTTTTTAGAGGCCATGGCCGCCGGCATTCCCGTTGTCGCCACTCCGGTCGGCGGCATTCCTGATTTTTTAGTTGACGGAAAAACCGGCTGGTTCTGCGAAGTAAATAATCCGCAAAGCGTTGCCGAGAAAATAAATTATATTTTAGACGAGAAAAATAAAGAAGAAGTAAATAGAGTTGCCGCGAACGCCAAGAAAATGGTTGAAGAAAAATATAATTGGGATAATATCGCGCTAAAAATGAATAATATATTCAATGCTCTCAAAATTTTCAGTAAGTATAAAAAAGAATTGAATATTGATAATGGCGGCAGGTTGAAAATTTTAATCGCCACCGGTATTTTTCCGCCGGATATCGGCGGACCGGCAAAGTATGCTAAAAATTTATCGGAGGAGTTTTTAAAGCGGGGCAATGAAGTAAATGTTCTCGCGTATAAAACAGAAAAAAAACTTCCAATCGGAATCAGGCATTGCCTTTATTTTTTCAGAGTGGTTTTTAATCTGCATAAAACGGATTTAATAATAGCTCTGGACACTTTCAGCGTTGGCCTGCCGGCGGTAATTGCGGCAAAAATTTTTAATAAAAAAATTATTATTCGCACTGGAGGGGATTTTTTTTGGGAGTCGTATGTTGAAAGAAGCGGCAACCTGATTACTTTAAAACAATTTTACGAGGTTAAGCCAGCCTTAAATTTAAAAGAAAAGACAATTTTTATTTTGTCAAAGTATGTTTTAAAGAATTCAACCGCCATCGTTTTTAGCACCGGCTGGCAGAAAGAAATTTTTGAAAAATATTATGGCTTAAATCATCGGAAAAATTATATTATAGAAAATTATTTTGAAGTTAAAGAATCAATCGGTCAAGCCGCGAAAGAAAAAAAATTTCTTTGGGCCGGCAGACCTTTAAAATTAAAAAATATAAAAAGATTGAGAGAAGCTTTTAGCGAGGCGCAAAAAATAAGGCCGGAGTTAATTTTAAATATTGTTCAAGATATGCCTTACGAAAAATTATTAGAGGAAATAAAAAAGTGTTATGCTGTTATCTTGCCGTCGCTTAGCGAAATCAGCCCGAATTTTATTTTAGACGCCATAAGTTGCCGCAAGCCTTTTATTTTAACCAAAGAGTCGGGCTATCGCGAGATGTTTAAATTTATCGGTTTGTTCACGGATCCGTTAGATAAAGAAGATATAAAAAATAAAATATTATTGCTCGCGGACGATAAAAATTATAAAGAATATAAAGACAAAGTGATGAATTTTAATTTTACGCATTCATGGCGGCGGATAGCGGACGAGTTTTTGGAAATTTATAAAAAAATATGAAGGTTTTAAGCATGGGGTTAGACAATTCAGTTTTAAATAAAAATTCCGCTTTGGCAGGCAGG
>JAHIME010000097.1 GCA_018896595.1 Patescibacteria group bacterium
ACCCAGTTGGGTACACAGTTTGCGACTGTGGCCGGAGAATTGAACCGGATTAAAAAGAATCTCGGAGCCTTAAAAAGGCAGGCCGAAACCGGCACAGTCCGGAATGTGGAAGCGGCCTTCGGGAACATGCAGGGGGTGCTCCTGGGTGAGAGCGGGGTCGTAGCCACGGGGTTAAAGAATCTGGCCACACAGACCCGCTCGACCCAGATATTCAGCGAAGCGAAAAAGTTGATTGAAAAGATTGGCCAGACCAGCGCCGAGAAGACGCGCTCGGCTGAGGCCGGCCAGGAGAAGGCGGTGGAGGCCGTGGAAAAGGTGGCAGCCATGACCACGACGGCCCTGGCCATTGCCGGTATCATCTCCATAGCTTTTGGCATTATTGTGGGCGGCTGGATCAGCCGGTCCATTAATACCTATTTAGAAAGGGTTATTTCCGGATTGAATGATTCTTCGGGACAGGTGTCCTCTGCCGCCGGAGAGGTCTCCGGGGCCTCGCAACAACTGGCTGAAGGGGCTTCGGAGCAGGCCGCGGCCCTGGAACAGACCTCGGCCTCTCTCGAAGAGATAACGAGCATGACCAGGCAAAATGCGGACAATGCCCAACAGGCCAACATGCTCATGGAAGAGTCAAGGCAGGTCGTAGAAAAGGCCAATAATTCCATGTCCCAGATGAGTACCTCTATGCGCAACATTTCTGCTGCCGGTGAGGAAATCGGTAAAATTATCAAGACGATCGATGGCATCGCTTTTCAGACCAACCTCCTGGCGCTCAATGCCGCAGTCGAGGCGGCGCGGGCCGGCGAGGCCGGCATGGGATTTGCGGTGGTGGCGGAGGAGGTAAGGAACCTGGCTAAGCGGGCGGCCGAAGCGGCAAAAAATACCGGCAATCTGATTGAAGATGTGATTAAAAAGATAGCAGAGGGTTCCGGCCTGGTTAGCGGCACGGAAGCTGACTTCCGGGAAGTGGCCGGCAGCGCCAAAAAGGTCGCTAATCTGGTGGCAGAGATAGCGTCCGCCTCCCGTGAACAAAGCCAGGGAATGGACCAGATAAGCAATGCCTTGGGTCAAATGGATCAGGTAGTACAAAAGAATGCGGCCAATGCCGAGGAAACCGCTTCTGCTTCCGAAGAATTGAATAGCCAGGCCCAGACCCTGCAGGACTATGTAGATCAACTGGCCGCGTTGATCGGTGGAAAAAAGACCAAAGAGGCAGAAGAAAAGCCGGACACTGCCCGCCAGATAGAGGCGTGACGCCTCATAACTATAAAATCCTCCCATACCCCCCTTTCCCAAAGGGGGGGCAACGAGGTGTGCCTTTTTCCAAAGAGGGGGATGTAATCCCCCCCTTGAAATAGAGGGATGCCTTCAAATCCCCTTTGGAAAAAGGGGATGCCTTCAATTCCCCCTTTGGAAAAGGGGGATTAAGGGGGATTTGAATGCACCTTGGCTTCAGACGGCAAACAGGCGCGGGAACATGCCCCGAATCCCACTGACTACTATCTCTACGGCAATGACGGCCAGGATAAGGCCCATGATCCGGGTTAAGATATTTACCCCGGACCTGCCCAGCACCCTCGACATGGAAACCGACCGGGAAAAGATAACATAAGATATAAGGCTGGTCAGCAGACTGGATAGCATTATCAGAAGCCTGGGCGTCCAGCCTTCGTGTTCGCTGCTAAGCACAATAATCGTAGTGATGGCCCCGGGGCCGCTCAGCATGGGGATAGCCAGAGGGACGACCGCTATATCTTCCTTTTCCACACCTTCTTTCTCCTCTTCCGGGCTGATGCGGATGCGGGCGGGTTTGACCTGGAGCATCTGAAGGGCCACCATAAAGAGGATGATGCCGCCGGCTATGCGGAAGGCGGGGACGGTTATGCTAAAAAAACGGAGGATATAATGACCCCCGAAGGTAAAGGCAGCCAGGACAACGAAACAGGTCGTGCAGGCCTTAAGAGCCGTAGCCCGGCGTTTTTCCGGGGAATCTCCCTCCGTCATGGTAATGAAGATAGGCATGTTGGCCAGGGGATTAACGATGACAAAGATGGAGACAAAGCTGGCTATAAAGAATTTGGCAAGGGCAGAGATGTCCATTTGTTACATGATAGCCTTATTCCCTGAAAAGCTCAAATCTGAAATTTCAAATCTCTCGTAACATCTGTCCAAAATAAGATTTTTAAAATCTCCCCTGACCCCTCTTTTCCAAAGAGGGGGATTAACGGTATTTTCCCCCTTTGGGAAAGGGGGATCAAGGGGGATTTGAAGGCCACAGCACATGAATCAGCAGGTTGGACAGCAATCTCCGGTGATGTTGCTTATAAATTCTGCCCAGGTGCGTTTAGATATGTTAGCATAATTAAATAAAGATGATGATATAAAAATTATCCCTCTTTGACCTTGTCAATCGCGCCCTTTTTCCGTATGATATGGTTATTATTTTAAATTGGGCCGCAGATTTTCGCCGATACCCGCAGCAAAATATTTTTTTATATTTGAAATCTTGACAATCTGCATTTATCTGCGTC
>JAHIME010000072.1 GCA_018896595.1 Patescibacteria group bacterium
AAAAAGGCGCAACGCTTGCTTAACGGACGACCCAGAGAAGCTCTCGGCTTCCAAAAACCCTATGAAGTTTTTAATCAACTAATTAACCAACGCTGTTGCGTTAGAAGTTAGAATCCAAGATAGTTTAAAAAATAAAATTAATAAAATTTAATAATTATAATATTCAACCTCTTAAATTATTTTTTAACATTTTCCGCGTTAAAGTTAAAAATTATTCTGCTTTTATTATACCATTTTTCAAATAAAGCGCAAAAAAACAGGCAGTCTGTTTGCCTGGGCTAAAAACTTTATCCGCAATTTGACACTTGACATTGTTTTTGATTTTGCTATACTTATAATGTATCTATTACGAAACGTACTGCTTAAGGTTCTGTCCTTAGGTGGTGCGTTTTTTTATATTCTAATCTTCCCCGCAACTCATTCATAAACTGTATTCTTTCTCTGGCTGTGTGTGTAAGTAAACTTGAACAAAAATTTTTATCTGGACTTAAAACAACTTCTAATTTTTTATTTTCATACAAATATTCAACAAGAGAATAGAAATCTCCGTCATTAGATACAACAACAGCTTTGTTATATTCACTCATTTCAATGACGGCTCGCAAAACCAAATCAGCATCTATATTACCTTTAATTTTGCCATTTAAATCTGGAATTGTCGGTTTAAACTTAAGAATAAATCCTGCTTCCTGCAAACAATCATATAATCCTTGATTAAGAGACACAAACCCAATAAACATATAGGCCTTGCTCACCCCATACTTTTCCTTAAGATAAATACGAAAACGGGCATAGTCCAATTTCCAACCCAAAATCTGAATACCCAGATTCAGATTTTGACTATCTATAAACGCAAAATTATTTTCTTTTGAAATCATAAATCATATTTTTATTAATTCGCCGCCGGCGCCTTTTGGATTTTCGGCGGAATTCTTGGATACTCCCAAACACGCGGCCAGCCGGAATAAATCCAGCCCGCTGTCACTGAAAAAATCAACAAAACTATTGAAAATTTGCTTAAATTATTTTTTAACATTTTCCGCGTTAAAGTTAAAAAATTATTCTGAATTTTAAATCGCTTAATTCTCCAACAGCCATTTCCATAAAGGAATATATTTTATTTTTTTAGAGCTGATTTTTTCTTCGTGCTCAAAATCATCAGTAATAATTAAAAGATTGTCGCACTTTAATTCCTTACTCGCTTTTATTAACGGTTTAATCTCTCTTGCTTTAGTATTAGCATCTGACAAATCAAAACAAACTTGAATTAATTTTTTTATAAAATTTTTTTCTTTTATGACAAAATCAACCTCCCAATGCTTTTCGTCTTTCCAATAATACGTTTCCATATTAAAATTTTGCGACATTTGCCTTAGTAATTGCGCGAATACAATATTTTCAGCCAATTTTCCTTTATTTTCACTGAACTTAAAGCCGATTGTATTTGCCATTCCGGTATCAACGGCATAAACTTTTCTCGGGCTTTTTTCCTGCTCTTTTATTTTATAAGAAAACCTTTTTACAAAAAACAATAAATAATTTAATGTAAAATAAGAAGAGAATTTTTCAATCGTATCGGCTGAAATTTTAAAAATTTTTTCCAATGAATTAAAAGTAATCAAAGACGCGGTATTGCTATAATAAAATTTAAGAATATCTTTAAATTTTTCCGGTTTTCTGATTTTATACCGTTTAATCAAATCTTTTTCCAAGACATCGTTAAAATAAGCTAAAAGAATTTCTTTTTTATTTTCTCTTAGAACCACTTCTGGAAAAGAGCCGTTTTCAATATAGGATTTTAACAAGCTTTTTACTTTTATTTCATTTCTTATTAAATCTAAATTATTTTTTATTATAACATTATGAAACTTTAAAAATTCTTCAAAGGAAAGCGGATAAATTTTTAAATCTAAATGCCTGCCGGTAAGCAGGGTGGCTAACTCTTGGCTTAAAAGTTTCGCGTTAGAGCCGGAAAGAATAATTTGCGCCTTTTTAAGCTCTTGCGCCATTAAAACCCATTTTTCCCATTTTTCAACTTCCTGGATTTCATCAAGAAAAATATATATTTTCCCTTTTGGCTGAATAAACTCTAAATATGTTTCATAAATCTTTTGCAGCAACTTAAGATTAAGATCTGAAAAACGCGGGTCTTCAAAATTAATAATTAAAATCTGATTCTTGCTTACTCCTTGCTTAATAAGTTCTTGGGCCAGCTGACGCATAAGAAAAGATTTGCCAACCCTTCTTGCTCCTGTAATCGCGATAATCTGTTTTGATAATAACAGCTTTTTTAGCTTATTTAGATAAAAATCTCTTTTTATCCCCGTATCAACTTCTTTTGCCCAAAAATTCCAGTCCTCTAAAATTTTTAAAATTTCTTTTTTGTCCATAATCTTTAATGCTATTAGGTAAAAATTGATAATTTTACCTATTATCTATTATTTTAATAGATAAAATTTAAACTGTCAACACTTTTGCTTTACTTACTTTAAACCGCTTAATTGCCCTTTTAATTTCGCGAGCTCCTCTTGCCATAATTTCAGCTTGTCTTTTTCTTGCTTTACAATCCGCGCCGGCGCTTTTTTAATAAACTCTTTATCGGCTAATTTTTTTTCAGCATTAATAATTAATTTTTCCAAATTCTCGCGTTCTTTTTTTATTCTGATTTTTTCTTTTTCTTCATCAACCGCGCCGATTAAATAAATTTCAATATCGGCAACAGTAACAGGAATAGCATCTTTTATTTTTTTACCCTTTTGCTGAATATCCAATTCCTTAATTCCTGTCCGCAAATTTTTTATTAAATGTTCTTGGGATTTGATTAATTTAGCATTCTTTCCTCCGTAAATTACCGCCTTGATTTTCCGCCCCGGCTCAATTTTGTTTTCCGCCCGCGCGTTGCGGATGGCGATGATAATGTTTTTTATTATTTCAAAGTTGTCATCCTGAGCCGCAGGCGAAGGATCTCTGCCGGCTCCATAGTCTCCCCGCACTCTGCCGGCTCCATAGTCTCCCCGCATCGCATTGCGGGAAGCTGTGGAGCCTTTCTGCAAACTGCCATCAACGGACTGCAATCCGGCTCCACAGCCCTTCGGGACTATGGAGCCAGCGCTAATCGGCCACGGTTCAACCATCAACAAATTCTCTTTGCCCATTTCTCCCCAAATTTTTTCAGTCACGAACGGCATAAACGGATGCCAAAGTTTTAATAAATTTTCTAAAACCATTAATAACACCTGCTGTTTCGCTTCGCTTTTTTCAAACTTGCTCGCTTCCAGATGCCAATCCGCGAAATCGCTCCATGTAAATTCCCTCAACCCCTCACCGGCCTGCGAAAATCTGTAGTTATCAAGGTCATCGGATGTATCTTTAATCAACTTGTTTAATTTATTTAAAATCCATTCATCAGCCAATGTGGCTTTGTCATTCTGAGGAGCGATAGCGACGAAGGATCTCGGATGCGCGATATTTTTCTTTTTAACCTGAGATTCTTCCCCCGCTTTAGCGGGGTCAGAATGACAACTTTGTAAAATATACCTGCCGATATTCCAAAGCTTATTGGTAAAATTCCTGAAGCCGGCTATTTTTTCCTCGCTTAACCGCAAATCATTTCCCGGAGTATTTCCGATTACCAAAGACAAGCGAACGGCATCCGTGCCGAATTTCTCAATCACATCAAGCGGATCAATGCCGTTGCCTTTTGACTTGCTCATTTTCTTGCCATACTTGTCCAAAACCATTCCGTGCAAATAAACATTTTCAAAAGGTATTTCCCGCAAAGCGAACAAAGACATCATTATCATGCGCGAAACCCAGAGCGTAAGAATCTCATACCCCGTTTCCAAAACTTGCGTTGGATAAAAACGCGCCAAATCCCCTGACTTTTTTCCATTTTTAAAATTATCAGGCCAGCCAAGCGTAGAAAATGTCCACATCCCGGACGAAAACCAAGTGTACAATGTATCTTCGTCCTGAATTAAATTTTTACTTCCGCATTTAGGACATTGTTTTGGATTATCTATTGAAACAATAATATTTGTTTCATGTTTTATGTTACATGTTCCATGACAATACCATACCGGGATCCTATGCCCGAACCAAATCTGCCTGCTAATACACCAATCATGCAAATTTTCCATCCAGTCCAAATATCTTTTTTCAAACTTTTCCGGAATAAATTTAATTTCTTTGTTTTTAGCCGCTTCAATCGCTTTTTCTTTTAATGATTTTCCGTTAAACCGCTTTAATTTTTTATTAACATTTACAAACCACTGTTTTGACGGCAATGGCTCTACGGGAGCATTGCACCTGTAGCATACTGATAAATTATTTTTCAGTTCCTCCTCTTTTTCCAACAGATTATTTTTTCTTAATTTTTTAACAATCATATCCCGCGCTTGTTCAACCGTCTTGCCTGAATATTCTAAAAAATTATTGTTAATTTTTCCATCCTCGCCGATAACTTTTATAATTTCCAAATCATTTGCTTCCGCCATCTGCCAGTCAGCCATGGAATGCGCCGGCGTAACTCCCAAGGCGCCTGTGCCGAAATCCATTTCAACATGGCGGTCAGCGATAATTTTCATTTTTAACTTCACGCCGGCAAAATCAACTTCATAAATTTTGCCGATATATTTTTTATATCTTTTGTCTTTCGGGTTAACCGCGACCGCCGTATCGCCAAGCTTGGTTTCCGGCCGCGTTGTGGAGATAGCGAAAGGAAAATCATAGCTATATTTAAAAGTGTACAGTTTTGCTTTTTGATCCTTGTATTCCACTTCGTCGTCAGCCAATGTTGAACGGCAACGCGGGCACCAATTAACAATCCTCTCTCCTCTGTAAATTACTCCGGCCTCATACATATCAATAAACATTTTCTTAACCGCTTTTTCTCTTTGCTTATCCAAGGTAAACGCCTCTCTTGACCAATCCAAAGAAGCTCCCATTTTTCTTGTTTGGCGCAAAATAATGGATTGCGTTTCTTTTAAAAATTCCCAAACTCGCTCAAGAAATTTTTCCCTGCCTAAATCATGCCGTGTTTTACCTTCTTCTTTTAATAATTTTTTTTCAACAACATTCTGCGTGGCAATAGCCGCGTGGTCCGTTCCGGGAAGCCAAAGCGCGCGATATCCTTTCATCCTGTGATAGCGAATTAACAAATCTTCTATGGCAAGCATTGAAGAATGCCCCAGATGCAATTTGTCGGTAATGTTTGGCGGCGGCAAAACAATAGTATAGCTTGGCGCGTTTTCAGGCAAATCCAAATTATCCGGATTGAAAAAACCGGATTTTTCCCACTTTTTATAAATACCATCCTCATATTGAGTTGGATCGTACGCTTTTGGCAATTCTTTATTCATATTTACAACATTACCAAAATTAGCCATATTTGACAAGCTAAAAAATATAAGATATATTAGAATACTAATTCAAATTACATTCTTTATGCTAACCCAGGAACAGCAAATTTTTGAACAAATCAAAAAAGCCAATAACATATTAATCACTTTCCGCAAAACATGGAACGGCGATTCCGTGGCATCCGGCTTGGCTATGTTTTTATTTTTAAAAAAATTAGGCAAAGAAGTTAACATTGCCGCGGAAAAATTCGACTCGGGCAAGCTGTTTTCTTTTTTGCCCGCGTATAATGAAATAAAAAACTCCACAGACAACCTGCGCAAATTTATTATTTCTTTGGACATAACCAACACTAAAGTTGACCAAATAAAATACAAAATAGAAGACAACATTCTGAATTTCATCATTTCGCCCAAAGACGGCTTATTCACCGAGGATGACATTTCTTCGCGCTCAAGCGGTTTTAAATATGATCTGATCATCGCGCTTGATACGGCTGATTTGGAATCTCTGGGGCAAATTTATGACAATGACACCGAGTTTTTCTATAAAACCCCCATTATCAACATTGACCACCATTCCGAAAACGAAGAGTTCGGGCAGATTAATTTTATTGAGCTTACCGCCGTGGCAACCGGCGAAATTTTATTTTCGCTTTTTGAAAGCTATTCCCGCGACTTGATTGACGAAGATGTCGCCACCTGCCTTTTGGCCGGAATGATTTCCAAAACCAGAAGCTTTAAAACTCCGAATGTGACCCCGAAAGCGCTGCTGACCGCCTCTCAGCTGATTTCAATGGGGGCGCGCCGCGAAGAAATCGTTAATCATCTCTACCGCTCGCGGCCGATTAATGTCTTAAAGCTTTGGGGAAGAGTATTGGCGCGTCTGTCCAGCTCCCAGGACGGCAAACTGGTTTGGTCAACCTTGACTAATATGGATTTCGCCAAAACCGAATCGTGTGAAAAAGATTTGGACGATGTGATTGACGAATTGATTATCAATATTCCGCAG
The DNA here is from genome assembly GCA_018896595.1 of Patescibacteria group bacterium. Classification (GTDB taxonomy): domain Bacteria; phylum Patescibacteriota; class Patescibacteriia; order Patescibacteriales; family VMTK01; genus JAHIME01. The sequence goes on from JAHIME010000072.1 coordinate 6,370, forward strand.
GCCAAAATCGTCATTATAATCTATGAAAAAACAGGCGCGGAAGCAACGGAGCCGATAACCAATATTTTGGCGTATTCCGTGAAAAATATCAACTCGCTTAATTTAATAAAAGAATACAATCCGCAAGGGACGAAAGATTTGGCGCTGGCTTCAATCAACAAGCCGATTCAAGAAGCGGAACAGGAGATAATAAAATTAATAGAGGAAAAATTAAGCAAGCTGCCGATATAGCGGAGCTTGAAAAAAACCAATTTTAGTGGTAAGTTTTAATAAAGGATGGGATTATCCTTTTTATTTTTAACTTCGGGCGCATAGCTCAGCTGGCTAGAGCACGGCTCTTATAAAGCCGGGGTCGATGGTTCGAGTCCATCTGCGCCCACTTTTGTCAACAAAAAAACAATCCACCCGAGGCGGATTGTTTTTATTTTTTATTATTAATTGTCCACTCTAATTTTAAAACTTTCTTTAGCTTGAATCCGCAAATCGCTTTGCGAACTTAAGAAAAGAGAGGATGGTTTTTTTTGTTGAACCTTTAGCAGAAAGCCCATCCTCAAATACTTTCTGCTTTGAACTTTGTAAAGGTTAAGAAGAAATTAACCTGAAAAAATAACCTATCCCCAGCGCCGCTATAACCAGCGCCCCAAAAAACATAACGATGCTTGAAGCATTATCCATTAAAAATACTCCAATAAGCATCAAACAAATGCTTAAAATAAAACTGAAAAACTTTTTCATTTTTCTTTCCTCCTTATTTTTTCCACCAGAAGCGGATTTTTTATTTGACTGCCAATTGAATTTCCAAAACAAACAACGGAAACTCAATGGGCAGGCAAATTTCTGTTTTTCAAATTTTAATTTTAAAGAACATCCGCTTTCGCCTTTTTAGGCTCATCAGTCCCAATATACATCGGGAGAGCGGAGGTTTTTCAGGAAAAAAACCTTAAACCTTTTTTCTAAAGAGCTATACCCCGAAGGGCTGCAGGAAACAAGATTTTAGGCTGTTATCCTGTAACAGACTTCACTTGCCGCATTAGCACTCTGAGTTACCTGCCTTCAGAATGCGAGGGTTTTTAGTCATACTCCCACAACTTCACGAATAATTTTAATTTAGGACTATTCGCCGCCCTGTTTATCTACTTAATATCCCTCTACCTCGTGGATTTCGCCCGAGAGCCACATTTTAATAACAGCTCTCATATTTCTGTTTGGGCGTAATTCACGCACGAAGTCACAAAATTCTTGGCGGTTTACAATGTAAAATTCATCAAGAATTACTGCGCAAAATACTGGTGCCAAGAATGTGGTGTGGCATAGGAGACGCCACGCCCGGTTAAATGCCTGATCTAAATCTCCATTCGGGCAAGCAACATTGAGTCGTGGGAACGGCTTCTCTGTAAAATCATCTGGCACATTCACATTCCATCCAGTGGAGGGAATATGCCAAAAATCCCCCAAAAATATTGGCTCGGAATTATACCGAGCATTAAACTTTGTCAGGCCCCCACGCCTGTTATACAATTGCTCGGGCTCTATTCCCCGAGCCCTCAATCTTTCAAAAACCTTGTTAAGATTTGTTGAATGTACCTGTATCGTCTTCATTTCCTTCTCCTCCTTAAATTTTATTATTCTGCCCAAAGGACAGTAAGCCGACTGCCTGCAAACAGCCAACCAGCTTACCGCCCTTTAGTATTTACTAAAGAACATTCCACTCTTATCTGCCGTTTTATTAAACAACAACCAAATAAAACAATGAAGAAGAATTTTAAATTTTTTGCTATTAACGAGCTCTGATTAATTACTTTATCTCATTAGCAAGATTTCCATCTCCTCCATTATTTTAGCCGCTTGTTTTAATAAATTACTATATCACATATTCAAAAGCTTGTCAATGTTTGTACGATTGCATAGTCAAGGTTACCTTTTCAAGAGGTATTATGTATAAAGAATTAAATAAAGAACCGGCGATTTTTTGCGCCGGCGTCAGCCGGTTCATGCCATAACCGCCATGGCGGCGCTGCTCATTGTAATAAACCAGCCATTGCTGTAATTTGTAATCAATCAAGTTGAT
>JAHIME010000073.1 GCA_018896595.1 Patescibacteria group bacterium
AATAATTTTCAATATAGTTCCGTGTTATTTAGTCCCTTCCTCTTGGATAAGAGGAAGGACAGGATGGAGTTTGATTTATTTTTAACTCCACCCCAACCCTCCTCTTAAACAAGAGGAGGGAGTTTTGCGCCTTTAATTTTGGAAATTAAATCATTGAAAAATTATTTAGGAATTAGAAATTGTTATAATTTATTATACCATAAAATGAATATATTTGGCATTATATTTTCCTAAACTCGCAAATCTCTTTAAAGTCGCAAAATTTGCAAAGCTCGCTCGGCCTGGCGGGAAATTCTCCTTTCTTGATTTCATTGATAATAGCGAGAATTTTTTCTTTCACCTTGCTTAATTCCTCTTCCGCGCCCAAAAATTCCGCTTCCGAATTATTGTCAAGATAATAAAAAGCCAAAGACGAAATTTCTTGTTTAAACAAATCCCGGATGGCTAATTGATAAATTAATAATTGCTCTTTTTCCTCAAAGCTTAATTTCTCTTTTGGCCGGCCTGTTTTATAATCAATGATTTTTATTTTCCCGTTAATTTCGTCAATCCTGTCTATGGCCCCGCGTATGGTATATCGCTCTTCGCCCGCTAATAATTTAAAATTAAACCCTTTTTCCAGGAAAATCGTTCGCGGCCAATCAGTTTGACCTGTCCCGCCTGCCCCGCTTTGGCGGTGGCCTTGGCGGTGATGCTTTTCGTAAAATCCTTTTAAAATCTCTTTGCCTTTTTTCTTGTATTCTTCTTTTTGTTTTTTATTTTCATACCAATCGTCAATCCAGCTCTCTTCGTATAATTTTAAAATTTCCTCTAAACTGATAATATTCGTCTTATTGCCCCCCTTCGCAAGGGGGGTGGGGGGGATTGCCCCATCCTCAAATAAACTCTCCTGTCCCATCGCTCTTTTCTCGTTAATCAGCTCAAACACTTTCTGCAATGTCGCGTGCATGGTTTTGCCGAAAGAAAAAATCGCTTTGCCCCGAACCGGCACTCTTAATATGTGGGCAAAACGATATTGGCAAGGGCAATTGGAAAAAGCCGCCAGCTGGGTATAGGAGAAATAGTTTGGAATAGAAATTTTTTCTTTATCCTGCGCCTTAACTGAGCGGTCCGATCGCCCCAAAGGCGGTCGGACCGCCTTATTCGTCTTATTCGTCTGATTTGTCTTATCCGTCCTATCCATCAACCCGCACTCCGCTAAAAACCGCGATGGTTTTTTCTTCCGCGCTCCGCCGTAATCAGGCGCCCAAGAAAAATACAAACCCTGCTTGGCGCGCGTTATGGCGACATAAAACAATCTTCGCTCTTCCTCAAGATGAATATCGCCTTGCGGCAAAATTTCTTTTATCAAAGCGTCGGGAATCCGGATTTGCTCTTTTCGTTCCGTGGTGGGAAAGCGCTTGTCAACCATGTTGGCGATAAAAACATATTGAAATTCAAGCCCTTTGGCCGCGTGAACCGTCATAACTTTTATCGCCTCGGGCCCGGATTCAATGTCAGGCGCCAGCGCGCCCTGCTCGCCTGATTCAATTTCCATATCAAATTCGGCCAAAAAACCCTTAACGCTCTTATCGTCGCTCGCGGCTTCAAAAATTTTTGCCCTTTTCATAAACTGGTTAAGCAAATTCATCGCTTCTCCGCTTTTCCGCTCGTCCTGTTTCGTTAAATATTTTAAATAACCGCTGTCGTTTAAAAACGCCATTATCACTTCGCTGACGGTTTTGTCCCTGACCATAACGGTGTGTTTGCCAATCAATGATAAAACTTTGCTGATTTTGTCTTGAATTTCTTTGCCTAAATTCAGGCCGGCCGCGCTTTTCAAGATTTCATAAAGCGACCAGCTCTTTTTTCTCGCCCAATAATTAAAATTAACCAATTCCTGATAAGAAAAATCAAAAACAGGCAGATTTAAAACGCGGTATAGGGCAGGGCTTTCATGGTAATTGTCAAGCATTTTAAGATAAGCGATTACATCCATTATTACCGGCTTTGAATAAAGCCCGCGCGAAGCCATAAACTGATAAGGCAGGCCTGCTGTTTCCAGGGCATTGCAAAATTCTTTGGCGCTTTCATTGGCTCTGACTAAAATCGCGAAGTCGTTCCATGTAGCCTCTTTCTTATACTCATTCGCATAATCGCCATTCGTAGCGGCGAGTCTGCTCTTAATTTTAATATCCGCGATTTTTTCAACCACTTGCCTTACTTCGTCCTGCAAGTCGCTTCCTTGTATAACCTCAATAACGCCCTCGCCTTTTTTCTGGGCCACCAGCTTTTTATTTAATACTTGCTTGCCCGCCGAATTGGAGGGTTCCGTGTTCCTTGTTCCTTGTTTCCCCGGCCGCGCACCGCGCAGCGGGGCAGGCTTGTTAAGCTGCCATTCCAATCTGTTCGGATTATTTAATTTAATAAATTCGTAAGACAAGTCCAGAATATTTTGCTTGTTGCGGTAATTATTAACCAATACTGTTTGTTTTGAATTCGGATAATCTTTTTTGAATTGCAGTATGTTTGACACGGAAGCGCCCCTGAATTTATAAATACTCTGGTCATCGTCGCACAAAACCGCTAAATTATTCCTTGGCGCCGCCAGCATTTTCACCAATTCGTACTGCGCCCAGTTGGTATCCTGAAATTCGTCCAGCAGGATATATTTAAACTGCTTCCTGTATTTTTCCAAAATCGCCGGCCGTTCGCGGAACAATTTCAAGCAATAATTTATCAAATCTCCGAAATCCAAACCGTTATTATCCAAAAGCAACTGCTGATAAATATGGTAAGCGTTAGCAACTTCGTTTATTCTCATAATTTCCTGCTCGGCAATTTCCTTATTAACATCCCTATTGTCATCCTGAGGAGCGACTGCAAGGAGCGACGAAGGATCTCTGGTTAATTGCGGCTTGGCGCCGTAATGCGCTAAATATAATTTCTTCCGATTAACCCGAGATTCTTCCCCCGCCTTAGCGGGGTCAGAATGACAATTGGCTTTTCTATTTTTCAACTTCTCTCCGCTCATCATTCCGTCCAAATTCTCCCTCAATTCCTCCGCATAACTTAAATATTGGGCGGGCGATATGTCTTCATCTTTCAGGCGGGAAAAATGCTTGATTAAAGCATGGATGAATTTCGTTGGATTGCCCAAAGGGCGGTAATAATCCAAGTTGAATTTGTCTAAATTTTTCCTTATCAAAGCCCATTGCTCAAATTCATTGAGCAACTTAAAGCCGCCGGGCAGTCCGATGTCTAAGCAATGATCCTTTAAAATCCGCTCGGCAAAGCTGTGAAAAGTGGAAATCCATAAATCAAGATAGCCCATCGGCAGAAGCCGGTCAACCCTTTCCTCCATCTCGCCGGCCGCCTTTTCCGTAAAAGTAAGAGCTAATATCTCGTCCGATTTCGCCAGCCCCTGCTCAATCAAATAAGCGATGCGCCGGGTAATCGCCGTGGTCTTGCCGGTGCCGGCTCCGGCCACGATTAAAAGCGG
>JAHIME010000074.1 GCA_018896595.1 Patescibacteria group bacterium
ATCTTCTTTGTTTAACTTCTCGGCGACTTCTTCGGTAATCAGCTCGCCGGCCTTAACTAAAATTTTGCCTTTGCCGGTTTTTAAATCGCCTGCCAGAAAACGCCCCGTAATTCTCTTGATTAAATCTTCTCCCATTTCTTCGCTTTCGGTCTTGGTGATTATTAAGCCCTCTTTATCTCCGCAATCATCTTCCATTATCACCATATCCTGCGCCACATCAACCAAGCGGCGGGTTAAATAGCCGGCGTTTGAGGTGCGCAAAGCCGTATCGGACAACCCTTTGCGGACGCCATGGGTCGCGATAAAATATTCCAAAACGCCGAAACCCTGCTTAAAATTTCCTTTAACCGGCAATTCAATAATTTCTCCGCTAGGCGAAGCCACTAATCCCTTCATGCCCAAAATTTGGGTTAATTGCGCCCAGGAACCGCGCGCTCCCGATTCAATCATTGAATATACCGGGCCGTCCACGGGCAAATTGGCTTTGCAGATATCGGTTACCCGCTCTTTCACTCCGGTCCATAGCTCAATAATTTTGCTGTAACGCTCGCTGTCCGTAAGCAGGCCTTTTCTGTATTGGTCTTCAATTTCTTCGGCTTGCATGTCTGCCTCACGAAGTAAATCGTCTTTTTCTTTAAGCTTAGGCAAATCATCCATGCCCCAGGAAAGTCCGCTTTTAGTGATAAAGTTAAAGCTTTGCGACTTTAATTCGTCTAAAAATTCAACGGTTCGCGCCTCTCCGTAGAAACGGAGGCAATTTTTAACAATATCTTTTAATTTGCCCTTGGCGACCACTTCATTAACATAGCGCAATCTCTCGGGCAAAATATCGTTAAAAATAACTCTGCCCGCGGTAGTTTCAATAATGCCCGCTTTTTCAAATCTAACCGCGATATTTTCATGCAATTTAATTTTATCCAAGCTGTAAGCCAGTTTAGCCTCCTCGGGCGAAGAAAAATGTTTTAACAATTTTTTATTTTTCTCGATTCCCAGAGCGGCGGACAAAACGCTCCCGCCGGTAATATAAAAAGTGCCCCAAACAATATCCTGGCTCGGCGCCACCACGGGATCTCCGGTAGCCGGCTTTAATAAATTATGGGACGACAGCATAATGTCTCTGGCTTCGTTTTTCGCCTCTTCCGTAAGCGGCACATGAACCGCCATCTGATCGCCGTCAAAATCGGCGTTAAAAGCGGAACAAACCAAAGGATGGACTTGTATCGCCAAACCCTCGATTAAAATCGGCTGAAAAGCCTGAATGCCCAATCTGTGCAAGGTCGGCGCGCGATTAAGCATAACGTAAGCGTTTTTGATAATGTTTTCCAATATATCCCATACCTCTTCGCGCCCAACCTCTATTAAGCGGGAGGCGCTGCGAACATTATGGACAATTTCTTTTTTGATTAGCTGGCTGATGATAAACGGCTTGAATAATTCCAAAGCCATCCGTTTCGGCAAGCCGCATTGGTTTAATTTTAAGTTGGGGTTGACCACTATCACGCTTCTGCCGGAATAATCTATTCTTTTGCCTAATAAATTCTGCCTGAAACGGCCTTGTTTGCCTTTAAGCGAATCCGCCAAAGACTTGAGCATTCTTTTTTGTCCGGTTGAAGCGACAACCGTTTTGCCGTGCCTGATTGAATTGTCTATTAAAGCGTCAACGGCCTCCTGCAGCATTCTTTTTTCGTTGCGGCAAATCACTTCCGGGGCGTTTAAATCAATCAGTTGCTTAAGCCGATTGTTGCGGTTGATAATTCTTCTATATAAATCGTTAAGGTCGGAGGTCGCGAAGCGGCCGCCGTCTAATGGAACCATGGGGCGCAAATCCGGAGGAATAACCGGCACAACGGTCAATACCATGCACTCGGGCCTGATATTATTGGCTTTTAAATTCTTTAATAATTTAAGCCGGCGGATAATTTTTTCTTTCTTGGAATCAATCGCGCTAATCAATTCTTTTTCCAATATATTAATCAGCTTATCCAAATCAATGTGCTCAAGCAGTTTCCTGACCGCTTCGGCGCCTATTCCTGCTGAAAAAATATGGCCGTATTTCAAGCTTAAATTTTGGTAAACGCTTTCCGAAATGATGGTAAACGGCTTTAATTCTTTTAATTCTTTCTGCGCTTGCGCGTAGGCTTTTTCCAGATTATTTAATTTTTCTTCTTTTATTTTCAGCAAAGATTCTATCTCTTGTCCGACTATATCTTCGGCTTCCGCGCCGGTTTTTCCTTCTTTCAAAAATTTGCTTTTCCGGCTTTTTATTTCAGCGGTTCTTTTATTAAAATCGGATTCAAGCGATTTCTTTTTATTTTTATATTCATGATTAATCTGTTCAATCGTGGCCTGGCGCAGATCTTCGTTAACATCGGAAATAATGAAACTGGCGAAATAAACCACTTTTTCCAGCGCCTGGATGGACAAATCCAAAATCAAGCCGATTTTAGAGGATATTCCCCTAAGGAACCAGATGTGCGTTACCGGGGACTGAAGAGAAATATGCCCCATCCGTTCGCGCCGCACTATGCTGCGGGTCACTTCAACGCCGCATTTATCGCAAATAACGCCTTTGTAGCGGATCTTTTTATATTTGCCGCAATAACATTCCCAATCTTTTGACGGGCCGAAAATGCGCTCGCAAAAAAGCCCGTCTTTTTCCGGCTTTTGGGTCCTATAATTGATTGTTTCCGGCTTTGTCACTTCGCCGCGGGACCACATTAATATCTTTTCCGGAGAAGCCAGTCTCAATCTGATCGCCTCAAAATCGGTTGTTTTTATTGGATCAAGCATATCTATAAAATTTTTAATTTCTAATTATCAGCTATTATTTCTGTTTGTTTTATTTTTCTTTTCGCTCTCCCTCCTGTTCTTCCAAATCAACCGGCTTGTCGTATTTATCAAGCAACTCCACGTCAAGGCATAAGCCCTTTATTTCCCTGACCAAAACATTGAATGATTCCGGCACATTTAATTTTTTTATCTGCTCGCCTTTGATAATTGACTCATAGGCTTTGCTTCTGCCCGGAACATCGTCTGATTTAATCGTTAAAATTTCCTGCAAAGTATGGGCCGCGCCGTAAGCTTCCAATGCCCAGACTTCCATCTCGCCGAAACGCTGGCCGCCGAACTGGGCCTTTCCTCCCAAGGGCTGCTGGGTGATCAAGGAATACGGCCCGATTGAACGTTGATGAATTTTATCCTCAACCATGTGGTTTAATTTCAGCATATATTTATAGCCAACCGTCACTTTATTGTCAAATTGCTCGCCTGTCTTGCCGTCATACATCGCGACCTTGCCGTCTTCCGACAGACCCGCCGCTTTTAACTCTCCCCTTACTTGCTCTTCGGAAATGCCGTTTAAGGCCAGCACCGCGGCCCTGTAGCCCAATTTCTTGGCGGCAAAGCCCAAATGAGTTTCAAGCAATTGGCCTAAATTCATACGCGAAACAACGCCCAAGGGCGATAAAATTATATCAACCGGCGTGCCGTCTTCCAGATACGGCATATCCTCAATCGGAACAATCTTGGAAACCACTCCTTTGTTGCCGTGGCGGCCCGCCATCTTATCGCCGGCTTGAATCTTCCTTAAATTAGCCACCGTAACCTGGATTGACTGAATGATCCCTGCCGACAATTTATCCCCTTCTTCCCGGGCGAACACCTTGACGTCAATCACTTTGCCGTGCTCCCCGTGCTCTAAATAAAGAGAGGAATCGCGCACATCCTTGGCCTTTTCTCCGAAAATGGCCCTTAACAGCTTTTCCTCGGCTGATAATTCAGTTTCGCCTTTGGGTGTGATTTTGCCGACTAAAATATCGCCGCTGGACACTTCCGCGCCAACGCGCACAATGCCGCGTTCATCCAAATCTTTTAATTTCTCTTCGGCAATGTTGGGAATATCGTTAGTCATCAATTCAGGGCCTAATTTTGTGTCGCGCACGTCTATCGTATAATTTTCTATATGAATTGACGAATAAACGTCTTCTTTGACCAAACGCTCGGAAATTATTATCGCGTCTTCAAAGTTAAAGCCGTGCCAAGTCATAAACGCCACTAAAACATTGCGCCCTAAAGACAGCTCGCCTTTGTCAATAGCCGAACTGTCGGTAAGCACATCGCCTTTCTTTATTTTGTCTCCCTTGTTTATAATCGGGCGCTGATTAATGCAGGTTGACGCGTTGGAACGCAAAAATTTATTCAACTGATATTTTTTAATCTTATCGCCGCTGTCTTTAATTTCAATGGAACAGCCGTCAACTTTTGTTATTTCCCCGTTATCATCGGCGATAATAACATGCCCCGAATCGCGCGCCGCCCTTCCTTCTATGCCGGTGCCGACAATCGGCGCCTCGGCCGTGATTAAAGGCACCGCCTGGCGCTGCATATTCGTCCCCATCAAAGCTCTGATGCCGTCGTCATGCTCCAAAAAAGGAATTAAAGAAGTCGCCACTGAAACAATCTGATTGGCGGCCACGCCGACAAAATCAATATTGCTTACTTCTTCAATGGATGGAGAGCCATATTTTCTTACGCCGATCTTGTCAACCAAAAAATATCCGTTTTTGTCAACCGGAGTGGTAAAATCGGTGGTAATGCATTTTTCTTCTTCAAAAGCGTCAAGATAAACTATTTCATCGGTAACTCTCGGCTTATTTTTAGCATCGCGTGAAACCTTTCTGTAAGGCGCTTCAATAAAGCCGTAACTGTTTAATCTGGCATAACTGGCTAAATGCCCCACCAAGCCGATGTTAGGGCCTTCGGGGGTGGCAATCGGGCAAATGCGGCTGTAATGGGTGGTGTGCACATCGCGCACCTCAAATCCCGCTCTCTCGCGGGTTAGCCCGCCCGGCCCCATGGCCGACAATCTTCGCTTATGTTCAAGTTCCGCCAAAGGATTTGTCTGGTCCATAAATTGAGACAGCTGGGACGACATAAAGAATTCCTTAACCACGCTTATGACCGGACGCGCGTTTATGAGCTTATTGGGGGTTAGCGTGTCAATGTCCATAATACTCATCCTGTCCCTGATAATTCTTTCCATGCGGGCCAGCCCGACTCTGAATTTATTTTGGATTAATTCGCCGACAGCCCTTACCCGGCGGTTGCCGAGATGGTCAATATCGTCTTCTTTGCCCTGAGTAATATTTAATCGGATTATCTCCTTAATTATCGCGATTAAGTCTTCGCGCCTTAATACGCGGGTTTCTTTGTTGTTTGGGATGTCAAAACCGAATCTTTTATTCAGCTTATAGCGGCCGACTCTGTCAAAATCATAACGGTCAAACCTGAAAAACATTGAATGTATTAATTGGCGGGCATTGTCGGTTGTGGCTAAATCGCCCGGCCTGATTCTTTTATAAACTTCTCTTAGACCCTCGGCTTCATTTTTAGCCGCGTCCTTGCTTATTGTCGCGTCAATATAACTCGCCTCCCTATCGCCCCCTTTCATAAGGGGGGTTAGGGGGGATCCAGCGTCTTTAAAAAATTCCTTGATTTCTTCATCGCTGCCATAGCCGAAGGCGCGCAAAAGCGAAGTAATGGCTACTTTTCTTTTGCGGTCAACCCTTACCCAGATAACATTATTAATATCAGTTTCAATTTCAAGCCAAGCGCCCCGATTCGGTATCACCTTCGCCCCGTAATATTTTCTTCCGCGGATATTCTCGGAAGTAAAAATAACTCCGGCGCTGCGAATCAGCTGTGAAACAACAACTCTTTCAATTCCATTGATAATAAAAGTCCCATTTTTTGTCATTAAGGGAAAATCCCCCAAAAAAACCTCTTGGTTTAACGACTGATTTGTTTTTTTATTGACTAACCTGGCTTTAATCCGCAAGGGCGCCTCGTAAGTAATATTCTTAGCCTTGCTTTCAACTTCGTTAAATTTGGGCTCGTCTAAATAATAATCCTCCAAATACAGCTCCAAATCGCGGCCGATGAAATCCGAGATGGGAGAAATTTCATCAAACAAATCAACCAATCCCTCTTCTAAAAACCACTTGTAAGAATTTTTTTGAATTTCTATCAAATCGGGCAAAGCCGCGGCTGAACCGCTTTGAATGAAATATTTTCTTTGTAGCATATTTGTTTCTGCCATAAAGATAAAAAATTATTTGCAACAAAAAATTCTCAATACCCCTTGAAGATTGAGTTTGTTGTTTGCTGTTTAATTAAGAAAGCTTGCTTGTCCGGCTGAAGGGACAAGAGCAGATATGATAATATCCACTGGTATTTTAAGTTATTCGCTTCGCGAACCCGCAACTACAAATGCGGGACATGCGAATGATAATATTAAAATTACTTTATCCTTGATATTTTTAAAAAATAAAAAAACGGGCTTATCCGCGCGCGCAAAAAATGCGAAATCTTCCGTTTCTTGATTTGATTTTATTAATCACAATTAATTAATTTATCTTTGAATTTCTATGATTTTTAAGGTTCTTTTATCCTAACAAATAATAAAAGAAATGTCAAGGAAATTTAATGCATATTTTTTATAATACGGCAAATTTGTTATTTTTTCTCTAATTTTAGATAAAAAATATTAAAATACTATTTAACATACGGCCGCGTTGCAATAATTTATCCACAACCATTAGCATGAAACTTGAAACAGGTTTCGTATTTCCTCCCTCGCGACTTCCCTGTCATCCCATGGAATCTTTTCTCCATTAGCGGAGCAAATCGCCTGCTCGCATCCCTTGCCGGTCAACAAGACAATATCGCCCTCTTCCGACAACGCCAGCGCTTTTTTAATCGCTTCCCGGCGGTCCGGTATTTTAAACAAATTTTCATTTAATTTTTTTCCGGCATGCTCGGCGCCGA
>JAHIME010000075.1 GCA_018896595.1 Patescibacteria group bacterium
CATCGGCCTCATCACCAAGCATTCCATGCACCAAATAGCGCCGAATTTTAAAATTCGCATATATTTAAACACTTAATTTACAGCTCATCAACAAACCTGCTTCTCCTTCTTATATAATACCTGATCATGCCGAATATCACTACGATAATCGTCAGACCGAAAATATTTAAATACCTGATTGCCGCCTTGGCGCCGTCGGATAATTCTTTCAGCGGGCGGTCGGAAATTCCTTTGGAGCGAATATTGATTAAATCCTCATCCAAGCTTAAGCTGTCAACGATGTTTTGGAAAAAAATCAAATTATCAGGCGCGTTGCGCAAAAACCCGTCTTTGATAAAATCACTGTCTCCGACCACAATCAAGCGGCCATTACCGGTTTCGCCATTGTTATAGGCGCTGGCGAATTTTCCCGAGACGGCAACGGCTAAATTAAAAATTCCTTTTTCTTCGCTTGGCAAAAAATTCTGCTGAGGGTTTAAATCAAAATTGTCTTTCTGCCTCCACGCTTTATCGGTAGTGCGCGCCAAATAGGAAATTTTATTGGTTTTATCAATTTTATCCGTTGCGACCTCCAGAGTGCTGGCCCACGGCAAAACCAAACTTTCCAATTTGGCTGTGGCAGAGTTTTCCCGGTCAAATCCTTGTTGCGATACTTTCGGCCAAAACGGATAATTGGTGGAAAAAGTTATATAACCCTGTGTAAAGGAAACAATGCCGCTCACCGCGTCAAGCGCCAAATCATTATTTATCTTAACTCCGTATTTTTGCAATAAATCATTCAAGCCGGTATCATTAACGCTCGCTATCAGCCCCTCTCCAACATTAACGCCGTCAGCTAAAATTAATAATGATCCGCCCTTCATTAAAAACGCGTCAATGGCTTTAAGCTGGTCTTCACTGAACTTTTCCTTTGGTCCGGCGATGATTAAAGTATTTATATCGTCCGGTATTTCTTTTTCGATATCTAAATCAACTTGGCGCGCCTGATATAATTCCCGCAATTTTTGATAGGCCGCGCTAATTTCATTATCTAAACTAGCGGCCGCATTGCTGGTTACGAAGCCGATTACGGCCATCTTGTCGCTTATCACTTTTTTAATCGCCAAAGTAACTTGATATTCAAAATTATCGGTATTTTCCACCACCGGTATGGCTTCTGTTTTGCCGCCATATTGCGCCGCCATGCCTAAATATCCTTTTACTATTTGATATTTGTCTTTTTCCAAGACATTAAACTGCAATTCAGGAATACCGAGCATATATAATTCGCTCTTCATCTCCTCGTTATCCCCCGGGTCAATAAATTCAACGCGGATTTTGCCGTTTGAATAGGCCGCGTACTCGTCCAATATATCCCCCACTTCCTGGCGCAAACTGATGTATTGGCTCGGCAGATTCTTGCTGAAATAAACTTTAACATTAACCACGTCATCAAGCTTGCCCGCGACCTGCTTGCTGGCTTTTGAAATTGAATAATCTTTATTCTGCGTCAAATCCCCGCGGTAAAAAATCTGGTACGAGAAAAAATTAATAACGGCAATAATGCCGATGATTATTATTACGGTTATGCCGAAATTCGCCTTTTGTTTTATTTTTTTATTAAGCATAAAGCAATTAAAAATTTACTTCCACTCTCTCCCCTCAATTATTCTCACATTCAGCCATAAAAACAAAAATATAAATGAAATATAATAAATTATATCTTTTGAATCAATTACTCCCTTGGCAATATTATAAAAATGGCTGCCTAAGCCCAAAAACTTCATAACAGGAACGGCAAACTGCGGCGCGCCCGCCAAGACAAAATCGGCTCCGATAATAAAGGCGGCGAAACAGGCGACAAGGCCCAAGACAAAAGCGATAATTTGGTTTTTCGTCAAGCTGGAAACAAACAGCCCCAAAGACAGGTAAGCCCCGCCCAAAAACAAAGCGCCAAGATAGCCGCCGATTATCGGGCCCAAATCAACATCGCCTAAAAACGCAACCGTAATCGGCAAGCTTGCGGATAACAGCAAAGTTATGAACATAAAAATTAAACTGCTGAAAAATTTCGCCAATACCGCCTGCCAGTCCGTTATCGGCAGAGTCAGCAAAAATTCAATCGTGCCGCTTTTCTTTTCTTCCGCCCAAAGCCGCATAGTGATAGCCGGAGATAAAAATAAAAATATCCAAGGCAATAACCCGAAATAGCCGCGCATGCTCGCCTGCCCGATTAGAAAAAAATCCTTGAAAAACAGCCAATTGCCAACAACCAAAAACACGCCGATGAAAATATAAGCGATCGGGGAATTGAAATAGCTCATTAACTCCTTCTTAAAAAGAGTATAGATTGTTTTGATATATAGTGATTTTCGCATAATTTCAAAATTACTTTGTTAATTCCCTGAAAACATCTTCCAACGAAACAGATTTTTTAGAAAATTCAAGTATGCTCCAGCCATTATTCATAACAGTCATTGATAAATGTTCGCGCAAATCAACGCCTTGCTTCGGCTCAATCTCGTATCCATAAACATCATCTGATTCTTTGTCTTTTATTTCAACTTTTACGGCATTTTCCATTTCCCGCAATTTGGTTAATACCGCTTCTTTCGGCCCTTTTATTTTAACATAAATTATTTCCTTGCCGCTCGATTTGGCAATCAATTCATCCGGACTGCCTTCACCGACTATTCTGCCGTTGTTAATAATCACCACTCGGCCGCAAGTCGCGCTTACTTCGCCCAAAATATGGGTTGACAAAATTACTGTTTTTTCCTTGCCTAATTCTTTTATCAAATTCCTGATTTCCACGATTTGGTTTGGATCAAGCCCTGTGGTCGGCTCGTCTAAAATTAAAATATCAGGATTGTGCATAATCGCCTGGGCCAAACCGACTCTCTGCCTATAGCCCTTGGACAGCTCTTCAATGGGCTGGCGCGCCACTTTGGACAAGCCGCAGATTTTTATCACCTCTTTTATTCTTTCCTTCATATTTAAAACATTCGCATGGGCGCCATTTGTAGCGGCGCGTCTAATCCCTTCTTTGTCCAACCCCCTAATCTCCGCGACAAACTTCAAATATTCATAAACGCGCATATCATCGTACAAAGGCACTGTTTCCGGCAGATAACCGATTTTTTTTCTAACCGCCAGCGAATTTTCGGCAACATCCAAGCCGTCAACTTCAACAACGCCAGCGGTCGGTTTCCAAAAAGAAGCGATAATTTTCATCGTCGTTGTCTTGCCGGCGCCGTTGGGGCCCAAAAAACCTAAAACTTCCCCGCGTTTTACGGA
>JAHIME010000096.1 GCA_018896595.1 Patescibacteria group bacterium
AGGCGATCAGGAAGGCGGCAAGGAGGTCGAGCCAGAGCGTCTGAGCCGAGACGATAAAGGTGGGGAAGTAGGTCGAAAGGGTTTGGCCGAAGGCCCTGGCCGCCGGAAACGTCAGAATCATCCCGATCAGGCAGCCGGTCAGGGAGATCACAAGGGATTCGCCGAAGATCATGACCGCGATGGATCCGCCGCCGAAACCCAGGGTTTTCATAATCGCGTAATCGCCGATGCGCTCCCGGGTGATCATGGCCATGGTGTTGGCGACGACCGCCATGATGATGAGAATAACGACGAAGGAAACCATCTGGATGGCCGTAACGATAGCCCCGCTCATGGCGATGAACCCCTGGTTAAAGGCCTTCTCCGTCTCCGTGAGCGTCTCGGCCAGGGAGTTCTTGAAGGCCCTGTCCACGGCCAGGGCCACATCCGGCGCCAGATCCGGCCTGGCGACTGCGATCATGTAGAAACCCACCTGGTCCGCCCTGCGGGGGGAGACCCGTTTCATGGTTTCATTCAGGTAATCCCAGTGGAAAAGAAACTGCGTTTCATCGATGGTCTCATCCCGGCCCCGATAGACGCCCCTCAGGACGAAATCCCAGTTTCCCGGGAAGATGGTCCCCTTGAGGGTGACGGTATCGCCGATCTTCCAGCGGTACCTCGCCGCCAGCTTCCGGCCGGCGACAAAGCCCTTCCGGTCGGCGAGGAAGGTCTTCGTCTCCGTGGGGCTGAGAACGAATTCCGGGTAGATGGCCATATAGGTCCGAGGCTCCACGCAGAAGTTCGGAAAGAAATTCTTCTCATCGATGTAGATGCCGCCGAACCAGTTGCCCCAGGAGACGCCCTTCACTCCTTCGATCTGCCGGATTTTTTCCAACAGCCTCACAAGCTTTGCCCGCTTGGCCGCCCGGGGGTCGTGGGTGACCATGACGATGGTCTTGCCCATCTCCGCGTTCAGGCGCTCCATCATCGTCAGAATCTCTTCGGCCGATACGCGGTCCAGATCCCCGGTCGGTTCATCGGCGACCAGAATGGTGGGGTCGGTGACGATGGCGCGGGCGATGGCGACCCGCTGCTGTTCGCCTCCGGACATCTCCTTGGGATAATGATCCATCCGGTGCTCCAGGCTCACCATGCGCAGGGCCATTTCGGCGTGCTCCCGCCTTTCCCGCCGGGAGAGCGCGGTCAAGTGGAGAGGCAGCTCGACGTTTTCGACCGCCTTCAGCACGGGGATAAGGTTGTAGAACTGAAAGATGAAGCCGACGTGATTGGCGCGCCAATGGGCGAGCTCGGTCTCCGAAAGGGCAGTGATGTCGACACCGCCCACCCGGATCGTCCCGCTGTCCGCCTTGTCGATCCCGGC
Organism: Patescibacteria group bacterium; assembly: GCA_018896595.1. Lineage (GTDB taxonomy): Bacteria > Patescibacteriota > Patescibacteriia > Patescibacteriales > VMTK01 > JAHIME01. The sequence goes on from JAHIME010000096.1 coordinate 1,361, forward strand.
CAGGAGGTTCAGGAGGGTCGTTTTCCCGGAACCGGATGGTCCCATCAGCGCCAGGAACGCACCTTCGGCGATGTCAAAGGTGATATCGTACAGGACCGGGACGGCGAGGCTTTCCCGGTGATAGGACTTGAAGATATTCCTGATTTCTACGATGGATCGTTTCGGTTCGGCCAAATCAGATCCCTTTTCTTATGTAGCAAGACGAGACAGTATAAAACGGTTAAGTGAAACTCCTTCCTCAGCGCAGCGGATAACCAAATCCCGGTGTTTTTCCGGTGGGATTCTCAAAGTTAGATGCCCTTTAAATTTTTTGAGCCCCAAGGGCTTTGGCACTGCTTCACCTTCTTCCTGCATCCACTTGACGGACTCCTTAACTACATATTCAATTTCCCGCAGCGCTTCCTCTATGGTATCACCGTGGGCTGCCAGGGAAGGAAACTCCAGGCACCTGGCCACATGACAATGGTCCTCCTCCGACCATTCGATCCGGTAGGTATATTTCTCAATGTCATTCTTCATTTTTCTTCGCCTCCATTTTCTCGATGGCTTTTTTCACGTCTCTTACCTGATAGAATTTTGCCATCTTATCAACTTTTTGCAGGTTTATCCTCGGATCACCTTTCCAGGGTGTTTTGAAGATGTAATGACTGCCGCGTATCCTCGGTTTACCGAAATATTTTTTACAAATCTTCAGTAGATCGGCAAATAAGACATTTTGGAGATTTTCCAGATGATCTTTATCTTTCATGGGCTATATGATAGCGTATGTGCTATCGCCTGTCAAGGTTGCATTTTCCCAATAAACCCATTTACGCTTGACGAGAACGGTATCTTGTGTTTCATCTGCTACCCCATTCGTCTCGTTTTTTTGCTTCATGGCCGTGACGCAAAAAAGTCTTAAGTGTGAAGCGATAGACAGGTCAAGGAGAAAGTTAGGAAAAAGATGGGTCACCGGGAAGGTGAGTCGGTCTTCTCTAAAGCCAGCTTTTCCGCCAACCGATGCCCTTTTTCCAGTTCCTCGATGATGCTCTCTCGTACTATCGGAAATACACGGAACATTTCGACATCGATGCCGTACCGGAAGCGGAACGCAGGGAAACCGCGCGGCTGGTGGCGGATGCGGTGCTTTCCTTCGCCATCGGGGTCATGAACCTTGTGTGGATGGCGGCGCTTACGGTATTCATGCTTATTGAAAAAATCTCCCCCGCGGGACGGTTTCTCAGCCGTGCCGCCGGTATCGGATTAATAGCATGGGGCGGCTGGATGCTTGTCTGATGAAGAAATTAGTGCTAAAAAATTAAAAATTCGGCAAGGGGGGCAATCTTGAAAGTTTTGCTTATACAGCCACGATGCAGCGCGGAATTATCTGAAGAGGTGTTTATGCATGAGCCCTTGGCTCTGGAGTATTTGGGAGCGGGCTTGAAGCTGGACGGACATGAAGTTGCCGTTATTGACGCGAGAATAGATTCCGATATTGAAGGGGCGTTTGAAAGATTCAACCCGCAGGTGGCAGGCATCACGGGTTATACAAATCAGGCGCCTATCGTAAAGGATATCGCAGCCAGACTAAAAGCGATAAACCCGAAAGTCTTTATTGTCGTCGGCGGGCATCACGCAACCGTCAGGCCGGAGGATTTCAACGAAGCGTTCATTGACCTTGTCGTTATCGGCGAAGGTGTCGGGGCTATTCGTGAGATAGTTGAGCGGCTGAAACACGGCAGGAATTTTGATGATATTCTCGGGCTTGGGATTCCGGGCGCGGAGATGTGCTTCACGGAGAAGCGGGTTCATCCCGAACTTGATTCTCTTCCGTTTCCCGACCGCACGCTTACCGAAAAATACAGGAATAATTATTTTAACGAGTGGCTGAAGCCGCTTGCCTCTATCCGAACCTCCCTCGGTTGCACGTCACGGTGCAACTTCTGCGCCCTCTGGGCCATAACCGACGGGAAGTATCTGCGCAGAAGTCCGGAATCGGTGGTGGAGGAACTAAAAACCATCAGGGAAACAAAAGTTTTTTTCTGCGACGACGAGTCCATGTGCGATGTCCACAGAATCAAGCGGCTGGGCGACTTGATACGCGAGGCCGGGATACAAAAGAAGTTTTTTCTTTATGCCAGGGTGGATACTATTGTCAGACACCCTGAATTGTTCAGGCAGTGGCGGGATATAGGGCTGACGCAGGTGTTCGTCGGCATGGAGAGTTTCTCCGACCGGCGCCTTGAAGGCTTGAACAAGGGCATTACTACGAAACAGCAGGCGCAGGCGGTTAAAATTCTGGATGATTTGGGCATACTCCTGTACGCGAATTTTATCGTTGATCCGGCATTCAGCCGCGAAGATTTCAGAGAGCTTGTCCGGTATGTACGAATGCTGGATCTCAAATACGCTTCATTCAGCGTATTGACCCCACTTCCGGGCACGGCTTTGTATGATGAGCGGGAGTCCGAACTGCTGACAAAAAGGCATGAGATGTTTGATTTCATGCACACAGTTTTACCCACAACCCTGCCTTTGAAGGAGTTTTACGCCGAGCTGGCATGGCTGTATGGAAACGCTCTGCCAGTCCGTCATACGTTCGGCATTCTCAGAAAGTACGGAGGGATGCGCGCCCTGAAACTGCTGATGAAATATCCATATTTCATTGCAAAGATCAAAAAGGGATATATGGACCATGGCAGGGATAAAATTTTTCTCACCTCTGGTGGAGAAGCTCTATCTCGAACGAGGGTTTAAGAAAATATGGAACTTTGGGTGGCGACGAATTCGAAAGTTGGAAAATATTTAGCAGGAATCTTC
>JAHIME010000076.1 GCA_018896595.1 Patescibacteria group bacterium
GTTTCTTGTTTCTTGTTTCTTGATTCTTGATTTCCGCGAAAATTTTTTACAAGACAATAATCAACTTGATAAAACAATAAAATTAAGCTACAATACAAATAATTATGCGCGAAGGATTCCCTACAATTGAAAAGTTTGAGAGCTTCCGACCAGAAGATGCCGAGAAACTCTCGGAAATTACTCGCATCAGAGAGGATCTTTTGAAATCCGAAGCTCTTCCTAAAGAGGCTAAGGATGCTCTCTCTGGCCTCAAAGTCAAAGAGAAATCAAAAGAGGTTTTTGAGGCACTTGAGACCCACGAGCAAGAACGAGAAACCATTGGCGTAAATGAAGAAAAGAAAGAGGTCAGGATCGGCCGAGAGCTAACGCCGATTTTTGAGGGGCCGAAGGAAAAGTTGACCTGGCAACTGCAAGCCGAACAATTCCGCGAAGAAGGGCAAACAATGGTTGAGCTTTCTTTCAAACGCAAAGACGGAGTCGAGGTTAAGCCGGGTGGAGTGGCAAGAGGAAAGACAAGATTCGGCGAATACGAGCGATACTTGCCTCTTGAAGAATATAAATCCCTCAAAAAAGAAAATTCCAAATACTTGGCTGCTATGGAGAAAATGGCGGGTGGCGACGAAGACGAACGCAAAGCGGCGGAAGAGTACCTTGCCGAATTCAAAAAACAGCATCCGAACTCGGAATGGGTGCTTCGCGCCATGCGCCACTTGAATTCTCTTGCGGTTCACGAATCATGCGAAACGTTTGAGCGAGACCCCTACTTTGTCGAAACCCCGCATGTGGTTGAGACGATGGAAAAATTCACCCGGCTCGTCAACCGCCAGCGCGAACGAGGACAAGGCATCGTAATCCTTGAAGGCGACGCCGGTACTGGCAAAAATAAAATCGTTGACCACCTTGGGTATCTAACCAAGCGTCCACTCTTTCGATTTGCCTGTTCGGCCGGAAAGGATGAACAGGATTTGAAGTATCTTTTAGAGTACGATTCTAAAAAAGGCACTTATCGCATTAAATCCACCGTTATTGAAGCACTTGAAACACCGGGTGCGATTCTGGAGTTTGACGAAATCAACACGCTAAAGCCGGAAGTAGCCAAAATATTAAACTCCCTTTTTGACCATGACCGCGCGCTTTTCTTGGGCGAAGATCGAACATCGGTAAAAGCAGCCGAGGAAGTAGTTTTGGTTGGCCTGCAAAACCCGCAACACTACATGGGTGTAAAGCCGCTTACCGAAACAATCAAATCCCGGGCCCGTATCATGGAAGTATCCTATCCGCCTTTTGAGAAAGAAAAGGCAAGTCCCAACGAGCAGGCACAATACCGCTCGGATGAAGCTATGATTATCCGCCAATACATTCCCGAACTTAAAGATTTAGACCAGAGAGAATTTCAAATACTTTGGGATTCGGTGGCAAATAAACGTGAAGATCCCCGGGCGACCGAACTTTTAACCAGCGCCCGCAAAGAGCGCATTGAGGATGTGAAAGAGGTCGTGGAAATGGCAAATAAAATCCGCGAGGCCTATCGAGCGTATCATGAGGGCAAATCGGACGAGCCGATTAAATTCGTATTCAGTTTGCGCGAATCCGTAGAATGCGCTTTTGAGTTACCCCATGTAGAGCTAACTGCGGAAGAGAAAAAGAAAGGCATGACCCGCGCCAAAAAAGCGGTACAAGAAGTTATCTTGCCAAAGATTCCGCTAGGCGAAGAACGCGCTTATCTTCAAAGCCTCGTCGCCGAACTATAAATTATGAGCGTTGAAAAATCACAACTTGAAGCGTTCTGGAAAAGCGAAAAAGGAAAGAAAGGCCAACCCGAAGAATCAGAAGAGCTTAAAGAACGCAAAGCCGAGCTTGAACAGAAAACCGTAACGCTCGCTCAAGAAGCCGAGCGAGCTTTTTCGTCAAATGACCTTACGCAAACGCTTGAAAAACTCCGCGAGCTCCAGCGAACCGTGGGTATGGAGCTTGTTGAGAACCGCGAACAATACGAAAAGTTTGAACAAGAATTCAATCGCCAGATAGAAAATCTTTCAAAAAAAGGTTTCCCTAAACTTACTGGGATGGATGAGAAAAAATTCATGGGAATATTTGAACCCTTAAAAGAACAAATCAAAGAGCTTTCATCGAGAGAGTTTCAAGAAGGACGCATTCCGTTTGTTGTCGTCCCACGAGAAAAGTTGCTATCGCTTGAGAAAAAAATCCCCCTCATGGAACTTGAGGGGAAGAAAGGATTCACTACGCTTGATCTTTCTGAACTCAAAACTGCAGAAGGCGTAGAAATCCCGGAGTCGCTTGCATATCTCGTTATTGATGTTGAAAACGGAAAAGTCATGCTTGGAAAAAGTGCAGACGAAGCAGTAAAGCAAATCAAAAAAGAAGGGCGCTCTCCCCTCACCGCCGAAGAAGGGGTTGCGATTATTACTCAATACCCGGAAATTCTTAAAGATCACTACATGAACTTGTGTGGCTCTCGCCACGGCGGCGACGGAGTCGCGAGTTTGTGGCTCGACGAGGGCAAGCCGAAGCTCAGATGGGGCTGGGCGTACTACTCGAATGCGGAGTGGGGCTCGGCCTCCTGCGATAGTAGAATTGGGCCTTGATCTTTGGATACTTGTCCCTTTTTTGTTTGTCTGGAAGGCTCTTTTACCCACTGCCAAAACTGCTGATGAAGCTTCTCACGCAACTTATGACTATCAGCATGAACCAAAAATCCCATGTAAGAATCAAACGACCTCATGAGCGATTCTTCGGATATCAGCCCCGCCTTAAACTGCCGAATGCGATAACGCAACTTTCTAAAAATCCTTCTGCGCACCTTAGCACGAGGAACGCGAGCGTACGGAAGCGAGACATAACCCAGATAGTCGATTCCCTGCCGCAGTTTGCGAATCTGGACTTTATTGGGGTGAAGGGACAGATCAAGATGGGTTTTCAAAAAATCAGCGATTTTATCCTTAAGCAAAGCAAGATATTTATCATCATGGTGAAGAATAACAAAATCATCCGTATAGCGAAGATAGTATTTGGCCTTAAGCTCATGTTTTACAAACTGATCAAGTTCGTTCATATAAATATTCGCGAAAAGCTGAGATGTAAGATTTCCTATCGGCGCGCCCTTGATGCCGGTTTTCTGATCGACATCGGAAGCAAAACTCTCGACAATGGTTTCAATCAAGTCCATCAAATCTCGATCCTTGATCCGACGACCGATAATTTCCAAAAGAACTTGGTGATCAATGGTCGGAAAAAATTGCCTGATGTCGCACTTGAGTGCGAAACACACACCTCGGGTTTGAAAAACTTTGCGCGCGTATACGCCCAGCCGTGCTACTCCCTTATGGGTTCCCTTGCGTTTTCTGCAAGAATAAGAATCGGCTACAAAGGTCGATTCAAAAATAGGGTTGAGGAGACGAAAAACCGCGTGATGGACGACTCGATCGCGGACGGTGGCTTTATGGATATGCCTCAATTTCGGATCGCGGACATAGAAATCGACATACTCGCCGTGTCGATATCTCTTTCGCGTCAGATCGCGATGAAGTTGAAACAAATTATCCTCCAGATGCCGCTCAAAAAGCTGGACATCGGATTTGCGCCGCTTGCCTTTCTTGAAATCATCCCACGCTTCGAGGAGATTCTCCGTTGAGACGACCCTCGAGAATAAGTTTCTATAAACCTTCATAAATATGAAAAATTTAGATCAATTAAATAACGACGCGCCTATTCTCAAACACACTTTTGATCTTTATAAGGAACTCTACGGTTATCTGAAGACATTTCCGAAAAAAGATCAATATTTACTCGGAAAACAGATTGAGGAACATGTTCTTGAATTTCTGGAACTCATCCTGATGGCCGCCGGAATGCAGCGAGACAGAAAGCAGGAAGTTCTTGAACAGGCTAACGGAAAATTTGAGGTTTTTAAAGTCCTCATTTACATGGCCCGCGAAATGAAAATGCTGGACAATAAAAAGTATCTTTCACTGGGAGAAAAGTCGCAAGAAGTTGGAATGCAACTTGGCGGATGGATACGCTCCTTGAGATAACGAAAGGCGTCCTTGAAGGACGCCTTTCTCTGATTTTACCGACTACCGCAGGAGGCCGAGCCCCACTTCGCATTCGAGTTGTTCGCCCAGTTCCATTTGAGCTTCGGCTTGCCCTCGTTGAGCCACAAATTCGCGACTTTGTCGTCGCCGTGGCGAGAGCCACACTGGCATTACTGCTTCCCTCCGTAGCCACCGAAGATCGAGCATTACTTCCCGCTGGAAGCGGGCCTATATGCTCTCACCCCTGAACTTAATACGGCGGTAGGCCGAGTTGGAGCTCTGACCACCCGCGCTAGAAAACAGCAAGTAGTAGCTAAAATCTCACTGCGCGCTCATGACGACCATGATCGCCATGATTCTGGCAAGTTTGCTGAGAATTCAGGATTTCGGCGACCGCGGACCGTGATCCGCGATACAGTAGCTTACTCTCATTTTTAGGATACTAAAAGTTCCTTAGTTTTACAATATCAAAAACTTGACATAATTTTTTATTATGGTATTATGGAAATATAAATAAATATCATACTGCAGATAGCAGGCAAAACTTGTAAGACCTGCCGAGGTATTAATTAGCTGTTGTTAGCTAAAATATTTGTCTGTGGTAAAACACAGTTTTTTTATTTTTAAAGATTTAAATTTATGCCGAAAACCAAAGAACAAAAAAAGCAAATTATTAATAGTTTAATTGATAAATTCAATAAGGCAAAAGCCGTTGTTTTTGTCAGTTTTAACGCGTTGGGAGTTAAAGAAAATGAAGAATTGCGCCAATCCCTGCGCCAAGAGCAAAGCGAATATTATGTAGCCAAAAAGACATTGCTGGACTTGGCATTGCGGGATTCCAAAATCGGCGGCGGTAATGTTAAAACCAAAGAATTTGAAGGAAGAGTGGCAACAGTATTCGGCTATGGCGATGAAGTCGCTCCAGCCAAGATTATTGATAAATTTAGAAAGAGCAACAAGGAAAAGGTTGAATTTATCGGCGGCATCTTGGAAAATAAATTCATTGAAGCCGCTCAGGTCGCCGAATTGGCGGGATTGCCGGGCAAACAGGAATTATACGCGAAAGTCGTCGGCTCAATCAATGCTCCGATATCCGGCTTTGTCAACGCGCTCTGCGGCAACTTGCGCAATTTAGTGTATGTGTTGAAGGCGATTGAGGAGAAAAAATAAATTATAATAATTTAATAAATTAATAAATAAATTAAATTTATGGCAGAAGAAACTAAACAGCCCTCATCGGCTGAAGCTACGGCGGGCAAGGAGGAATCTACCGAGGTAGAAGTCCCTAAAAAATTCAAATCTCTCGTGGAAGAGATTGAAAAAATGTCCGTGCTTGATTTAGCCGAATTGGTCAAGATTTTAGAAAAGAAATTCGGCGTGTCAGCCGCCGCGCCGGCCATGATGATGGCCGCGGGAGCGCCGGCGGGTGAAGCCGCGCCGGTTGAAGAAAAAACCAGCTTTGACGTTGAGATTACCGAAGCGGGCGGCAATAAAATCGCCGTTATTAAAGCGATCAGGGAATTGACGGAAATGGGCCTTAAAGATGCCAAAGACTTGGTTGACGGCGCTCCTAAAATGGTAAAAGAAGGGGTTAAAAAAGAAGAAGCCGAGGCGATGAAGAAAAGGCTTGAAGAAGCGGGCGCCAAGGTGACATTAAAATAAATAATATATCCCCCAGACTGTCCGAAAATTCATTCTACCGAGCTTTAGCTCGGGTTTGCGAAGCTTTAGCTTCGCTAAAGTTAGCGGCTAAAGCCGCTGGAACCCGACTTAAAAGTCGGTAGAATATATGTTTTCGGACAGTCTGTTTTTATTTATTCAAAATGCTTCGCTTCTATGCCGTAAACGGAAGTTTTGTCCAAGAAATAAATTTTTTTATTAATTTCATCAACGGCAAAGTCTTTTAAGTCTTTAAATTGGTCGGATTGGTATTGTGTTAAAAAAACGCCTGCTTTGTCAAAAACAACTAATCGTTTGTTAGACGATTCCAAAATGTAAATATATTTAAGTTCGGGAGAAACGATTAATTTGCTCGGGTTTTCAAGCTTCGGCTCAACTTCGCCGAGTTTGAATTCCTGGCCGCGACCTTTTAAATATTTTAATAATTGGCCGTTATTTTTTAAAACATAAATACTGCCGTCTATCGCCATATTAACGGCGTCGGCAAAATCAGCCTTTTCATTCAGCCAGGCCTGCGCTCCGGTCAGGCTGTTTTTAGCGATATTATAGCGGTATATTTGGCTGTTTTGCCTGTCAAGCAGGTATAATCTTCCATTGTAAGCGTCAATGTCGGCGGCTTGCCGGTTATTTTTAAAATCAGCCGTTAAATTTGTTATTTCTCTGCTTTCCGTCTCAAGCTTGACAATGCTGTCAAGATTAAAGTAGTAAATATTATTATTTTTGTCAGCCGTCGGGTAGCGCAAGCCGTTGATGGATTGCCCCGTATCCGCGATGGCGGTAATTGAATTGTCGCTAATGTCCAAACTGTATATTGATTTTTGCTTTGAATCCCCGGCGTAAATTATCTTGTTTATAAAAATTAAATTATCCGGCTCGGCGCCGCTGTTTAAATTGGCGAAATCAGCCAATCCGTTTAAGGGGCCTATTTTTACCACCCGCCTTATTGTTTCCATCTGCTCTCTCAACTTATTTAAAAAATCATCATATTGTTCTTTTTGTTGTTCGGTCTCTTGGGGAAACTGGGTTATTAAATTTTCCACTTCATCAAGCAGATTTTTCGCGCTTTCTTCATTCTTATAGAGAAGGCTGGCTTCAATTTGGCTTTGTTTTCGTTTTATTGTTTCGGTCAATCCGTCGTAAATTTTTTCATTTTCCGCCTTTTTATTTTTTAAGCTTGTAAGCGCCAAGTTCTGTATTAGCAATAAAACGCAAGCCGCGAAAACAATAAGGGCTATTTTGCGCTTGATTTTTAAATTTTTAAACCAAACGGCAAATGAATTTGTTGTTTCGCCGGCTTTTTGCGCGATAAGTTGCGCCTGGCTGGTTATTTTTTCTTTGCTGGAAAGCAGTTTTATAAGATAAAGGAAAGAATTGGCGATAACGGCAAAAATATTTTTTAATATCTGCCAATATTTTTTTATGGATAAAAAACCGGAGCGTTTTTTTATAAAAATTTTATCCTTCAGCAAGATCGGCTTGCTCTCGCGCCGCCCCCTTGCCGTGAATTTTTTAAATAGGGCAGGCAAAAAGTCCAGCCATTTTTTAAAATCTATTATACCCGACGGGGTTAACAGTTTCTCGGTTGTCTGCTCGGTGGCGCTTAAATTTTCAACTGATGCCTGGCTGGCGGCGCGAGTTATCTTATAGCTTAATTCAGGGGCTTCTTCGCCGAAAGTGTTCTTAATGATTATCCCCAAAAATGAAACATAAGCGTTAATTTTAACAAGCGTATTTTTGATTTGCTCCACGGCGCCGGCCGGAGGCAGGGTAGTAACGATTTCAGTAAGCTGTTTGCCGGATAAATACTCCGGCAGAGCCTCGTTGGCAAAAATAAAATAACCGCCCGGGGGTATTTGTCCGCTGATCACATTAGTGAATAATTTCGCCAAATCAGCGGGTTTTTCGCCGGCTGTTTCTTTTTGCCGGGCGATGTCGGTGATTTTGTATTTTTTTTCATCAAGCGAAGGCGCCTGCCGCTCATCGCCGCGGCTTTTGGCTTTCATCGGCTCTTTGTATATCAACAATGCTTTATTTTTGCCTATGTTCGCGAAATGAAGCTCGTTTTTGTAAATAATGCCGGCGGTGATATTGGCGGCGCCGGGGTTAATCTTGATTTTTTCGCTTTCCAAAAATTCAGTTAAATTTTTGTTGGTTTTGCCCAGCGCCGATTCAAAAATATGCTCGGGCTTAAGCGCGCTGATTTTTTCGCGCAATATTATTTTTTCATTTTGATAATAATTTTGGTTTAAGCTGTTAATCAGGAAATTAATTATTTTTAATCCCGAGTACTCGGGATCGGCTTTGCCTGATTCAATTTCAGCCAAAATAAAAAGCTTGCCAACCAATTGCTCTTTGTCGGCATCCGGCTGAGCGATAAAAATTTCGCTTGTGGTAGCGGCTTTTTGCGAAGAGGTGAGCGATAATTGGGCTATTTTATAATACATAGTTTTTTGACTTTATGTTATGTATATTATACAATATAAGTAGTAAAAATCCAAATTTTATGTTAGAAAAGCTTTTTGGCTCTCGCGCCAGGGTAAAAATATTGAATATTTTCTTGCTTAACCCAAGAGAAAAGTATTATATCAGGCAATTGTCCCGCAATTTAAAGCTGCAGCTTAATTCTACGCGCCGGGAGCTTGAAAATTTGGAAAAATTCGGCATTTTAACTTCCGTCCATGGCGTCAGTTCAAAAGTCGGCGATAGCGCGAATGATTATGGCGATTATGGCGATGACGGCAATAATAAGCCCTCCTTCGCCAAGGTTTCGGAGGACAAGCCCTCCTCCGCTGAAGCTATGGCGGGCAAGCAGGAAAAAAAATATTACCGCGCCAATATCGCCTTTGTCTTATTTGAAGAAATCAAGGCCTTGGTTGTCAAGGCCCAGATTTTGTATGGAAGAGATTTTGTAAGCAAATTGCAAAAAATCGGCAAAATAAAACTGCTGATTTTAACCGGTTTTTTTGCCAATAATAATACGTTAACCGATTTATTGATTGTCGGAAATGTCAATAAAAATAAATTATTAAAACTTATTAAAGAATTGGAACTGGAGCTGGGCAGGGAAATAAATTTTACCTTAATGGATTCAAGAGAATTTAAATACAGAAGGGATATTACAGATATATTTTTGTATGAAATATTGGAGGGCAGGAAGATTGTTATTATTGATGAAGCAGGGGTGAGTTAGCCATGCCGCCGTTAGTTTAAATAATTTTTGCGGAGTATGAAACGAAATATTTTATATGCGAAACAATAATTCAGAACAACTTAAAGGAGAGGATATTCGTTCAAAAAGAAAGGATAAACAAAAAGGAAGGCGTTTGCAAGAACGATATTTGTTTAGGGCTGGGCCAGAAATTCAGGAAATAAAAGAACCTGAAATTAAACAAGATAATAATAAGAGTCAAGAAAAACAAAAAAGAGGATATGGAATTTTAATATCAAACGCGTATAAAGCGGAAGGGATTTTGAATTATATCAATGAATTAACAGAAGAAGATATTAAAACCCAAGAGCTTAAAAATAAAGCGGCAGAAGCGCAAGATATTGTTAATCAAATTAAAGAATCTCACAAAGAGGATGAACAGAAAGAATTATTACGAAGGCTAAATGAAGTTTATGATACAATATTAAACGGATTATCCAAAACAATAGAAAATAAAAAATTTACGGATAAAGATGCTGAAAATATAGTTAAAATTGTGGGTGGTGAAAATGTTTTTGAGCGCGAAGAAGTTGAAGATTTAATTGATGAAGTAATTAATGACTATAAAGAAGGCAAGCTGGAAAATCAAGAAATATTTAATATAACCGGCGAGTTAAGGAAGAAAATGATTGAGCAAGGATATAACGAAAGTCAGCGCGATGAAGCAGTTGAACAGTTGGCGCGGAAATTAAATTGGGAAATAGGCGAAGACGGAAAAATTATAAAAGCCGCTGAAGCGGCTGAGACGGGGAGCGAGAAAAAAATATCTCATCAAGAAGCGCAACTCAGGAGAGCTGAAATGGCCGATAATGAGATAAACAAATATTTTATTCAGGGAACTATGGAGCCGAAGAAGTCGTTAAAAGAAATGGAAAACGAAAGGGCGGGAAGGGCGCGAGAAGAAATAAATAACACGTTATCTGACACAGAGATGTATGAGAGAGAGGAATTAATAGAAGAACTAAAAGAGCGGTATTTGGCATTATGGGGCGAGAGGAGCGCGATATTAGGCGAGAGCGGAACGGACAGGACGGAAAGATTCAGGGATGTTGAAAAAAAGATTGGAGAAATAGAAAAAGAATTCGCGAGATTAGGGATGAAAATAGATCTGTTTAAATGGATAGGGGAAAAAGAAGAAACGGTGAAAGGAAGCAAGGCGCTGGCAGAGCCGGTAAGTACGGTTGGGGAAGATGAAAAAGAAATAATAAGAGAGGAAGTTGAAACAGAAGAAGAGAAAAAAAACGCAGAGATAGAAAAGGCGATTTTAGAAGAATTGGAAAAAATGCCGCAAAAAGAGAAAATAAAATTAAGCAAAGGATTGGCAAATCTCGGACTTTATGTTGAATATGGAAAAAATAGTTTTTTTTCCAATGTTCTTAATAGGTTAACGAAACCTATTGCTAAAAAAGATAAACATATTGCCGAGCAGGGGACTTTAGCTCGTTTTTTAATTTCAATGGCCGAAAATTACGGGAAAGATGCCGAAAGAGCCGAAAATAAATTAATGCAAAAAGGGCGGAAGGGACTGGTAAATTACAGATACATTGCCAGTAATATATCAATGTACGGAAGAAATTTGGCGGATGTTGTCGGCTGGACAGCGGCTTCTCCGTTTAGATATATTATGGCCGGAACAATGTTTTTCGCCAGAGGCGCTCAGGCCGCCAAAGAAGCGCGGCTGAAAAACAAAGAAGTAATGGAAAAGACAAGAATTGACGATATTGATAAAGCGGAAGAAGAAGCTTGGGAAATATACAAATCAGCCAGGGACCGGGGCAAAGATCAGGTGACTGGAGAATATTTGGAAAAAGCGTACCAGAAAAATTTGCCGAAAGATTTGTTGAATAGATTAAAAAACAGGGTTAACGCGGGTCAAACGTATAATATCATAGGGAATATCGTGGCTAAGGACATCGGCAGGTCAGTCAAAAAAATAGAGATGAAATTGGATAACATTGAAAAAAATAAAAAATTATCCAAAGAAGAAAGAACAATAAAAAAAGAAAAGATTTTAGAAAAATATAATAAGTTTTTAAAGGATTTGGACGGCATGGTTTCAAAATACGGCGCTATTGACGGTTTGGCATTGGGCGCGAAATACGCTGAAACAGGAGCTAAGACGGTTATAGCCGGCTTGACCGTTGAATCTTTATATTTGCTAACTCAAAATTTGCCTAAATTATACAATGATTTGCATAATTTGTATGATTCAATTTCGGCCGAAGACGGAACTGTCGGCAAAGGGATTGAAACAGCGGCGGTAAAACATCCCATAATGCCAGGTCAGCGGCCTGCCGGGCATGCGGAAAGGCCTGCTGTGTTGTCTGAAATAGAAAAAATAAAAGAAAATATCGCGCAGGAAGCGGCGTTAAGAAAGGGAAAATTTGATTTAGCCGCGATTCATGATAAAGAGGGGATTGAGCATGCCATAAGGCGCCAGCTTGAGGCGGAGCCGGAAAATTACGGTTATAAAGGCAATATGAATGACAAGGCGGCGATTCACAAGTGGTCGGGCGGAGAAGCCGATCGCGCCGCCATAAAAGCCGGTTATGTTAACCCTGAAACAGGCGAGGAAATCAGGGTCGGCGCGAAAGGAATTGA
>JAHIME010000077.1 GCA_018896595.1 Patescibacteria group bacterium
AAGAGGAGGGTTGGGGTGGAGTAGCTCCCTCCTCTTGTTTAAGAGGAGGGTTGGGGTGGAGTAGCTCCCTCCTCTTGTTTAAGAGGAGGGTTGGGGTGGAGTAGCTCCCTCCTCTTGTTTAAGAGGAGGGTTGGGGTGGAGTTAAATATATCTTTCAACTCCTCCCTTGCCCTCCTCTAATCTTAGAGGAGGGGATTAAATAATACCTTGAATTTTGCTAATCCATTTTCTCCTATATTCCTCTCTCCTGTCATTGCTGTGCAGTTTTAAAATTTTATCATTAATGACAACTCTTGTGTCTTTGTTCATTATTTTTTTTAAATTATCCGGCAATAATTCAAGCTGCAGCTTTTTGGCTTTTTGCTCCAGCCGGTTAATAACTGTCATTCCCAGCTTGCCTGCCCCACTGCGCGCTTGCCCGCGGAAGCGCTTGCCCGCGGAAGCGGGACGCAGCCAGGGGGACGCAGCCAGGGGTGCGCGGCCGGGGACTGGGAATCCAGGGGTTAATGGTACAAACAAATTTAAATTAGGCAAATATTTTTTAATCCAGCCGTTTGCTTCCATAAACTTTTCATAAGTCCCTGTTTTATTGTAAACGGGTTTAAGTCCGGTTAACCAATATATAAAATAAACATCCTTAAGCGCGCCAATGCCCCCCTTAGCAAGGGGGGTAGGGGGGATATTCGCGCCGTCCAGCATCAACTTTTCCAGATTCATCGCCTCTTCGCTTACGAAAAAACTAAGGCAGATTTTGTCGCGCGTATTGTTTTTTTTCGGCCGCAATCCCAGCAGTTGCGCGAAACTCGCGCAAAAAAACCTGGCCAGCCAGATTCTCTCCGGCTCGGTAATGATGAACAAATCAATATCGCTTTCGTCTTTAAGATTATCAGTCCCGATTATATTGCCGACAGCAATCATTTTTATCCAAGGAATGAGTTTAAAAAGCTTGGATACGCGCGCGGCCTTTTTAATTTTCCTTTGAGCATAGCCGCGCCTCTCTTGCCTTGTCTTGATAATTTCTCTTCTGCCGGCTAAAAAATAAAACCCGTCAAGCGATTCTATCATGCCGCCCAAAACGCCGCCGTTGCTTAAAGCGCTTTTTAAATCTTCCAAGCCGCATTCAACGCCGCAATATCGCCACAATTCAGATTCAATTAAGGGATAATCAAATAAGTCAAAAAAAGCAACCGTTTCCACAATCGCTTTATTGGTTTCTTTTTCAATATTTTTATCATTATTCATATTCCATCTGTTTATTCAAGCCAAAATTTCCAATTTTCAATTTTCAATTCTCAATGAATTTTCAATGCTTTAATTTTCAAGTCCTACTTGATGCCAATATCTTAGAAAATATCAATAATAACTCTTGGGCTTCTGACCATAATTTTCTAAATTCATCGCTAAAACCAGGGTTTGCTCTAGCCAATAGTCTTAGCCAATGCATTGTTTCCTTAGTTTCTTTTTTACAGATACCAATTTTATGCTGAAAATCTTTTTTACTTTCTGCTTCATTGGCCTCGCAATAATTGGCGCCCAAAGAACCGCCCGAAGCCACTAATTGAGGAATTAGTCTTTGGTTAATTAAATCATTCGGCATTCTTTTCATTAAATCAATAACATTCTCGCCAAATTTGGCTGTTCGTTCTTCCAAATCATATTTCTTTTTACTGTTTGTAAATTGAGTCATTGTGATTTCATTGAAAATTGGTAATTGAAAATTGAAAATTATTATTCTTCCATCCTCGGCTTATCTAAAACCAAAGGCTCCAAATCAGATTTGCCGTCAGTTATTCTCATAACATCTTTATCAACCTTTTTAAATTCTTTATAAGCGCTATTATAATGGTTCACGGTCGTTGCCATGCTCATTCCCAATTTTTTCATAAAATCGTCATAGCTTAACAAGTGCCTGCTCAATTTCTCAACATTGGCGCGGATGGTCTTGGCGCTCTCTTCAATTTGCAAAGCGCGCAAACCCTGCAAAACGGTCTGCAAATATGCCAGAAAGCTGGTCGGCGAAACGATTATCACATGTTTTTCTTTAAAAGCGTATTCTATCAAATCCCGTGTATTAACTTGCACCGCGCCGACTTTATTAATCAATAAATCGTAATAAATGGCCTCGCTTGGAATGAACATAAAGGCGAAATCCATAGTCTTCTCGCTCGGCTTGACGTATTTGGCAGTCTCGTCTATGCGCAATTTTAAATCCTGCTTAAACTGTTTTTCAAATTTTTCCTTTGTTTCCGCGTCTTTCGCGTTTAAAATTTTCTCGTAATTTTCCAAAGAAAACTTTGAATCAATGGGAATGATTTTTTCTTTGACAAATACAACCGCGTCAACAACCGTGCCGTCTTTAAAACCGTATTGCATCTGGTATGAATTGGGCGGCAAAACATTTTTTAAAGTCTCTTCAAGAAAATATTCGCCCAAAACTCCGCGCTGTTTCGGATTTTTTAAAATATCCTGCAAATTCTGCAATTGAGCCGAAAAATTAACAACCTGCTTGTTGGTCTCGTCAAGCTTAGTCAATTTTTCCGTCACTTCGGAAATCAGCTTGGCGGACTGGCCGGTTATTCCTTGTATTATTTTAGTCGCCTGCCCGAATTGTTCCTGCGTCGCGCGATGGGTCTCGGCCAATTTCGTATCCATAACCTGCCGCAGCTCTTTGTTCTGATTGGTCAGATGCGACAGCCGCTCCATCATTATTATTAATTTATCGCCATGGCCTTCTTCCTTTTTTTTGAGCAGCAAAAAAATCACGGCAATAACGCCAAATACTAATAAAAATAATAATATTGTAATTAATTGCGTCGGCATAAAATAACTTCATTGAATTACGAAACATCATTTTACTGTCATTCCCGCGAAAGCGGGAATCCAGATTTTATTCGCTTAACTCCTGGATTCCCGCTTTCGCGGGAATGACAAAGGAGTATTTTCCATCGTTTCGTAATTCAAAGTAATTTATATTTTTCCTTATTTTTTTCTGACAACTTAATAATCATATTCCTTACACCTTCCGGGTCGGGAACTTCGTGGAATAAAAATCGCTGTTTCGCGCCGGCTGTCTGTATGTAAACCTCTCCATATTTTAATATTGTCGGAAAAAACCCATGCGCTTCACTGGTAACGTCTTGCACGCGATATAATCTCTGTTCGGAAATCACTCTGGAGAAAAAACCTTTTTGCTGTATGTCAATAATCCTCTCATCGGTTATTATCCAAACATCAAGGTAATAATCAATAAAAGAAAAAAAGAATAAAAGCCAAACAAAAAGATAATAAGCGCTTGCCGAAATCATTATTAAGGGCAGGGAAATTTGTCCGGCCAACAGGACTGGAAACGTGTTTATCATCATTAAAAAAAATCCTAACGGCAAAATTACCAACAAAGCGAAAAGCCCGATTTTTTTTATTAAAATAAACAAATCGCGCCGCACTACTTTAATGATTTTTTCGTCCGGCAAATGGTTTGGCAAGCGGTAAATGGACAACATAATATTAAAATGGCAATTTATGATTAAACATATTCTCAAAAACAATTACATTCATTTCCCAATCAATCCGGCTTAAATAATTATATGATTCCATCAATATAAAAATAGAAACTCCGATAAATATAAAAGTGGCGAAAAAGCCGGTAAAATTCTTAAAGCTGAATTTTATCATATGATAAACAGCGACTAAGCTGAATATCAGCCAAAGCAATATGAACAATAAGTAAATTAACAAAAAATAGTAAAGCGGAAAAGTCATATAAATTATAAACTAAATTAAGCTGTTCTGATTGCTTTTCTTCTTCCCCAAATGCTTATACCCAATATCAGTTACAATCCGCCCCCGCGGCGAGCGGTCTAAAAATCCCAATCTCATTAAATACGGCTCGTAAATTTCTTCCACGGTCGCCATGTCTTCGCCGGTTGCCGCGGCGATAGTATTAAGCCCGACCGGACCGCCTTTGAATTTATCAATAATTATTTCCAAAATTTTTCTGTCAATCCAATCAAGCCCCAATTCGTCCACTTCAAGCATGGCAAACGCGTCAAGGCAATGCTCGTTGTTGATTTTGCCGTCGCCTTTTACTTCGCAATAATCGCGCACGCGCTTAAGCAGGCGATTGGCAACCCGCGGCGTGCGGCGCGAGCGCCTGGCTATCTCGTCCGCGGGGCGCTCTTCCAATTCAACATCTAAAATATCGGCGCTTCTGCCGATTATCCGCTTAATATGATCATGCTCGTAAAAATCAAGGTGATAAGTCATGCCGAAACGATCGCGCAAAGGCGCCGACAATAAGCTGATCTTGGTGGTGGCGCCGATAATGGTAAATCGCGGCAAATCAATCCTTAGCGTACGCGCCGACGGGCCTTTGCCGATAATAATGTCCAAAGCGTAATCTTCCATGGCCGGATATAAAATCTCTTCAATAACCCTGTTAAGCCGATGAATCTCGTCAATAAATAAAATATCGCCTTCGCTCAAGTTGGTTAAAATCGCGGCTAAATCCCCGCTTTTTTCTATTGCCGGCCCGGAAGTAACTCTAATGCCTGTGCCCAGTTCATTGGCAATAATATACGCCAAAGTGGTTTTGCCCAGCCCGGGCGCTCCGTAAAGCAAAATGTGCTCAATCGGCTCGCCTCTTTTTTTGGCGGCCTGCATGGAGATGGATAAATTTTCCTTTATTTTTTCCTGCCCGACATAATCAGATAATTTTTTCGGGCGCAAAGTCAAATCCAACCCCGAGTCCTCGAGATTATTTTCTTTCGCGCTTATTATTCGCTCATGTTTATCTTCCATACATATTCCTATTTTAACTATTTAATTTCTTTTTTGCAAACCTGTTTTTTAACGCTTCCCGCACGATATTTTTCGTTTCATCCGAAAAATCAGCCGATAAAATCCATTTTAAAAACTTAGGGTCGTCTTCGGCCACTTGCGCCAAAGACTTGTCCCTATGCTTTGAAAAGGCGAAATAAGCTTCGCCTCTGCGCCAATAAAACTTTCTGGTATTATCAATAAATAATTCGCTCGGATTGTCGGGAGCTTGATGGATTTTGTTGACAAACTCCCAGTCCCTCACTTCTTTGTATCTTTCAAGCTGCCTGATTAAAATTTCAGCCGCGACCTCAACATCGCCCAAAGCCGTATGCTCCTGCTTGTAATCCTTGCGGCAATAAAATTCGTACGCGGCGGACAAAGTGCTCGGCGCCAAATACTGGAATAAAACTTTTGAATCAATAATTCGGGAAGTCTCATAGTCAAAATGCATTCCTATCCTTATAAATTCCCGGCGCAATATCATTAAATCAAAATTCATCACATTAAAGCCGGCGTAATAGCAATCATTAAAAATTTCCCACAGCTCCTGCGCGACTTGGCGGAAAGTCGGCTTGTCGTCAACATCTTGGTCAGCCAAGCCATGGATGGTTGAAGCCTCGGGAGAAATGGGTATTTCGGGGTTTAATATCATCTCTTCTTTTTTTATTCTGCCGTCAGGCCAAATTTTAATGAACGCCAATTCAACGATCTTGTCTTCGGAAATCGCCGAGCCGGTTGTTTCAACGTCAAAAATCACCAGCGGCTTGTCTAATTTTAACAGCTTGATTATTTTTTTAAGCGGGTCAGAGATAATGAACATAAAACTTTAATTTTAAAAATTGCGCACGGTTCCTTGCCATATTTTATTTAATTTTAGTTAAATTTTATATTTTTCTACAACCCCTATTGAAATTTTAATAACTTTATGATATATTATAATTGTCTTTCAGTTTTAACATAGACTGAAAGGGTATTACATCCAAGGATCACCCTCCACGCGGAGGGTGATTTTTATTTGTTTTCTGGCTTACTGCTCTGTTCTGTTCTATGTTTTAGTTCATGTCCCCAAATATCCTCTTCGATTTTAAGCACATCGGAATAGCCATCGCCGCCGGTTTTTAATTCTTCGGATATATTATTTTTTGAAGAAAAAATATAAACTTTTTTGCCATTATTCTTTAAGTGAGATACTAAAGCAAGAAAGTCAGAATCGCCGCTAAACAAAATTGCTAAATGATATTTTTCTATATGAAACATGGCGTCAATGGTAATTTCCACATCCATATTGCCTTTTTCTTGAATGGCCTGCCCTTGTTCAGTTGTTAAATGTATTCTCTTTAATTCTTTTTTCCTAACTTCAAAACCAAGCCCCTTTTTAAGAAAAGTAAAAAATTTATGCCTTGGGTTAAGATTATAACTTCTTGTTCCATCAGCCGGATAAGCGGTGTAATAAAAAACCTTCAATTCAGACGCCTGAAATTTGTTTTTTAAATATTTTGTCAATTTTTCAAAATCAAACAATTTGCCTTTAGCTTTCTGCGCCTGCCAAAGGTTTGACGCGTCAATAAAAACGTAAATTATATTTCCCATATATTTTTAAATATTTACCTCAGCAACTTTCCGGTATCATTCCCAGAAATATAAATCACTTTAACGGCGATTTTTAATTTTCATTTCGGCGCTTCTTCAAAAGTTGTCTGTTAGGTTGAATTTATTGCTCATAGTTTTATTCCATTAACTCATCAACCCGAAAAAATCGCTTTTACGAGCCAAACTTCGCTTTTACCAACTGGCGGAGAGGGAGGGATTCGAACCCTCGGTACCCGTTAAGGCACAGCGCTTTTCGAGAGCGCCCGATTCAACCACTCTCGCACCTCTCCGATTTATGTTTCCGCATCCCAGAGATCGGATATGATAATTATTCTTTCAATTCCGAACTGATTAAAAAAATCTTTTTCTCAAAACCTCCCCGTTCAATTTTGCGCTCGTTTTTTAATTTCATAATTTCTTCTTTATCCAAACCGCAATTATCAATAATGGCATCAATAATTTCGTAAATATCGCCGATTTCTTTCATTAGCTCTTGCCTATCGGCCATCGCTTCAACCGCCTCCTTTGCTTCTTCTTCCAATTTTTTAAACAACTCCTTTAAATATTCTTCCTGCTCTAAAATTCTGGTTTGCGGCTCGGCTTTATCTTGTTTTATAATTTCCGGAATATTATCACGCACTAATTTGTTATAAATTTTCTCCATAGTTTTTTTCCAAATTAATTAAACCCATCATCGCGATTAACAGCCAGAACATCACCGCCAAATCATTTTTAAAATACGGAACATC
>JAHIME010000078.1 GCA_018896595.1 Patescibacteria group bacterium
GGAGTTTGGATTTTGACGGGGTGGATGATTATGTGGATGCGAGCAAAACAACATTTTCTACATTAAGCACTTATACATTGTCGGCATATGTTAAATCAAGCGCGGCTCCTGGCGTAGCCCAAAGAATTTTGACTTTAACAGATTATAACGATAGTGATGAAGATGCTAATCCACAATTTTTTATTCGAGTTGACGCGTTATATAAGGCTAGTGTTTTTGGAAGAGGAACGCTAGAAAATATATCTAAAACCAGCGTTAGTACAGTTAACGATGGTAAATGGCACAATATAGTGGGTATTATAAATGGATCAACAGGAACAGTATATTTATATTTAGATGGAGTGTACGAAGGAACAGCAACGTATGGTAGTGCTTTTACATCTGATACAATGCCAACGACTTATATGGGTATTTATCGTAATATTTCTTTACCAACTACCTATATTCAACCTTTTAACGGCCTTATAGACGAAGTCCGCATCTCCAACACCGCCCGCACCGCAGGGTGGATTACTACGGAGTATAATAATCAGAGCAGTGTTGGGAGCTTTATGGCGATAGGGGCGGAAGTTTGCATGCCGGTTCCGGCTACGCGGAGCGGCGGGGGAGAGAATGTGAAGACGAGGATTAAGGGAGGGGTGAGGTTTAGGGGAGGAAGCAGGTTTTAATTTTCAATTTTTCAGCCCAAGGCTGATCCGCCTCGGGCGGACAATTACCAATTTCCAATCAATTTTCAATGACTAAATTTTCAAACAAATAATATTAAATTCCAAACCCCAATGACCAATGACCAACCAAATCCCAATTCAACAAATCCCAAGCAAAATAGTTAAAAATTCAAAGTTAAAAGTTAAAAGTTGCAGTTAAAAGTTCAAAGTTATGGAAAATCAAGAATTTAAAAAAATGCTGAAATTGCGAGCTTTCAATTTAGCGCGCGCGATCATGAGGCTTGCCGATAAGTTTCCAAGCAAGCGCTCGGCATGGGTTATTGCCGACCAATTGCTTCGCTCCGCCACATCTATCGGCGCTAATATTATTGAAGCGCAAGCCGCCAGTTCTAAACGGGATTTTGTAAATTTCTTAAATCACGCTTTAAAAAGCGGGAACGAAACTAAATTTTGGCTGGCGCTTTCCAAAGATTTGGACAGCAAGTTAATTGCAGATATAGAGTATTTATTAAAAGAAACGGATGAATTAACAAAAATTCTTGGTTCAAGCATTTCAACCTTGAAAGGGAAAAACAAACTTTAAACTTTTAATTGTAATTTTGAACTTTGAATTTTTAACTTTGAACTGATTGAGTATTGTTTGGCCATTGGGATTTAAAAATTAAAGCATTAAAAATTAAGATTTCATTCAAAATTCAAAATTTGAAATTCAAAATTAAAAATTAGGCATGGGGAGCTTTATCGCGCCCGCCTTCGCCGCCGGCAGAATGAGGCGGGTTTAGATGTCATACTTGACAATATTCATATAATTTTGTAAGGCATGAGCATACAAATTATTGACTATTAAATGTAAATAAAGTATAATGAATTTATATTAATAAATATAACCATAGTTTAACGAATTTATGTTAATTGATAGAATTATAACTCATAAAATTAAAAAATATTTGAGCGAGCAAGGGGAAGATGTGATTTTGCTTTATGGTCCGCGGCAGGCCGGAAAAACAACCATTATTAAGGAAATATTGGAGCAAATCGGCGACTATGGAAAATATTTCTCCGGCGACGATTTGGCGGCGCAGGAAATTTTTTCCAGAAACGAACTTGAAAATTTAAAGCGGCATACGGAGCAAGGCAAAATTATTATTATTGACGAAGCGCAGAGAATAGCGAATATAGGATTGTCGCTTAAATTAATGCGTGATGAGATTGGCGCGCGGGTTATCGCTTCCGGTTCGGCTTCTTTTGACTTGGCGGATAAAATCAGCGAGCCGCTCACGGGACGCACGCGCACCTTTATGCTTTATCCGCTCGCTTATGAAGAAATTAAATCAAGATACGCGGGAGCGTTGCCGGATACTATGATAGATGAGCTTTTGCGTTTTGGGATGTTCCCGCGCGTCCATACGCTCGGCTCCAATAAAGAAAAAGAAAATTATTTATATGAGTATACTAATAATTATTTATACAAAGATATTTTGGCTTTCAGCGGAGTGAGGAAGCCGAAAAAAGCCGTTGATTTGTTATCTCTACTCGCTTTGCAAATCGGTTCGGAGGTTAGAATTTTTGAATTGGCGCAAAACTTGGCTATCAGCCAGCAGTCGGTTAGCCGTTATTTGGAAATTTTTGAAAAAATGTTCGTGTTGGTTAATCTTCGCGGGTTCAGCCGCAATTTGCGGAAAGAAATTTCCAAGACATCAAAATATTTTTTTCTTGACCTTGGGCTCCGCAACGCGCTTATTCGCAATTTTAATCCTCTTAACTTAAGAGCGGATGCCGGCGCTCTTTTTGAGAACTTTTTTATTATTGAAAAAATCAAGAAGAGCGCCAACCGGGATCAGCCGGCCAATTTTTATTTCTGGCGGACTTATGACCAAAAGGAAATTGATTTAATAGAAGAGCGGGGCGGGAAATTAATCGGTTATGAGTGCAAATTTTCGGCGCGGAAAGAAATTAAGCCGCCGAAAGACTGGCTGGCGGCTTACGAGAATGCCGAGTTTAAGCCGATTACAACTGATAATTTTGCCGGAGAGCTTTAAGCGGAGGAAGAGCATTTACACAAAAACAAATTTAAATTATAATAAAATCATGAAAAAGATCTTGAATTTCCTAAAATACAACAACCTTACCGTGCTGATATTGGCGGCGATATTTTTATTTTCCGCCGGCGCTTTCGCCCAAACCGAGGCGGGACAGGAAGCGATCGGGCAAAAGCAGACGAGAGTTGAAGGGGTTGACAACAGCTTGCTTTTGGCCGCGGATTTGGATAATATGGATATGGACTTTAAGATTGAAAAAATAGAAAGCGACGAAGAATATTATTACATAACTTACACTTTTTTGGATTTGGACAAGCTTAACGGCGCCTGGCAATACCAGCTTAAAGAAAAAACAAGAAAGATTTCCAAAAAACTGGAAAAAGATTTGGGCGTTTATTTGATAGAAGAGCTGGGCGAAGAGTATGAGGCGCGGATTAAGGAGTTAAAAGAGGAAAAGCGCCGGGCCGAAGAGCAAGGGGAAGAAAAGCGGGTGGAAATTACGGAGTATAGCGGGCTGATCGGAAGGTCGCTTGATTTGGCGGCTAAGGTTTTCCAGGGATACGAGGCGGTTAAAGAGCGGGAGATCGCTTCGCCGGAATTAGTTGATCGGACGAATATGACTAATCCCCCCAACCCCCCTTACGAAGGGGGGCAATCTCCC
>JAHIME010000079.1 GCA_018896595.1 Patescibacteria group bacterium
AACAGCCAGCCCTATATCAGCGTATTTGTCGTTCAGAATATTTTTTTTATGGCTTTCCGAAAGCATTAAAGCGGCATGGGCGGACCGGGCCGAAGTGAAATTCATAGCCAAGTTTTCCCCGACAAACAAATAACCGTATTCTCCCCTGTTAATCCAGTCCCAGGGCATTTTGCCGCCGGGGCTTTTGTGCGCGAAATAATTATTATTAAGCATGTCTCGCGCCTTGGCCAAGGCCGAGTTATTTAACGCGGGGTCGGTTGACAAGGGCGATAAATTATTTGCCGTCCTTTCTTGATTAATCAGCTCTAAAATCTGCTTGCTTATCTCCTCTGCCATTTTTGCTTTGTTCGGATATATAAAAAACAAATAGCCGGTCGCGGCTAATTTGATTAAAATCAAGACAACCACAATGGCGGTTAAAGCCCTGATTCTTAAAATTTTCGGCTTGTTGTTGTTGCTGTCGCAGGGTATGAAATAGTCTTTAAAAATTGAGCTTGAATCGCCGCAATATTTTTCAAAGCTTTCTTCGTTGTTTGCCAGTTCCTTAATCTCTTTTTTTTCTTTGTTGAAAAAATCCTTAAAGTTATTCCGAATTTTTTCCCGCCTTTCTTTTTCAAAAATAAAAGCAAACAGCTTAACGATAAAGCCGCCTAAAATTAAGCATAATAGCCAATGTTTCTTTCTTTCTTTCTTTTTTCTTAATTTCATACTTATATTATAGCAAAATGAGCAAAATTTGTAAAAAACAAAATCCGCCGTAAAATCAGGCGGATTTTGCTATTGCCTATTATAATTTTTTCTGAATTACTGAATCGCTGCTTTCTCGGCATCAACCAGCCCGGAACCGTAAAGATTGTCTTTGCCTGTAATGCCCAAATCTTCGGCTGTGATTTCCAATTTATTCTGAACCTCTGCCGGATCCCAAATGCCATCATTATCTAAATCCCAAGCGTCAACCGGCGTTGTTAAAACCAAAGCCGCGGCGCCGGCAACATGAGGACTAGCCATTGAGGTGCCGCTTAAAGTAGCGTAGGTCTGGCCTTTATAAGTGGAATAAATGGAAACTCCGGGCGCGGCTAAATCAACTTCCGGACCTCGAGACGACCATGAAGCAATGGCGTCGGTTTTATCTGTCGCGGAAACCGCGATTACTTCCGAATAAGCGGCCGGATAAATTACAGCGCCGCCGGAATTGCCGGCCGCCGCCACTTGAACAATGCCCGCGTCGTTCGCTCTTTTAACCGCGTCGTGAAATGATTCAATATTAGCCGAAGTTCCCAAGCTCATATTGACCACTTGCATTTTGTTGGCAATCGCCCAATCTAAACCCTCAATAATATCGGAAAGATAACCGGAGCCGCGGCGATCTAAAACTTTAATCGCGTAAAGGTCAATTTCCGGTCCAACGCCGATTACTCCAATAGTGTTATCAATGGCTCCGACAATTCCCGCCACATGGGTGCCATGGCCATTATCGTCATTGTAAGAAGCAGTATACCCAACCGTGCTGACTCCGCCTTTGATGTTATTTATAAGGTCAGGATGTTTAACATCAATTCCGGTATCAATAATAGCTGTTTTAATTGGATCGCCTGTGGTTATATTCCAAACCAAATCAGCGTCAATCCTGTCCACGCCCCAAGTCAAGGTTTCAGCCGGCTGAGAAGTAACGCGTTTAGCGGAAACATTGCCTTTTATTAAAGCTTCAACCACCACGTCATCATCAATTCTTAAAACTCCTTCCATTTTAGCTAAAGCTCTTTCCGCTTTTGGCGGCAAAAGAACAGCTTTGCCGTTGATTAATTTCAAATCTTTAATCTTCACTCCGCCAAATTTTTTGATTACGGCTTCTCTGTCCGACTCATTCAAAACACCTGATTTAAAAACAACAATTTTTCTTGCTATCGGCTCTGGCGCCGCCTGAGAAGCTAAGGATGTTCCAGCCAAACTTAAAACAATCCCAAACATCACTATGCTTGCCAATAAAAAATTAATTTTTCTTTTCATAGTTTTTTTACCCTGTTAAATAAAATCCTTTTTGCTAAAAGCAAGATTATTTAACGGGGGTAAATTTTAATAAATTATTTTAAATAAATCAAATACAACATTTCATAACTATATTATAGCAAAATGGGCAAAAATTGCAAAAAAAATTAATACTGATTTAAAACTTGATTACTCGCATTATAAATTTTTCTGCCCGCGTATTTTTGCAGTTCTTCTAAGTTTATATAGTATTTTTTGTTGTTTTTAATAACATAAATTCTCATATCTTTGCCTCGTATCAAGTCCCCGTTTTGGTATTCGGCGCAAATTTTAAGCCCTGTCGGGTAAAAATCCGTTATTTCGTCCGAAACATTTAAAATTTCCTGCCCGGTAAATTTTTCCAACGCTTTTATGTTCGCTATGTGCCTTTTAACTTGCTTTTCAATCAAATAAACTTTCATATCACTGCCGCGAATTAAACTGCCATCAGCGTAATATTCAATGCTAAGCACTTTAATCTCCCCGCCCGTATCAGTTAATCCGCATTTTCTTTCTGTCTGAGCTTTTTGCTCCGCTGTCATTAAACAATTATTCGGTATTATGGAAATTATATTGCGGTATTGCCAATTATTTACGCAAGTATTTTGCCACTTATCGTAAATCACTTTAACGCAAGGAGTTGGCGCTAAAATAATCGGATTGCCAACGCTTTTAGGAATGTTTGTTTCCGCGTCTTGTTTGTAAGCCGGAATATCTGTTATTTCCGCTGTTAAATCAAGCTTGATACTGGGAGTTGTTTGGACATCAGGGCATTTATTTTGTCCGCCCGCAAGATTGCCCAGTTTAAAAATTATATTTTCGCCAATATAATTTTGGCATGGAACTTCAATAAAATATTTGCCGATATTTTTAACGGAGCCATTGGCGATTTCTATGTCGCTTTTTTCTATTTTAGCCGCGATAACAGTATTAACAGCAGCCGGTTTATCGTCTATTTTCACGTTGCCGTAAAATAAAACCGGTATTTCAGGAGGGAATAATTGAACGGCTAAAACAGTGGCAGGAAAAAATATAAAGACTAAAACCGCAATAATAATTATTGCTTGTAATCCGTTATAGACAGCTTGTAGTTTATAACAATTCATTTTAACAAACAGCCCTT
The DNA here is from genome assembly GCA_018896595.1 of Patescibacteria group bacterium. Lineage (GTDB taxonomy): Bacteria > Patescibacteriota > Patescibacteriia > Patescibacteriales > VMTK01 > JAHIME01. The sequence goes on from JAHIME010000079.1 coordinate 3,149, forward strand.
TACCTAAAAATTTAGTAAAGGACTGTACAATTATAGAAGCTATTCTATTTTTTCCACCAACTATCTTTCCATTAATAACTCTGCTCAACAGATGATAAATAATAAGACCAAACATGCTCGAATTTCTTAAATCTAATTGTTTCTTTCCCTGTTAAACTGCCGGCTTGTTCATAAGGAGATACTGGAATCTCTAAAGTAATTGTTGCTTCTTTGGGCAAGGTGTTAATGTCCAGTCCCGGTAAAGATAATTCTCCCCTGACATAAAACCAATTTTGATCTTTTTGTTTAGAATTAGAATTTTTGTCTACAATCCAGTGAATCGCCATAGTTTTAACGTCCACGCCTTGATTAAGGTTATTATTCTTCTTGCCGGAAGCTTCCTGATAAAGCCAAAGATTCTTAACTTTCTTAAAATTTACTTTATCTTTTGCTAATTGATCAGCGATCTGAATATATAACAATGCTGATTTATCTAAATTTTCTTCTTGATATTTATCCGGTAATTCAAAACTGCCGGAAACAGTAAAGATTGTTTTGTTTCCTAAATGCTTGCCCTGATGATCAAAAGCCCAGTGAATTTTCATGCTTTTAATGCTAAAAGATTTCATTGCTTCCGGAACTATTTTGAAAATTACTGAATCCGCGCCATTATTTCCGCTATCATCAGTAGCGCCTACCTTTAAAGCATGCTCTGTTTCACCTAAATATTTACCCAAATCAATGGCATTTTTAGAATATTCAATTTCATTTAAATAAACTTTTGCTTCCGGTTCAGAGTCGCAAATATCATTAATTGTATAAGCTATTAAAATTGATCCTTGAGTATTTAAATAAATAATTTCTTCAGGTGAAGTAATTTCAACTTCCGGCAATATAGTATCTTGAACAGTAATATCTAAAACATCGCTGGAATTAAGCCGGCCGTCACTAACAGTTAAGGTTATTTGATGTTGGCCTAAATGCAAAAAAACATTTAATACTTCATCGGTTCCTAAAATATTTCCATCTTCATCAGACCAACTATAAGTTAAAGAAACGCTTTCTGGATCATAAGAAGCGGTTCCATCTAAAGTAATACTTGCTCCTCCAAAAGTGTTCGCCTCAATAATATAGTTGTCATCCGGCTCTTCAATTAAAGGTTTTGGCTGGATTTCTGCTTTTATTTCAGCATCTGGGATTGGAGCCGCGTTAATTTCAGTTTCTGTTGATTGAATTTGGTAGGGTTGATCCGGAATGTCACTAATTAAAACATTTTCAGCTAAAACAATAGTTTGACCATCCGCTGTTATTTCAAGACTATAAGTATCGGTAGGCAAAGCATCCGGCTCTGGGATAATAGTAATTAAATAATCTCCTATTTTTCTTTCCGGAAGACTAACAATATCTTCAGGTTCACCATCCCCATCTATATCACGAATCATATAATACATTCCATCTACCTCTTGCGTGTACCCATCTTCGGTAAGCAAAGTATTTGTTATATCTACTGTTTGCCCATCAGGATCGGTCACAATCAAATTAACTGGCGACTTAGCTATAATTTCCATTGCTAATTTAAATTCCGCCACTCTTCCATAATCATAAACTTTAAGAAATTGTTTTATCCCGTTCGGTTTTATGGTCAGGAGCTCTTCAGTTTCAGAATTGTAATAAGCTGGCGTAACAGTACCTGTAAAACCGCTAGCATGTATAGTATTGAATTCTTTACCTTCATGGGTGAAAGGGCCGATATACATTGCTACATGGTCCATCGCTGAATCAGCATCTGTATTAAAGAAGAGTAAATCACCCATCCTTAACTCTTCTTTTTTTATTCTACTTGTGTTCCCGGTATATTGGCCATCAGCACCTTCGTAATACAAAGGGCACTTTTTTTCTTTAACGCACGTATTATACGAAATTATTTCTCCTCCAGAGTAAGTCATATTATATGCCCAGAAATTTAATCCTGAACAATCAATGCCCTTTCCAAATTTCTCTTCAGTTTTTTTAGTGGCATTATTATAATAATAATAAAAATATCCTTTCTCTAAAATTTCTTCGGGTTTAACAAATCTATGCTCTTGAGAATGGTAGCCTTTCCCTCCCCATAAATAATTAGCATTGATAACTTCTTTTGCAAGTTTTGCCACCGCTTTGTGAGACGGTGGAACGCCCGGCGCATCGGTACAAATATCATCAATTATCCAGTAATTCCCCCAATCATGTACTATGACATAGGCCATACCAGGCGCGCTGACAGTTAACCGAGTAAATGTTCCGGTATTTAAATTGCCATTGGCCCAGCCACTGGTGGCAATTAGGTTGTCATTGGAATCATAAGCATCAATGGTTAGCCCGGAATAAGTGCTGGTTAAGAGGCTAAAGTAACTAGCCGCTCCCTCTGTAAAGTCGATTCGCCCTTGGTCTCCGGTTGCCCCAAGCCAGGCGACAAAGTAGCCGTTAACTACGTAATCGCCGTAGTTATATTGCGGATCAGTAAGAGACCGAGCGTTGTAATTTCCGGTTCTTACATCACCATA
>JAHIME010000080.1 GCA_018896595.1 Patescibacteria group bacterium
CCTCCGGAATCTGGCAGCCGGCAATTTCTTTTCTATTTACGCCCATTGAATAACCGTCATTGGTAATTTTGTAATACCAAACATTTTTAGTTGACTCGCCTTTTTCATAATATAAAATAGAAGTTTTAGCGCCTTGGCCGCCCTTGCTTACAAAAACTCCTTGCGGCAAACTGATTATCGCTTTTAATTTTGCTTCTTCTAAAAGCAATTTGCGCATTTCTTTCGCCGCTTCATTATCCCAAGTTAAAAATCCTTCGGAAACTACCACCGCGCATCTCCCGCCGCTTTTCAAGTGATTAAACATCAGTTTTACAAAAAGCGTAGTGCTGTCCGGTTTCGGATACTCCTCCCAAACATTCGGATAAGCCGGCTGATCAAGCTTGGCGCCGAATGGAGGGTTGGCAATCACCACCGATTTTGTGCCTGCATCCACGCCCGGATCAAATAAATCCAAAGAATCGCCTTGCTCAATATTGGCCGGATTAAGTCCGCGGATATACAAATTTATCGCCGCCATCTTGCGGATCATGCCAAGATATTCTATTCCGGAAATGCCGACGCGATAAAAAGTATTGGCCATATTGCTTGAAGGCATTTCAGGCTCAATGTTTTTTATGTATTTTACTAAATATTTTTTTATTTCCTTATGGGCTTTTTCGCCCGGCCAATTTCCGTCTTTTCCGACTTTTTCCAGAACATACTGAAACGCGTCAAACAAAAATCCGCCTGTGCCGCAAGCCGGATCAAAAATAATATCTTTAAAATCCGGATCTGCCATCACAACCATCATCTGGCGGATATGGTCCGGCGTCCTGTAAAGCCCGACATCTTTCGTCCCGCCTTGCTCGGATAAAGCCGACTCAATCGCATCGCCCAATAAATCCGTTTTTAACAGCCGCTCCTCGTCAATATCGTTTACCAAGCCTACGATATCCGAAAGGTTGCCGTTTTTTACATTGTTATTAAAATTAGAATTAAAAAAAACTTCTTCTATCAAAACTAATTGATCTTGAACTTTTTGAGGCAGATTTTTTTTATAGACATCTCTGGCCTTGCCGAGGATATTGCCGTAAAAAGCAAAAACATTTTTATTTAATTCGCTTAAAGCCTGATTGCCGTTTAATGATAAGAAATGCGAGAAAAGCAAACGATAATTATCGCCGTCAAATAATTTTCTAAGCGGCGCAAATTCCGCGTCGCGCTTTAATTTAACTTCAAAAATACGCAACAATAATAATTCAATAATATACTCAACGCGCATCACGGGCGTGCCGGCAGGACGCAGCTTGTTATGCAGCGCTTTTAAAATATTGTTTGTTTTGTTGTCAGCGTAATGCACTGTGGATCGTGCCATAATTATTTAATATTATTTATTTAATCTAACTTTAATTTACCATTTCCCCCCAAAATAATCAACCAAAAATAAAATACTGATTTTAATCAGTATTTTAACCAATATTCCGCCCCTGCAGAGTCTCCCCGCAAGAATTATATCATTCTTTTTTGTTTAGAAAATTTATCTAAAAATTTTATTATATGTTTGATGTATTGCGGCACTTCATTAAGGCACTTTTTAACCGCTTGATATATTTTTTCTTCGTCTATTTCATCGTATTCATGCGCCAGGCGGTTCCTTAAGCCGGCAGAATTTGCCAGACTTCTAGCCAATTGAACCGGAAGATAATTTTTCTTTCCCATATCCGTAAATGAATTATAATAATCAGTCGGGGTGTAATCATTTTCTTCCGATAAAATATGATAGTTTATATCAATCATTCTGCCGATTATTCTTTCCAAATATCTTTCCGCCAGAGTTTCGTAATCGCTTTCAGCCAAGAATTTTTTCAAAGAAATGTTTTCTATTTTCCTTAAGCTTTTTAAATCTCTGTTAATTAAATTGATTTTTCTATTTACTAATTTTAAATTAATTGGCATATTTTTTATTTAATGTTTTATTTAAACGTTCTTCAAGTTTAAAATACGGGAGATAATCATTATAACGATGAAAAACGTACAGTTTAAAATTAATATAATCGGTTCTTCTGCCGTAAATCATTATTCCGTTCTTATCAATCTGTTGCAGAAGTAAGGGATTGGCTTTATTAATAATAACTAAATCGGCATCTCTCTTGAATATTCCGGTAAGTTTGCGGATTATTGATAATTCATCCTTGAAACTGATTTTCTCCGAACTTGAAACCGCTATATCAATATCGCTGTCCTCCCGCATTTTTCCACTGACAAAAGAGCCGAAAATAATTATTAAATTCAGATTGAATTTCTTCGCGATTTTTTTTATTTCATTTTTTTGCGCGCTTGATAATTTCATATTTGTATTATAGCATTTTTACGCGAATAAATCAGTGCTTAAATACTTCTCTCCCCTGTCCGGAAAAATTGTAACTATTACGCC
>JAHIME010000081.1 GCA_018896595.1 Patescibacteria group bacterium
ATTTGTCCGACATATATCTTCAAAAAACGGGAATCGCTTTTCAAGAGGAAAGCGGGAAGGCGGAGGGCGAAAAAGACACTCAAAGAATCGCGCTAGAGGTAAAAAATGCGATTGACTATCTCAAAGACGCGGCCGATTCAAATCCCAATAATATAATTTTTCAGCACAAAATGGGATCAACTTATTTTGCCGCGGCCAGAGACTTGGGAGTCGCGGGAGCCGGCGATTGGGCGATTAAAAAGTTTAACAGGGCGATAGAATTGGAGCCGACGAATCCCGTTCTTTATACCGAACTCGGAAAAACATTCAATTTAGCCGACCAGACGGATTTGGCGATAGATCAGTTTCAAAAGGCGCTGAAATACAAGGCGGATTATCTTGACGCGGGACTTCAATTGGGGCTGTCTTATGAGAAAAAAGAAGAAAAAGAAAAAGCGATTGACGCTTTAAATTCCATGGGAACCGTTCAAAGGATGGAAAATGCCATTGCCGCCGGACAAGTAGTCACCTCCGCGAATCTTGATATAGACATCGCTTTTCAGCTGGGAAGAATTTATTACAACACCGGCGAAGTTTCTCGGGCAAGAGATATTTTCGCGAAAGTGGTTAAAATAAATCCCAATCATTCCAACGCGCATTACAGCCTCGGCTTGATCTATTCGTCGGAAGGGGACAAGGAAAAGGCCTTGAAAGAATTTGAAGCGGTTTTGCTTTTGAATCCCGAGAACGAAGATGTGAAAAAGAAAATTGACGAGCTCAAGGGCGTTAGCAGTAATAAGAAAAGCGAAGAAGTGAAAGAAATAACCCCAGCTCTGGTAGAAAAAAAGCCTGTGGAAAATGTAGAAAATAATGAATCCGCGGAAGAGAATAAACCTGTATATTCTGAAAAAACACCTGAAAGTTCCGAAGAAAATTTAGAAACAGAGGAAGAGACGCAATAATCGGCGCGATATAAGCCGCATAAGACGCATAGGACATATAAGACATATAAGCTATGAAATTAAAGATTGAAATCATCGGCAATAGAGCGAGCGTATTTTTGTTGGGCGGGAAAAATAATATTATTGCTGAATCAAATTGGATTGACGAAAGAGATTTGTCAGAGAAACTTCTTTCCAAAATAGACTCTCTGCTGAAGAAAAATAATCTATCCATCAAAAACATTTCCAAAGTTGATTTTAATTGCGACTCGCCGTATTTTGGAAAAAATAAAAAAATTAATTTGGAAGAAAATTTATCTTCAAAAAACAAATGCGGATTTACCTCGTGGCAGACGGGAGAGATTACGGCGAAGATTTTAAATTTGGCATGTCAACCCCGAATAGAAATGTCATACCTTCCTCCCGAATAGAAATGTCATACCTTGTTGATTTTAGGTTTATTAAGCTTCTATTTTTTCGACTTTTGATTTGTTTGAAAACACGAAATTTCTCCATGGATGATTGACTGGCGGTTTCCAGCCGGATTGTTTTCTTCCGGTTATGGCGAGCAATTTAACATCAATTTGTTTTTGAGGCCGCGCCGGCAGAACATGGTAGCTCAAATAATGTCCCTTTAGATTAATTTTGACAGTTCCGCCTAAATGCTTTTCGATAATCACGGAATCTTTTTTGTAAACCGTGGTCGGCTGTTCTTGCTCCAGCTGGAAATATTGATTTTCAAACATCACCGTATAATCATTGTGGACTTTTCTTTCGTTTTGAATGGAAAATATTTGCGGCAGTTTTTCTTTCAAATCTTTATTTATTTCTCTGTGCAAATTTTTATTCTTCTGCGGCACAACCGCGAATTTAGCGTTGAATTTTGGGATGTACTCTTCCAGAAATTTATTAGCCTCGGTAATCGTCGTTATGCCGGCCAGCCTTAATTCTTTGACTAATCTGTCTTGCAAAGTTTCAAACATTCTTTCCACTCTTCCCTTGGCTTCCGGACTGTGAGCGGTGATCGGTTGGACGCCGATTTGATTCATCGCTCTTTCAAATTGAGTCATCAAATCCTGATTGTCAACCGCCGCAGGATGATTGATCTTGTAAGTGCTGAATTTATCAAGATAAATGGACACCGGAAGGCCATTCCTGCTAAAATATTCCAGCCAAAACTTAAAAACCGCCGCCGTGCTTTCATTGTAATCAAATTTAGCGTGGGTTATTTCTCCTTTAGCGTCGTCCACGGATAAGAGCAGGCACGACTCTTTTTTCCCGAACCAAATATGATAGCAGCCGTCAAATTGTTCCATTTCGCCGAAATATTCTTTTCTCGCCCGCCAAGATTTGTGCCTGCCGCTCTTTCTTCTCGATTTAGATTTCCATAATCCTTCCTTAATCATTATTTGCCTGAGAGTTTCCGTTCCGATTTCTATGTTATGATTTTCTTTCAATTTTTCCCGAGCGAATGTGGGGCCGAAGTCATAATATTTTTCTTGAATATATTTTTTTATCTCATTAATGGTTTCAGTTTTTGTCTTCCTGTTGCTTTCCCTATTCCTGCCGCCATGAATTATTCCCCTTAAGCCGTATTTTTTCACCATAGCTTTCAGCCTCTTCGTCTGCCTGATTGATAAATTGATCCGGACTGAAGCTTCCGTCCCGTTGATTTTTTGATCTATGAGCTTCTTAATGATGTCATACCTTAATGATTCTTTTTGATTCATAACTATTAACCCCTTTTCCTTTTGCGCCATTATTTTATTCTTAATTGATTAATAAATCAATTATGGCACAAAATCTCTAGGTATGACATTTCTATCGGGGAATAGTATGACATTATCATATGGGAGGGACA
>JAHIME010000082.1 GCA_018896595.1 Patescibacteria group bacterium
CCGCCATGGCGGCTATGGCATGAACCGGCTGACGCCGGCGCAAAAAATCGCCGGTTCTTTATTTAATTCTTTATACATAATACCTCTTGAAAAGGTAACCTTGACTATGCAATCGTACAGATATTTTATTATTTTTTAAAAAATGGTATAATAAATATATGAGCTATCCACAAACAATCATAAAAATGCGTCCCAAAAAACATCTTTCATCTTATTGCCAGCATTTTATTCTTACAAACGATAAAGTTATTCGTGTTGCCCTAAAAGATTATTTAAAAAAATCCTGCTCAGCAATTCCAAATACCAAAATTATTGAAGAATTGGGAATTACCCACGGCGCCGCTCGTGTTGACATCGCGGTGGTAAATGGATGTATCCACGGCTACGAACTTAAAAGCGATAAAGACACACTAAACCGTTTACCTGGTCAAATTGAAATATATAATTCTGTTCTTGATAAAATTACTTTAGTTGTTGGCAAAAGCCATCTTTACGAAGCGATCAAGATTATTCCTGAATGGTGGGGCATTACAATTGCAAAAATTATAAATTCTGATCAAACAGTTTCGCTTTGCAATATCCGCGAACCAAAACAAAATCCAAAACCTGACTATATTGCTGTCGCAGCATTATTATGGAGAGAAGAAGCTCTTAGTATTTTAGAAGAACTTAATAAGGCGGATGGAGTGCGCTCAAAAACGAGGAGTATAATATACGAGCGTTTATCCAAAGAACTTACTGGACAAAAATTGAAAGAAAGAGTTAGGGAATGTTTACAAGCTAGAACAAATTGGCGATCTGGTTTGCAGTACATTCCATGTGATGGTTAATGTGGGCTTTGATCCATTGTTCTGTATTTCCCGTACCTTTAATTGTTGGATTTTTTATATATTTTTCAAAATGTCTGCCTTTCTCAGCAATAAACTTGTCGCCAAAACTAAAATCTTCGCCAAAAAAATAATCATCATTTTTTAATAGCACATTAGCATGTGCTAAGTATAGTTCATATTTTTGCTTTTTTCCCTTCATAATATTCCAATCATCTTCCAATGTATATTTAATACTTGTTGTGGGGTGAAAAAATTGGGTGGCTTCTAAATAAATTGGGTACTGTATTGTATAATCTGCGAAAGAAGGTTGTCTTCGCAGTTTTTTGTTATTTAAAAAGCTTAGCCACTGTTTCCAATCTAGACGAGGAATTAAATTTTCTTCATCAATTTTACACATGGACAAATCTTGAGGAAAAGCGCCGCTTGCAAATACAAAAGATCTCCACAACTTAACATTTAAAAAATTCTGACTTAATTTTATATACTTATTAAACTTCCCATCTCCACTTTCAATTTCTTTAATATCTACCAGTAAATCAATTTTATCTTCTAACAAAGAACTAGTTTTAATTTTGTTAATTCTATTTTGTAAATCTGCCATATCTGTAAAATCAGAACAAACTAAACGCAAACATAATCCACGTTTATATTTATCAGCTAATGAGCTAACAATTTTTATTAAATTATAATCATCGCTTAAATTCAAAACAGGAATTAATTGAAGACCAAGCTTTTCGCCATTAGTGATTACTTTCTCATAACTTTCAATTTTCAAAGCAGAGGTATATATTAAACTAAAATCAATAAACATAGCATCTTTCCCCCAGCAACTTAAAATTTCATCTGGTATACATGATATTTTATCCTTGAACGATGACAGCACCTCAGTGTATTGCTCATTATCGGTTTTTTCATGTTCTCCTTCCTTTGGCTGTTTTGGTTTTGGCATTACAAATTGAATTAATGGCGTAATGTGTTTTTTGTTTTTTTCCTTAATCTCAGATAGAGCTCCTTGTTCAGCTCGTTTCCATTTTAATATTGGTATGTAGTGTTTAGTTTTAGTCATATTAGTTTGCCCATTTCTCGTCAGGAAAATATTTTCTAACAGTTTCCTGCTTCATTATTTTATTTAGATAAACATATTTACTTCCTTCGTATCTTATTTTGCCTGCTACAATAGCAATATGCACGCCGATCTCTTTAGCTAAGCTTTTTGCTGCCATAGCTGATGGTATAAGTTTTGCCGGACTAACCTCCCACTTACTTGATGGCACCAATGATTCACCAGCTAATTTATCCGCATCCTCTTCTTCTTTACTAACTGAATCAGAGTTATCTAAATCATCATAGAAAAAATAAAAATTCTGATTGAAATGCAATGACACATGCGCTAATTCATGCATCAAATTAAACCAAAAATTATCAAGGCGATCATGTCGTAATGTCAAAGCAATAACTGGATGTTTTTTATCTATCATGATTGTTGCCCCATCAAGATATGTTTGAGGGAAATGAGGTTCAATTATCATGGCAATACCGTGTTTCTTTAAATATTCCTGTGCTAAAACAGGACCATTTTTTTGAACACTAAGTTGTGCCACTTTTTGCATAAATAATAAATCAACACTTCCTATCTTAAACGCAGTTGAAAATTTTATTTTTTTAGCTTTTTTGACAACCGCGGTTGACCACACAACCAAAGCATGTTTGTCCATTGGGCGCGTTGATCTATAATTAGTCTTTCGGAGCATCCCCAAAAAATGAGCTGGCGATTCAACAGGACGAAAAAAATTTTCCATTAATGCTTTAATATTAATTTCTTTTGATAATTTACCGCCAAAATATCCTCGCTTCTCCATCTCTTTCAATGGAAAACGACTCCATGCAAGATTATCTGCGTTCCTGAAATCATCCGTTTCTTTTAATAAAACTTTGGCTGGAATACCCAGTCCTTTCTCCAATGCTCTTATCATATCAATTGTTAGCGGACGCTTGCGAGAGAGTACTTCTGATACTTTGCTTCGGCTACCGATATACGGAACCAAATCTTTTGGCTTCAAATTTTGTTGTTCCATTCGAAATTTAATAGCGTCAATCGGATCGGGTAATGATTCAGGAAACTCTTTTGATTCATAATCTTGGACTAGAGTCGCTAAAAGATTTAATTTTTCGCCATCTTCAGAATTGGGATCAGGATCTTTATTTATTAATTCTTCAATCAATTTAAGGGCTGCATTATAATCTTCTTCAGTTTTTAATACTTTTATTATAGTTTTCATAAATTTTTTTCCTAGTTTATTTCCCATTTCATATATTCATTATGGGAACCGATTTTTTTAATAAATACGATTTTATTTTTAAAACTGACTTGCACAAGCAACCGGTACCTATTCCCTTTCAAATTAAAAACAACATGGTTGTCTGCCAAGAAACTTGCCGTAGCGTATCGTCTTTTTATGTCCGATGGCATATTCCAATCAGCTGCGTTTGTTTCAGCTTCCCAGGCATCCACCTGTGAACGCGTTTCAACATGCTTCTTCTTGAAATTATCCAACACTTTTCTGTTAACAATTTTCATTAATATTAAGCTTTGTAATGACTTATATCTTGTTCCCTATATGGAAACATATTATCAAGTATCTTTTATTTTGTCAAGCCACTAATATATAAAACTATAGTTTAATTTATTTTATGACTAATATTAGTTAAAATTTTATTAAATTATACGAAATAAAACAACACCATAAATTTAAATAATGGTGTCGTCTTTTTTAATTTTTTTATTTTATCCACAGCCTTTAGATTATTTTTTGACTATCTCAATCTCCTCCTCCCCCAACCCATACAACCCAAAAACCCTCTCATCAATCTCCCTATCAACTTTTTTAATCTCCTCCTTAACCGAATTCCACTTGTCGGAATTTTCAGGGATAGATTGGAGCTGTTAATTTGTTATAATTCATACAAACCATCATCCGTCATCATTCTGTATTTATCATCATGGCAGGTACCCATTTCCTTAGACACATTCTCCATGCTCCAATTGATATTGCCGGCTATACAATACAGGCGGCATTTTTAATTTAGAATGTATTCTGGAATGGTTGTAAAGATGAACGGTTTTGTAAATAGCATACACCAATTCGCCCAAGCTGTTAAATCTGTCAGAATCACCCAAATCTATCTTGAACTGCGAATAGAACGACTCCTGATAGCCATTTTCCCAAGGACAGCCCGGCTGGCTCATTGATTGCCTGACATTTAGGCTCTGGCAAATGGTTGAATAATCAGCCGAGGCATATTCGCTGCCATGATCGGAGTGAAGTATTTCCGGAGCCGAATGATTAGCGGCGGCTGAAAACAAGGCGTTGATTATCAGTTGGGTTGAATGATTGGTCAAAACGCTGAAACCGTAGCCAGTCTTTTATGGCCATAGCTCGGATGTTCGCGCAGAGTTTCTTCAATCTTGGTTTTCAGTTCCCAGTCTTTTAGGGGCTTTTTATGCCGGTAATACAGCAACTGGCGGGAAACGCCGAGTATCCTGGCTTGCCGCGACTTATTCTCCTTACCCACGGCTAATTCTTTTTTTGGGCTTGCGAGAGCTTGATGGTCAGTTCTCCAAAGAGATCTTAAACGATTTTTTCATATGTTCTTATTGTAGGAGCACATGGAAAAAGTGTCAAAGATTTGGGGTACCTGCCAATAGGGAGGCGAAGGAAGCAGAGCAAGAAAAAAGATACCCGATTTAATCCGCGTCCATTAAGCTAAAGCCCCGATTTTCATCGGGGCTTTTAAATCATCGTGTTTTTAATTTTTTAGAACCTTCCGCGCGGCCTGCCGCCTCTGGAATCGCCGCGTCCGCCATTGCCGCGCGGGCTTCTGAAGCCGCCGCCGAAATCGCCGCTTGACTTGCCTTTTTCCTCTTTCCAAAGCGGCTCGTTTTCCAACAGGCCTTTCATAGTCAGATTTACTCTGCCCTGCTCGTCAATTTCCTTGATTTTAACAGTCACGGTGTCGCCTACTTGCAGAAAATCGCTTGGCTTGCCGATATGATAAGGAGCCAGCTCGCTTACATGAGCCATGCCGTCATGGCCGGGTGTCAGTTCAATAAAAGCGCCGAAATCAAGCATTTTAACGACTTTGCCGGTAAAAATTTCGCCGACTTCAAATGTCCTTACAATATTTTTAATCCAAGCGACCGCTTCCTGGCTTTTTTCCGCGTCAACGCCGCAAACCATTACCAAACCGTCGTCTTCAATGTTAATTGATACGCCGGTAGCGTCAATAATCTCGTTGATAATCTTGCCGCCGGGGCCGATTACCTCCCTGATTTTGTCTATTTCAATATAGAAGCTGACAATGCGCGGGGCGTATGGGGACAGATCAGGCCGCGGCTTGTCAATCGCTTTATCCATAATGTCCAGAATTTCCATTCTTGCTTTTTCGCCCTGAGTTAACGCCTTTTCAATTATTTCATCGGTTAAGCCGTCTGTTTTGGTGTCAAGCTGGATAACAGTGATGCCGTCGCGGGTGCCGGCGATTTTAAAGTCCATGCCGCCTTTGCCGTCTTCCAGGTCCTGCAAATCGGTTAAAATTTCCCATTGGCTCATATTTTCGTTGGAAGCCAGGCCCATGGCGATTCCGGCAACGGCCTTTTTAATCGGCACGCCCGCGTCCATTAAAGACAAACTTGAGCCGCATGTTGCCGCCATTGACGATGAGCCGTTTGACCCTAATGTTTCGCTTACAACGCGGATAGTATATGGAAATTCTTCTTTTTCTTGCGGGATAACCGGAACTAAAGCTTTTTCCGCCAGAGTGCCATGGCCGATATCGCGCCTGCCGGGTCCTCTCATAAACTTGACTTCACCGACGGAATAAGGAGGAAAATTATAATGGTGCATATAGCGTTTTTTTCCTGTGCCTTCCATTCCTTCCAAAAGCTGTTCCACCCCGGGAGGGCCCAAAGTTACGATTGACATAACCTGGGTTTCGCCGCGGCTGAACAGGCCCGAGCCGTGGTTTCTCGGCAGAATGCCCGCCTCGGCCTCTAACGGCCGGATTTCATCAAGTTTTCTGCTGTCAACCCGCTTTTTTTCCTTAAGGATGGCATTGGTAACTTCGGCCTCCACCGCTTTATCGGTTAATGAGCTTACGGCTTGATGGCGACTGTCTTTTCCGACGCCTTGCTCAAATAAAAATTTATCAAGCCCTTCTTTGATTGCCGCGACAGCGGCTTTGCGCTCGCCCTTGGTGTAATATATTTTATCAAATAAAATGTTTTTAATATTTTTATCAAGCCATTCTTTGGCCGTAGCAAAAACTTTTTCTTTCTCTTTTTCCGCTTCAATCTCGTCCCGGCTTAATAGTTGTTCTTTAATTTTCATTTCGTACATTTTTCCGATTTTCTTTTGCATTTCTTTAATCAATTCAATCGATTTTTGCAATTCTTTCTGTCCGGCCATGATCGCTTTCATCATTTCTTCTTCTTTTACTTCGTCGGCGCTCGCTTCAAGCATAATAACCTTTTTTTCCGTGCCGGCGACAATCAAATCCAAATCGCTTAATTCCCGCTCTTCATAAGTCGGGTTAAAAATAAATTCGCCGTTTGCTTTCCCCACTCTGACGCAGCCGATCGGGCCTTGCCAGTTCAGGCCGGAAATGGCCAGCGCGGCCGATGCCGCGATTAAAGAGACGATATCATAATCATTCTGCTGGTCGGCGGATAAAACCGTGATCACAACTTGGATATCTTTTCTTGACTCCTCGGAAAACAGCGGCCTGATTGAACGGTCAATCATGCGTCCGGTTAAAATTGCTTCGTCAGACGGCCTGCCTTCGCGCTTAATCCAGCGCGAGCCCTTGATAATGCCGATGGCGTAAAGCCGCTCTTCAAAATCAACCATCAAGGGAAAGTAATCAATACCTTCCCGATCTTCTTTGGCTTCAACAACGGTAGCCAAAACAACCGTATCCCCGTATTGCGCGGTTACGGCCGCGTTGGCCTGTTTGGCCATTTTGCCTGTTTTAATAGTGAGTGTCCGGCCAAGCCACTCGGTAGAAAACACTTGTTCGTTATTCATAAATAGTTTTTATCGCTTGGCCGGCAAACTACAGAACTATGAGAATGAAATTTATCCCACAGCGCTATCTGTTCGCCGGACAAACGGTTAATTAATTCTTTATCTTGAAATTAAAAATTTCTTGTTTTCGCTTAAATCAATAAAGTCGTCCGCTTCTTCAACCAGCTTGCCCGAGGCGGTTTTGCGGAAAGCCATCACTTCCACCAAGCATCCCTTTGTGTTTTGCAAGTAATTAACTAAAGGAATATAGTCGCCGTCGCCGGTAACTAAAACAATTACGTCTAATTTGCTTGCCAGTTTTATCGCGTCAACTGTTATGCCGACATCCCAATCGGCTTTCTTGGCTCCGCCGAAAAAAATCTGCAGATCTTTCATTTTAACTTCAAATCCTTGGTTGCTTAGAGCTTCAAAAAAAGATGTTGCTTCTTCGGTTTCTGTTTTGACGACATAGGTTATCGCCCTGATTAATTTCCTGCCCGCTACGGCGTCTTTTAAAATTTCCTTGAAATTAACCCGTTTGTTGTATAAATTTTTCGCCGAATGGTACATATTGGATACGTCAACCAATACGCCCACTCGCTGTTCTTTATGTTTAATCATGTTAATATAATTCGAATACTACAAATTAGTATGCGAATACTGCAAATTCTAATAATGCGAATTAGAATGCGATATGAATAATTATTTCCATAATTCGTATTTGTAGTATTTGAATATATTTGTAGATTCGCATTATTGTTATTCTTTTGCCTCTTCCGCTTTTTCCGCCGGTTCTTCTTCCTCAATTTTTATTTCTTGCTTGGCTAACATTTCTTGTTCCAACTGTTTTTTATCGTTCTCCTCTTCAATCATTTTTTTAGCGATTTTTAATTTTAATTGCTGAGCCAAATCCTTAAAAGATTTTTCATCCTCTTTTTGCAGATATTTCAACAGGCGGCGCCTTTCCCCCACTTTTTTAAGCAGGCCGCGCCGGGATGAATGGTCGTGTTTGTGCTGTTTCAGGTGTTCTGTCAATTGCTTGATTTCTTCGGTTAAGATCGCGATTTGCACCTGCGAGGAACCGGTGTCGGTCTTGTGGATTTTGAATTTGTCAATAATTTTTTGCTTGGCTTTTTTGTCTATCATAGTTTTTTCTCCCAAACCGAGACAGAGGCGACAATGCTCTGACCAAGAGAGGGTTATTTATTACTTTGTTTAAGTTTATTAGTTTAACGCTAAAATCATAACACAGATTGAAAAAAAACGCAAGATGCCGTAAAATAAAATTAGAACTAAGAATTGCGCGTTGAAATTATGGTTAGCATTGACACGATGAGCTAATTTTGGTAAAATAGTTTAGTTGCCGGAAATTAGGGCAATTTTTGTTTATGCTCCCGTAGTTCAATGGATAGAACACCAGCCTTCTAAGCTGGTTATGAGGGTTCGATTCCCCCCGGGAGCACATAATAAACTAATAAATTTAATTTTTATAATCCTATGGCCCTACTGATAATTTTTACGATTTTATTAATCATCATCGCTTTTTTTCTTTTATCGCAGTTTTTCAACATTTTGTTCCGCGGCTACGCGCCTTTTATTTCCACCGAATCGGAAGTAATTGAAAAAATTATTAATGAAATAAAAATAGACAGCGACCCTGTTTTTTATGAATTGGGCTGCGGCAAGGCGAGTTTTCTGCGCGCGCTTGGTAGGAAATTTCCTCAGGCGAAGTTGATTGGCGTTGAGTATTCTATTCTGCCCTGGCTAGTCGCCAAGATTCAGACCAGCATGAATAAAAGCAAGATTAAGATAATAAAAGAAAATATATTTAAGATAAATTTGGCTGACGCGGATTATGTTTATTGCTATTTGAATATCGCGATGATGAAGAAGCTGGAAGAAAAATTCAAGAATGAATGCAAGCCGGGCGCGAAGATTATCAGCTATTCGTTCGCCATGCCGAATTTGAAGCCGGAAAAGGTTGTGCCGGCGGATGGCAGCAGTATTTATTTTTATACATTATAATAATTTATTATGGTGGCTATAGTTCAATGGTAGAACACCGGGTTGTGGTCCCGGATACGAGGGTTCAATTCCCTCTAGCCACCCAAAAAACAAAACCTGCTTTTTAAAAGCAGGTTTTGTAATAGACTATATATTAAATGATAGTTGAATATCAATATATTGCATTTGACACCTTGTTTCATATATGATACACTATTGTCATAGTTATGAAAAGTAAAAAAAATCTTTTAGAACAGCTCAAACCATTGCCCCATTTCAATAAAGACACTGTATATCAGCTTGGCAAACAGTTGGGGCTTAAAGACTCTACGGTTGATACTTATATCAGCCGATTTTTGAAATACAAAGAAATTTTACAGCTTAAAAAGGGATTGTATGTATCTGTGGATTTTTTTGAAAAAAACAGAACGGATATTTCATACTCGTTTTACCTCGCTAACATTATTCGCGCACCTTCTTATGTTAGCTCGTGGGCCGCTCTCCAGTATTATAATCTTGCCACCGAAGCAATCCATTCCATAACCTCAGTTACTCTTAAAGTCACAAGAAACTACCAGACAAAAGCCGGCAACTTTGCATATCAGTCAATTAAGAAAGATCTTTTTTCAGACTTTTCTTTGGCCAAGGGAAAATTTGATTTTTATATCGCTTCACCATCTAAAGCGTTGTTTGATTTATTGTATTTTAGGACGCGCCAGTTTCGTGGCGTTCAGCCGGGGAAAATTAAAATGTTAGTAGAAGAATTACGAATAGATATTGATGAAATAGATAAGAAAGAACAGGAAAAATTTTATTCAATGATTAAAAAATTTATATGAGCGAACAGATATCAATAATCTTAAAAAGAAAGCTTGACGATCTTTCTGCTTATGGCGGAATTGACGCCGAAACCCGCCGCAATGCTCTTAAAGAAGAGTTGCAGTTTTATGTTCTCAATTTTATCTACCACCACCCGGAATACAATAAATGGATTATGTACGGCGGTTCCGCGCTCCGTATAATCCACGGTCTTAATCGCATGTCTGTTGATTTGGATTTTGAAGTTTCTCATCCGGTGGCAAATAAATTTTTAGAAGAGTTGAAAAAAGAAGTTGAAGATTATTTTGTCAATGCTTACAATGCTGGCGCTGATTTTTTGACGATAAAAGTAATTGCCGGCAGAGGATTAATTTTGAAATTTCATGTTGGTAAAGAGTTAAGCCTTGGCCATGCTTCAAATCAGGTGCACGTAAAGATTGACTTGAATTATTTTGTCGCTCCAAAAACCGTAATAGAACGCAGGCCAATAAATCGCAACCAGCTTTCTTTTGTCATTTTGACATATAATATGGGCGCGCTTATGGCCAGTAAACTTGCCGCTATTTTTTTGCGCGGCACTCGCGGCGTAGGAGACGCAGTTTATGAAGAAAAAGGGCGTGATATTTATGATCTTCTTTGGTATATGGGAAAAAAAATCGTACCGGATTTTGATTATATGATAGCTAAAGGCATTGATGTAAAAGATCCGCGCGTTCTCTTTGACAAGCTTACATTACAGATGAATAAAGTAAGCGACGAAAATCTTAAAAATGATCTATCGCCTTTATTTGTGGACATAACATTTATTACAAATTGGCTTAGAAATTGGCGAGAGAGTTATTTAAAGCTTTTAGATGAATATAAAATCCGCACCATTAAAGAGCTGGAACGCATTGCGATTCATCAGGATTTTCACTCGGATAATTTTTCTTTTATTTATTTGTATAAGACGGAAGACGGCGGATCGGCGAGAATCGTTTATACTGTCAGCGATTATTGGATCATATTTAAAGATATAGATTTGTCGATTGAAATAGACAAAAAGATAGAAGAGAAAATTGACTTTTCCGGCAATGGTTGGAGTTCAAGGTCGATAGATCAGGAAAAATTAAAACGGTACGCCACTCTTTTTTATCAGAAAACCGAGAATTATTTCAAAAAAACAAACCATATAATGCTCGGCGACAGTATTATTACCAAAGTTATTCGCATGACGGCTGATAATTTAAACCAGAAAGAGCAGATTATACTCAATAAGTCAGCCCTGCTTTCCTGCGAACTTGATGATTTATTGAAATAAAATTTAATTCTTATGTCAAAGAGAATCGCCAACAAAACTAAAAAAACAAAACCTGCTTTTTAAAAGCAGGTTTTGTAATAGACTATATATTAAATGATAATTGAATATCAATATAATATGTATTCTAATTAGAATCGTCTTGGACGATCTTGCATTTTTTGCCTGTGACAATCACGGCAAAAAAGTGGCCTGTCTCCGCTCGGTTCAAAAGGCAGCTCGGTGATTGGCGCCCCGCACTGGGAGCATGTCCAATTACCTTGATACATCTTTCGATCGCCGGAGTTGTCTTGATACGCCATTGATTTGATTTGTTTTACGTAGATTTACGAATGTAAAATGAACGTAAATGATTAAATTAATTATGTTAGCAGTATAGCAAAGTAATTAAATTTTGTCAATAGACTGGCGGAAATCCTTATTTTTTTCCTTGCGGATTTTAATAAAATAATATAAAATGTAAATATCCAATAAATTTACATATTTATGGTGAATATAGAAATCGTTGAAGTAAAAAATCATAAGTTTTTGTTTTTAGATGATTATTTATGGATGTGGGATCTCCCGCACGAGCAGGAACTTCAAAGAGATATTGCTAAGCAGGCATTTGGAGATGTTTTAGTCGCGGGTTATGGATTCGGAATTGTAACCAAATTCTTGATAGAAAATCCAAAAGTTACATCAGTTACTACGGTAGAAAAATATCCGGAAGTAATTGATAAGATGAAAGAATTTGGCCCGATATATGGCAAGATTATAATTGGCGATTTTAATGATATTCCCGAAAACAAAAAGTTTGATTGCGTTATAGGAGATACTTGGGCTGAAATAGACCAACTATTTCTCGGTGATTATAGAAAGTTCAAAGAAAAAGCGCAAAAACTTGTGAAAAATGACGGATTAATTTTAGCGTGGGGAAAAGATTACTTTGAATATTTACTTGAAAAAGAAAAGCCCATTCATTAATTTTATAACACTCTCGTATGGAAAAAGATATTTGGCACGATTGCTTGAATTGCAAAAGTGATTGCTGCGAACACAAAATAGCTAATCCGCTCTATTTAACCCCGGAAGAGAAAAAACAATTTCCAAAACTCGCAAATCAACCCCATGATAAAAATTGTCCATATTTAAACAACAAGAAACTATGCGGTATTCATTCGAATCGCCCGCTTGATTGCCGGCTTTACCCTTTTGATGTGTATGAAATAAATGGGAAATTTTTCTGGATGGTTTGGAAAATTAACTGCGCGATTTCAAAACAAGAGAATTTTGAACCCTATTTGCAAAATTTAGAATTAACCGTAATACCAAAAATGAAAAAATATTTACATGAGTACAATATATTTAGATCGGACGAAATGATAAAAAATTGGCCTTATAAAATTTTAAGAGAAATAAATTTGACTTGTTGATTTTATCTGATGGGCGATTAAAAAGAAGGAAGTAAGACAACCTGAAAAAAATAAAACCGTATGGTCAGGGCCATGCGGTTTTTTTGGCGGCTGTTAAAAATGATGGAAAACTGATAAAATAGAATTATGGATTTATTTCAATATACAATAAAAAATACGGATGAGATTCTTAAGGAATACGGCGTTGATCCGAATAAGGGGCTGTCATCGGCCGGAGTAAAACAGCGGTTGGAAAAATACGGCTTTAATGAGATAAAGATTAAAGCCGTCCATTGGCGGCAGATTTTATTGCGGCAATTCAAGTCGCCGTTCATTTATTTGCTGATTGGCGCGGCGATTTTAGCTTTTGCCTTGCGTGAAATAATTGACGCGATAATGATTCTGTTGTTTTTATTCATAAACGCGGCTTTGGGGTTTTATCAGGAATTCCGCTCAGAGCATACTTTGCGGCTGCTTAAAAAGTATACCGCTTCATATGTTAAAGTAATGCGCGACGGAGAAGAGATTGCCTGCGCCGCGGAAGAAATTGTTCCGGGCGATATAATCGTGCTGGAAACCGGCGATAAAATTCCGGCGGATGTCCGCTTCCTTGATGTTTATAACACTACCGTGGATGAATCAATTTTAACAGGGGAATCGGCGCCGGTAAACAAAACAAATGATATTTTAACGGATGTTGCCAAAGATTATTACCAGGCGCTTAATTTGGGTTTTTCCGGAACAATAGTTGTAAGCGGCAAGGCCAAAGCGGCAGTGCTTGCCACCGGGAAGAGCGCTGTTTTAGGGCGCATTACCCGGTTGGAAGTTGAGACTATGCGTGTAAGCAGTTTTGAAAAAGGCATTGCCAGTTTCAGCAGTTTTATTCTTAAACTGGTTTTAGCGACTTTAGTTCTTGTTTTTTTGGCGCATATTTTTTTTAAGCAAGGCGTGGATTTCGTCACACTAACCATTTTTTCAATCGCCTTGGCCGTGAGCGTTATTCCGGAAGCTTTACCGGTAGTTACCACCTTCTCGCTTTCGCGCGGGGCTTTGCGCTTGGCGAAGAAAAAAGTTGTTGTTAAAAGACTGTCGGCAATAGAGGATTTGGGCGGAATTGAAATTCTATGCGTTGATAAAACAGGAACCTTGACCGAAAACAGCTTGACTGTCGCCGAAATATATCCCGATTCTTCGCCGGACACATTGATTTACGCGAATCTTTCCGCTTCTTCTTTGGAAAAAAATAAACTTGAACCGTTTGATATCGCCTTATGGAAACATCTGCCGAAAGAGCATCGTAAGCGCGTTTCGCGATGCAAGAGAATTATGGATATGCCGTTTGATCCGGGGAGAAGAAGAAATTTAATTTTAGTCGCGAAAGAAAATAAATTGGAATTAATCGCGAGAGGAGCGCCTGAAGAAATATTAAAATTAACTTTAAATATCTCCGTGGCGGAGAAAAAATCCATCAGCCGATGGATAAGCCAACAAGGCGCCCAAGGCAGAAGAGTATTGGCGGTGGCGAAAAAGGAAATAACCCGAGACGGCTCCGAATTGAAAAATATTAATCTCAAAGAGGAAGAAACCGGCTTAACTTTTCTGGGAGTTATTGCGTTTACCGATCCTGTCAAACCGAGCGCTTTTGAAGCGGTTAAGCAGGCGGAAGAATTGGGAGTAAAGATAATAATTATTACCGGCGACAGCAAGGAAACGGCCGGAGCGGTAGCGCGCCAAATCGGCCTTGTCGCCTCGCCTAAAGATGTTATTAAGGCCGAGGAATTAGAGGCGATGCGATTGCCCGAGCAATTAATGGCGGTGGAAAAATACAAGGTTTTTGCCCGCGTTTCTCCGGAACAGAAATATAACATTATCCGGCTTTTGCAGGAAAAATACGAGGTCGGTTTTTTGGGTGAAGGGATTAATGACGCTCCCGCGCTAAAAATCGCCGGAGTTTCATTGGTTGTGCAAAGCGCTTCCGATATCGCGCGGGACGCGGCCGATATAGTCCTCCTGCAGAAGAATTTAAAAGTTATTTTGGACGGCATCAAAGAAGGCAGAGAAGTCTTTACCAATACCACAAAATACATTAAGGCGACGCTTGCGTCAAATTTCGGCAATTTTTTCGCAGTCGCGATCGCCTCCCTTTTGATTGATTATTTGCCCATGCTGCCCGTGCAATTGCTGCTTCTTAATTTGCTGTCTGATTTTCCGATGATCGCGATTTCCACCGATACGGTGGATAAAAAAGAAATTAGCTCGCCAAAAAAATATAATGTTAAAGATATCATTTTGGTCGCGATTATTTTAGGCGTGGTAAGTATGGTTTTTGATTTTATCTTTTTCGGCATTTTTTACCGCATCTCTCCGCAAGTGCTTCAGACTAGTTGGTTTATGGCCAGTATTTTTACGGAGCTGTTGCTGCTTTTTTCCATCAGGAGCAGAGGATTTTTTCTGCGGGCCCAGCGCCCGTCAGCGGCTGTGATATGGCTTACGGCGCTCGCGTTTATCGCCGCCGCGATTATTCCTTTTACGGCTTTTGGCCAGGAATTATTTAAATTTATCAGGCCGACAATCCATCACTTGTTGATAATCATATCAATCGCCGCGGTTTATTTGTTTTGCAGTGAAATAGTTAAGTTGCTTTACTATAAGTCGTTTAACCGCAATGCATAAAACTCCCACCCCCTCCTAACCTCCCCCTCGGGCAGGGGGAGG
>JAHIME010000083.1 GCA_018896595.1 Patescibacteria group bacterium
GAAAAATCCTTTTTCATGCCGTTTTTTTGCAATTCCCGCCATTTTTGCGGCTGATTATAATAGACATTTAACGCTTTTTTAACCGTTCTTCTTAGCGCTGCGCGGGAAAACTCTTTAAAACAAAAGCCGACTTTGCCGTTTACCGTATCGGCCAGCCCGCCGGTGGCGCGGACAATCGGAATCGCTCCGTAGCGCATAGCGATCATCTGCCCCAGGCCGCAGGGCTCAAAACGGGAGGGCATAAGGAAAATATCCGCTCCGGCGTAAATCTGCTGGGCCAATTCCGCGTCAAAGGTGATTTGGGCGCTGAACTTATCGGGATATTTTTCAGCCAACTCCTTAAAATGTTTTTCGTATTGCGGTTGCCCTGTTCCGAGTATCGCGAATTGGCAATCTAATTTGCCAAACTCTTCGGTAATCAGCTCAAAGCCCTTTTGCCAGACCAGACGGGACACTATTCCGATCAAAGCGATATTTTTATTTTGCGGCAAGCCCAGCCGTTTTTGCAGAGCCAATTTGTTTTCCGCTTTTTTATCAAGCGATTTTATTGAATATTTTTGCTTAATATACTTATCGGTTTCAGGGTTAAAAAAATCAGTATCAATGCCGTTTAAAATTCCATAAAGGTCTTTTCTCCTTTTTTTAATAATTTTATCAAGGCCGGCTCCGTAAAATGAGGCGGTAATTTCTTTGGCGTAATTTTTACTGACAGTACTGATTAAATCCCCGTTTAAAATTCCCTGAACCATAAAATTAATGTCCCCATTTTTTAAATCAGCTTTAACGATCGGCAGATCGGAGTCTAATTTAGAAAATCCGACAATTTCCGGCTCCGCAATGCCCTGATTGGCAAGGTTATGGATTGTATACAAAACTTTGGTTTGGCCGAAAAAACCGTTTCCTTTTTGCTTAAGCAGCGCGGCAATCAAAGCGGTATGCCAATCATTCGCGTGTATGACATCAGGCTTAAATTTTAAAGCCCGAGCCGCCTCTAAGCAAGCGCTGTCAAAGAAAGCGAA
This sequence comes from Patescibacteria group bacterium, assembly GCA_018896595.1. Classification (GTDB taxonomy): domain Bacteria; phylum Patescibacteriota; class Patescibacteriia; order Patescibacteriales; family VMTK01; genus JAHIME01. The sequence goes on from JAHIME010000083.1 coordinate 1,020, forward strand.
TCGTTTAATATCTTCCATTCCTCTGGTGTATTTGTTCTTTTTAAAAATTCTCTCATCAGTATAAATCAGTTTCGACTTGAAATAATTATGTTTAATCAGATAAACCGGAATATTGATTTTCGGCAATTTTGTTTGCCAGACTGTTGCCGTTTTACGGCCGATGTTTATCGGAATTTTTATTCGGCAAATTTTTTTCGCCGGATATTTTTTAACGTCTATTAATCCGTAAAAGGGAAGAAAAATTGTTATATCAACGCCTAAATCCGCTAAAGCTTTTGGCAGCGCGCCTGCAACATCCCCTAGCCCCCCTTCTTTTGCCAGAGGCGCTAATTCAGCGGATAAAAATAATATTTTCATTTTATTTTTTTTATTTTTCATTACTTTAAATTTTTATTCTATCCAATCCAGTATCGCCTTTACAAGATTGTTATCGGGCAATCTGTCTGTTTTTATAATAAGGTGGGGCAGAAGAGTTTTATTTATTTCTTTTAAATACTCTTTTTGTTGTCCAATATACCAACCGGGATTTTTCAATATTCTTTCATAATGCGGATAAAGGCTTAGCCGATCTTGAATACGCTTTTTAAGCAGATCTTTGTTTTCAGGAAAGACAACAAGCACTATTTTAAAATTTAATTTTTTTAGTATTTGCTCAACCGGCTTGTAATTAATACTTTTGTTGTTGTGAAGCTTGTTATAGACTTTGTCCGAAAGATGGAATTTTTCAATCAATAAATTTTTATTTTGCAATTCTTTAAATATTTTTAAATAACTATTTATAACCGGTTTGCCGTGTTTTGTCCCGTAAACCCCCACATCGCAATTAAACCAATGACAGCCGTCCAGAATAATTTTGTTTTTATTATATTTCGGCTCTACATAATCATAAACCTGCGACATCAGCCAGCTTTTTCCCGCAAGTTCAGCGCCTTCGAAAATTAGATGGTGTATTTTTCTTTCCATATTAAAAAATAATTCGTAATTCTAATTAACCGATTATTTTATCAATTCCTCTCAAATACCTTGAATTGATTTTAAAATACTGCCAGGAATTTTTTATTAAAGTCCGATCGCCTTCAAAGCAGTGGAAATCAGAGCCGCCGGTTTCAATAAATTTTAATTCACGCGCCAAATATTGTATGTACATTACCGCGCCCACGGAATGGTGCGGCGAGAGCACTTCCGCGCCGTCAACGCCGAGTTTTTTAAGCTTTTTCCAGAAATCAACGTTAATATAGCCGTATTTCGCCGGATGGTTGATTATTATCCGGCCGCCGATTCTCTTTCTTAATTTTAAAACGCGCTCAAAGCTGATATAGCTTTCATGCAGTTTCCCGATTTGCGGATTAAAAAAATACTGCTTGATGATTTCATCCTCGCGCGGGCTTTTATTTTTTAATTCGCGGCTTATCTTGGCTCGGTTGCGGCTAATTTGCCGAATGTCGCCTACGATGCGATTTATGGGAATATACTGGCTGTATTTATCCAGAATTTTGTCAACATTTATTTTAAAGCCGCGCTTAACCAATTTTTTCAAAATTTTTCTTGTTTTGCCGCGCCTTCTCAGCTGGCTGTTGTGCAGAATGTTGTGCAGTTCCTGGTCCGGCTCTTTAAAATTGTACCACAGAATATTGAATCTTTTATTGCCCAATTTGACATAAAGCTCAAGCCCTGTAATCGGCTTTATTTTATATTGCCGGCAGGCCTGCCTGAATTCATTCAAGCCGCTGATTGTGTTATGGTCCGTCAAAGCCGCGGCCTTAACGGCTTGGCGCGCGAGAAGCCGCGCCAATTCGGTTGGCGTTAAATATCCGTCGGAGTAAGTTGAATGTAACTGAAGATCAATAAGCATAATAAAATTTCTAATTATTCTAATTTTTAATTAACCTAATCAAGTCCCAATAACCAATACCTGAATATTTAAACTTTTATTTATCTTTTTGGTTATTAGGCATTGGGATTTGATTAGAAATTAGGTTAATTAGAAATTAAAGAATATTTCGTTTTTAAAATCAGTAAAGATTAAATAATAAAAAGAGTCATAAAAGCTATACTCGGCAATTCAATTTCATGTCTTCGCAAATCCTCACTAACAACCCGTGGGCGCGTTCAGGTTCCTCGTTGTCTTTAAGCAGAAAAAAAGTGGCGGTGCGCAAAGCCGTCCAGTTATAGTAATTATCAATGCGTTTTTTAAGCGAGCCGTCTAATTTGATTTTAGCGCTATTAAAATAGTTTTCCAAAAAAACGGTTTTAACACGATTAATAAATTCTTGATCATTGATTTTGCGCTGAATCATAAATTCCAATTGCTGGAGGAACGAGCCGATATCGCGGGCGAAGTCGGCCAGGCAAAGGTCGGTGAAGTCAATAACCGCTAATTTTTTCTCGCTGATTTTTATGACATTTTCCGGATGGGCGTCACCGTGGATCAGCCATCTTTGTTTGGTTGAATTTAAAAATTGTCTTTCGGCGCCGTCAACGATTTCATAGATTCGCCGGTAAGCGGGATAATACCGCGGGTATTTTTCTTTCATCTCGCTTAAAATATGTTTAGCGCCGGGGATAACCGTTGCGACGCGGCTGTTTTCTTTGTTGAAATTTTTCGCGTTTTCTGCCGGCAATCCATGTAGTTTGGCAAACCATCCGGCGGTCCGGGCGACAACGCGCTCAATTTCATAATAATTTTTTTGCCTGATAAACTGGTAAAGAGTTTTGCCCTTGACGCCGCGGTAAAAAGTGGCGTGAAAGCGGTTTGAATAAAATAAGGGGTGGGGAATAGTCAAGTTGCCTTTGGAAAAGCCATGGTCCCACAAAAATTTTAAACCGTTATAAACATTTTTGCGCGGCTCATCGCTATGGGCGGTGCAGAAAATCGGCAGTTTTTTTATTTTGCCGCTTTTTGTTTTAAAGATGGTTTTAAATTCAAGCACTACATGGTAGGTTTCATCCCAGATGAGTTTTTTATGGGGCTGAACCTCAATATTTTTAATCAGCTTAAAATCAGGGTAGCGGGGCAGTACTCTATCCTTGAAAAGTTTTATTACATATTGTTCATCAAAGAGATGGTAGATGATGTTCATATTTATTTTTTCCAATAATACTTCCAATGTTTTTGCCAGATCATTTTTTTGATTTTAATATATAATTTTTCCGCTTTTATTTTAGTCGGCCTGGTGGTAACATCATCAAGGGCGCGGATGCTGCGTATCAGTTCGTTAACGCCGCGCTCAATCTCATCAGGATTCCAGGAAATCGGGCTGAACAATCTGAAGTCGCTCGCGCTCGCCCACCAGAATGTGCAGCTGGCCAGCCCTTTGTCCAAATGCTCTCTTGCCCAAGAATAGTTTACGTCTTCTTTGTACTTATTTACGGTTTTAACGGCCAAATTGGCCAATTGCCAAAGCTTAACTTGGATTTTGTTTTGCTTATCCGCCCAAAGATAATACGGCTTTTTGCGCCTCAGCTCTTCTTCGGTTGATTCCCACGATGAAGGAACGGGCTTAATAATTTCTTTCGCGGTTAAACCGGCTAAATATTCGCTTACGGTTTCGGTCGCGATTTCCGGCTTTTTCAGCAGTTTTTCCAAGGTCGCGCTGATATCATTGTGCCTAAGCCCGTAAAGCTCGGCGTCAGTCGCCGTTACCGCTATTTTATCTTCGCCTTTTTTTATCAGTTCCATGATGGTTTTCGGCACATAGCTTTTTGAAAATTTGCGCGAGCGGAAAAGAAGCTTAAGCTTGGAATATTTATCAATATAGATTTTGCCATAATCAACGGCATTGATTTTGCCATAAGCGCTGATTTCATCCAACATTAACCAGTCATAACCGCGCTTCTTAATCAGTTTTGCCAGTTTTTTATCGTAAGCGGCTTCGGGAATAAAAAAGCCGTTTAACTTTAGGCCGACGCCGAAATGTTTTTTTAAAATTTCTTCATTCAATCTGATTTGACGCTTGATTTCGCTTTCCGGCAATAACGCCAAAACAGGGTGGAAGGCGGCTGAGCCGGTTATTTCAACCCGGCCGCTTTCAATAAGTTTTTTTATATCGCTAATCAATCGGCCGTAGCCGAGCTCCTGCCATCTGTCTATCAAACAACCGGTGATATTGAAAGTAAACTTAATATTGGGATTGCGCGTTAACGCTCCGATAATTCTTTTATAGCTCTTTTCAGTCGCTTCAATTATTGTTTCATTATCGGCCGAGTACGGCTGATAAAAGTGGAGAAAATTAATCCAAGTTAATTTCATATAAATAAAGTGTTTTTTAATTTTTAACATCTCTTGTTTTATTGTTTCTTATCGCTTTGCGATAAAGCGCGATATACTTTTCCGCCGGAATTTCCCAAGAGTTTGATTCCTGCATCGCCCGCACCATTATATCGCGCCAGGCCTGCTTGTATTTCATTGTTTCAATCGCCTTAATAATCGTGCCGTACAAAGAATACGGGTCAAATCTGCCAAAGGTAAAGCCCGTGCCCTTTTTGAGCAAAGGGTCAAAGTTCTTAACCGTATCGTAAAGCCCGCCGATTTTTCTGACAATCGGCGCGCAGCCGTAGCGCATGGCAATGAGCTGGTTGATGCCGCAGGGCTCGTGATGGGAAGGAAGCAAAAAAATATCGGAACCGGCGTATAGCAGAGTTTCATATTGCTGATTGTCCGAAAACGGCAGCCAGATTATTTTTTTAGGATATTTTTTATTATACTTTTTTAATTCGTTGATATACTTTTTATCTCCATCGCCCATAATAATCAATTGGATATCTAATTTTAACAAGGGCTGGAGAATTTTAAGTATGAGCTCAAAGCCCTTTTGAAAAGTTACGCGGGAAGTCGCGCAAAGCAGAGGAACTTCTTTATCGGCCGGCAAACCGAATTTTTTCTGCAAATATTCCTTGTTCAGTTTTTTGCGGTGGATTTTTTTATGATTATAATTTTTGAATAAGCCGGGATCGTTTTGGGGATTATAAGCGTTGTAGTCAATGCCGTTGACTATGCCGAACAATCTGTCTTCGCGGTTTTTTAAAACGCGGTGCAAGTCCTGGCCGAATTTTTTCGTCATTATTTCTTCGCGGTATTGTTCGCTTACGGTGTTGATGGCATCGGCTGAAAGAATCGCCCTTTTGGCGAAATTAATATTTTCAATATCGGGGTCGGCGATATGGGGAATTCTTTTCCGCCCATAATCCTTCTTTTTAATCGGCACTTCCCACCAATTTTGGCCGAATTGAAAAGCAAGATTATGAATAGTAAAGATAGTCTTGGCTTTGCGCAAAGTTTTTGAGTAGCGGAAGTCGGTCTTTAAATAAAAAGAAATCAAGCCAGCCTGCCAATCGTGGCAATGGACGATATCGGCTTCAAACTTCAGCAGGGAAATTAATTTTAAAGCCGCCACGTCAAAAATCAGAAAACGGGCGTTTTCGTGGCCTGAACCGTAAAGCTGCTTGCGCTGGGAAAAATATTTTTTGTTTTCAATAAAATAAACCGGCAAATCTTCCATTAAATAGCCCTTCCAATAATTAACGCGGACCGCTTCTTTGGAATTCA
>JAHIME010000084.1 GCA_018896595.1 Patescibacteria group bacterium
GTGAGGCGTATTTTAGAGGTTAGCTAAGTTGTCTTTGGCTAACCTTTTTTCTTTGCTAAATTAAATAAAATAAGATATAATAGGTGCATAGAGTTAACAACATTTTTATGATTTACTCCTGGATTCCCGCTTTCGCGGGAATGACAAAGGACGGGCGGGAATGAAGGAAAAAGCGTTAAAGCCCGCAATTTTTAGTTTTTAAATAATTTCTAATTTTGTAATTTTTAATTTTATGGCTAAAAAAAGAAAAAAAGTTAAAACTAAATTACCGCTGAAATTAGCGAAATATCTGGAAAAAGCCGGCGTTAAGCACGACATTTTGGAGCATAAGACGGTTTATACCGCTTTTGACGCGGCCGCTACTATGAAGAAAAAGTTAAACGAAATCGCCAAGTCGCTGTTAATTAAGGCGGACAAGGATTATTATCTGGCGCTTTTGCCGGCCGACTGCAGCTTGGATTTTAAGAAGTTAGCCAAATGCATTGGCGCGAGCGCGGGCAAAACAATAAAGGTTGTCAAGATTCCGGGCGAGAAAATAATGGAGAGTTTGCTGAAGGTAAAAGCCGGAGCGATGAGCGCTTTCGGCGGTTTGCATAAATTGCCGGTTATTATGGACAAAGGATTGGCAAAAGCCAAAAAAGCCGTTTTCTCTTCCGGCAGTTTTAACCATTCGGTAGAGATGGCGGTAAAAGATTTCGCCAAGCTGGAAAACGCGGTGTTGGGGAGTTTTGGAGTAAAGAAAAAAATAAAAATTGTGAAACCTAAACAGGTTGTGAAAAAGAAAAAAGCGGTAAAAAAGAAAAAGTAATTATGAATATCAAACTTGAAAAATTTGAGGGTCCTTTGAGTTTGCTTTTGCGGTTAATTGAAAAAGAAGAAATGGATATAACCGAAATCAGTTTGGCTAAAATAGCGGATCAATATATTGAATATATCAGAAGTTTAAGCAAAACCGATTCGGAAGAAATGGCGGATTTTTTAGTGGTGGCGGCGCGCCTGCTTTTAATCAAATCCAAGGCGCTTTTGCCTTATTTATATCCGGAAGAAGAGCGGGAAATTGAGGAGCTGGAGCAGCAATTAAGAATGTACAAGGAATTTCTGGACGCGGCGAAGAAGGTGCAGGCTTTAATCGGCAGGAAAAAATTCATGTTCGCGCGCGAATTCAACAGAAAGGCGATTTTGGCCAACATCCATTTATTCTCGCCGCCGAAAAAATTAACCGCTCGGGACCTGGCCGCTGTTTTTCAGGAAATAATCGGCGGGCTCCGGCCCATTGAGAAGCTGGAAGAGGAAAAATTAGAGCATAAAATAAATATTGAAGACAAAATTTCAGCCATTCAGAATATGCTGATTAACAGGATTAAAATAAGCTTTAGCAAGGTGATGGCCGGCGCGGGCACAAAGACCGAGGTTATTGTTATTTTTTTGGCAATGCTGGAGCTGATAAAACAGAGAGATATTACGGCTGAGCAGAGCGGGTTGTTTGAGGAAATTTTAATTAATAAAATATAATATGAGCATTAAATCCCAAATAGAATCGTTATTATTCATCTCGGCCAAGCCGATGGCTATTAAGCAATTATCCGATTTAACCGGCAAGCCGGCGGGGGAAATTAAATTGGCGGGCGATGAGCTTGTTGAGGAATATAAAAACAATAAGCGAGGAATTCAAATTATAAAAGACGGCTCAAAATATCAGATGGTCAGTTCGCCGGACAACGGGAAATTAGTCCAGGAGTTCATTAAAGACGAAACCACGGGCGAGCTGTCAAGGCCAAGTTTGGAAGCCTTGACCATCATCGCTTACAGGGGGCCGATCAGCAAAATTGACTTGGACAGGATTAGGGGAGTCAATTGTTCCTTGATTCTGCGCAATTTGATGCTTAGGGGGCTTATAGAAGCGAAATATGACAAAAAAAAGAACGAAACCTATTACAGCGCTACCCTTGATTTTATAAAATTTTTAGGCGTTAGCGATATCGGCCAGCTGCCGGACTACGAAAGATTGCATAAAGACGATACGATTGACAGAATGCTGGAAAATAATAAAAATTAAAAATTAATTATGGCAATTTCTATAATTATCAGCTTAATAATCTCCGTAATTTTAAATATCGGCTTTTTAAACCAAGCTAATTCCAGTGAAATGATGCCTGTTAATCATCTTGAGCCGGCAGAAAACGGCCTGCCGAGAAATTTAAACTTGCCGGTAAAAAAATTGGCCGCCGGCAATTTGGAAATTTCAGCCACGAGCAGCGCGGTAATTGATTGTGAAAGCGATGCTGTTTTGTTTGGCAAGCAGAAAGATCAAATTTGGCCGATTGCCAGCATTACCAAGCTGGCTGCCGCGCTTGTTTTTCTTGAACATAATCCGGGCTGGGACGCCATTTATCAGATAAAGGCGGAAGACAAGCAGGAGGGCGGAAGAATTTATTTGTTTACGGGAGAAAAAGTAAAAGTAAAAGATTTATTTTATTTCAGCTTAGTCGGCTCGGACAACACCGCGGCAATGGCCTTGGTCAGATCAACGGGTTTAAGCGATGAAGAGTTTATAAATAAAATGAATGAAAAAGCCCGCGCTTTGGGTCTAAACAATACCCATTTTGACGACCCGGTGGGCTTAAACAGCGGCAATGTGTCAACCGCGAAAGAGATAGCCGCGCTGGCCCGGGCCGCGTTCGCCGATAAGGATATAAGCGAGGCCAGCTTGACAAAGGCGTATGAATTTGAAACTTTAGAAGGAAGGAAGAAAAAAATAAACAATACCGACGCTTTATTGGATATTTTTCCGCAAAACGGGATAAAAATTTTGGGCGGCAAGACCGGCTATATTGAAGCGTCGGGCTATTGCTTTGTCGGAAAATTCGCCGACCATAGCGGCAATGAAATAATTTCCGTTGTGCTGGGCGCTTACAGCTACAACGCGCGCTTTGTTCAGATAAAGGAGATGGTGGAGTGGGTTTATGAAAATTATCAATGGTGAAAAATATGTTCAATATTGATTACGCCGCGTTATTTCAAAATATTCCGCCGCAATTGGCGACATTTTTAATCGCCTTAATTCCCATTGCCGAATTAAGGGTTGCTATTCCGGTTGCCTTGGGAGTTTATAAATTGCCGATATGGCAAGCGATATTTTTCGCGAGTATCGCGGATATTATTGTCGCCGCGCTGATAATATATTTCTTAGGCCCGATTCATAAATTTTTATCGGGAAAATTCAAATGGGTTGACGGATTTTTTGACTGGCTGTTTAAAAGAACCAGAAGAAAGTTCAGCGGCAAATATGAAACTTGGGGCAATATCGGATTAATGATTTTCGTGGGCATACCCTTGCCCATGACAGGGGCCTGGACCGGCTCAATTGCCGCTTGGCTGTTCGGTCTGCCGAAAAAACGCTCTTTGTCTTATATTTCATTAGGTGTTATAATATCAGCAGGGATAGTGACTTTAATCAGTTTGGGAATGATTAAAATATTTTAAATAATTAATAAAATATAAAAATAATAATAAATTTATGCGTAAAGATAAAATCGTTATAGCCAATTGGAAAATGAAGCTAACATTGGCTGAAACTTTAAATTTAGCCAAAAACATGAAAGCTAAATTGTCAGAATTGAAAAAGGGGACGATAGTTATCTGCCCCAATTTCATTTCTTTGGCTGATGTCAATAAAATACTGAAAGGGAGTAATATCAGAGTAGGCGCGCAAAATGTTTTCTGGGAAGAAAAAGGCGCTTATACCGGCGAGATTTCGCCTGATCTGCTTGTTGAAGCCGGGTGCGATTATGTTATCGTGGGCCATTCGGAAAGGCGCAAGTATCTGCTTGAAAATTATGAAATAATCCATCAAAAGCTGAAAGCTGTTTTAAATATTGACGGCTTAACTCCCATCGTCTGCATCGGCGAAAATACCGATGAGCGCAAGACTGACCGCAGGGATTTTGTCTTGGTTGACCAATTGCACCAAGCGCTGGGAGGAATTGACATAGTGGGCGATCAGCAGATAATTATCGCTTACGAGCCGATTTGGGCGATTGGCTCCGGCATAGCGATTGAGCCGAGCGAAGCCGAGTACGCCCATAAAATCATCAAGTTGACTTTAAAAGATATTTTCGGCCTTCAAATAGCCAGTAATAATTTCAGCATTATTTACGGCGGAAGCATTGACGGCAATAATGTCAAAAGCTTCGCCGATATAGAAAATATAGACGGTCTATTGGTCGGCGGCGCCAGCATTGACGCCAATGAATTTTACAAAGTGGCTAAGGCGATACTGAAATAAAAAATTTAAGTTAATTAAATATTTATTTTTAAATCTATGCTTGTTCACATTAAAGACATCGTTGGCAAGGCGCAAAATTCCGGCTATGGGATAGGCGCTTTTAATATTTGTAATCTGGAATCGGCGCTGGGTGTGGCGGAAGCGGCCGTAAGAGCTAAATCGCCGGCCATTATTCAGGTTTCCGAAAGCGCGATTAAATATATGGGCTTGAAGCCGATAACGCACATTGTTTCCACAATCGCGAAAAATATCGCCGCCGGAGTGCCGATTGCCTTGCATTTGGATCATGGTAAAAGTTTTGACTCTATTTTTGAGTGCATCAATGCCGGCTTTACTTCCGTCCATATTGACGCCTCCGACCTGCCGTTTGACGAAAATGTTAATTTGACCAAGCATGTGGTTGAAGTGGCTCACGCGAGAAAAGTCTGGGTGCAAGGCGAAGTTGGCGCCATGCCGGGCGGACACGGAGATAAAGGCAAGATATTAAAAAACATACCCATAGCAAGCGTTGAAGAAGTGATAGAGTTTGTTAAAAGAACCAAAGTTGACACGATCGCCGCGGCTATCGGCACGGCGCATGGGGTTTATGAGAATGAGGATGTTAAGATAAACTTGCTTAAAGAAATTAAGGAAAAAACCAAAAAGCCGTTTGTCTTGCACGGCGGTTCGGGCGTAGCTGACGCGAAGATTAAAAGCGCCATTAAAAACGGGGTAAATATAATTAATATCGGCACTGACATCAAAGTCGCGTTTTGCCGGGCCTTAATAGATAATTGCGCGAAAAACAGCAAGGAAATCGATCCGCGAATTTTATTAAAGCCGACCATTAAAGCCGTGGAAAAAGTGGTATATGATAAAATGAAATTATTCGGCAGCGCCGGCCGGGTTAGGATAGGAGAGGTGGAGACATAAACAATATGTACAACATAATTCCATTAATTTTAATATTAATCAGCTTGAGCGTTATCATAGCTATCTCGGTTAGAAAATTTTCTGTTTTGGCCAATTTGGACACGGAAAACATCCAGCAAGAAAAAGAAGCGAAATTTAAAGAACGGATTATCAGCAACCGCTTAAAAAGAAATTTTTTTAAATGGAGCGCGAAGCTGATGAAAATAATCAGGCCGGTCGGCGACGCGGCCGGCAAATTTTTTAAATGGATTTATAAAAAACTGCATGAATTAAAAGAGGATTATAAAAGCGAGGAAAATGTTTTGTCGGAAGATGACATTAAGCAGAAAATTAGAGCGTTATTTGACGAGGCGGAGGCATTCAAAAAACAAGATAATTTAATTGAGGCGGAGAAAAAATATATTGAGATTATCGGTTTGGACAGCAGAAACATAAAAGCGTTTGACGCGCTGGCGCATCTTTATTTTGAGCGCAAGGAATATAAAGAAGCGAAGCAGACTTTTGAGCATGTTTTGAAATTAAAAGAAGACAGCGGAGAAACCGACCAATGGCCGCAAACATATTTTGATTTAGCTTTAGTTTGCGAAGCAACGGGAAATTTGGATGAAGCGATGGGCAATCTCGGGAAAGCCCTTAATTTAGAGCCGAACAATCCCCGCTATCTTGACATAATGCTGGAAATCAGTATAATTAATAAGGATAAAGTTTCAGCTCTTGATGCTTACAATAAGTTAGCGGAAGCAAATCCGGACAATCAAAAATTAGCCGAATTTAAAGAAAAAATCGACCAGTTGTAATCATATAATATGTAACATATAACATGCGGCACATAACATGCAACAAAACAGAATTGTGTTTTTTGTTGCGTGTTATGTGTTTTATGTTTTGTGTTGCGTGAGTTATGCCGTTGTAGCTTCCGCCGTCGCTAAAGCTTTGGCGGACAAGCAGCTGGTAGAGCAACTCTTCGCCTGCATGCCGAGATAGCTCAGTTGGCAGAGCACTTCCATGGTAAGGAAGGGGTCCGGGGTTCGAATCCCCGTCTCGGCTCATAAAAATTTTCCATTGAAATTAAAAATAAACATGGGTCGGTACCAAAGCGGTCAACTGGGGCAGACTGTAAATCTGCTGGCTTACGCCTTCGTTGGTTCGAATCCAGCCCGGCCCACTTTTAAAAATAATCAATAACCAAGAAACAATAACCAACCAAGAAACAATAACCAAAAATTTTAATAATTGGTTATTGGTTATTGATTATTGGTAATTTATAAGCATATGTCTCAAGACAACATGATAAAATTAGAGTGCGTTGAGTGCAAGAGGATTAATTATTTTTCCAGAAAGAATAAAAAAACTCTTAAAAATAGGTTAGAGATTAAGAAGCACTGCAAGCATTGCAAAAAACATACTGTCCACAAGGAAACGAAGTAATTTCAGATTGCTGATTTTTGATTTATGCGTGCATTCAATTTGCTTGCAAGTTGTTTTTTTAAGAAAATAAATCAAAAATTAAAAATTAAAATGCGGGTGTAGTATAGTGGCAGTACAGGAGTTTCCAAAACTTCTAGCGGGGGTTCGATTCCCTCCACCCGTGCAATTTTATGATTAACATATACTATCGCTCGGTTAAAGAAGCAAAGGTGAGCATTATTGATAATTTTCGCCATAGCTCTTGGATTGATGTTTGCGACCCGGCTGAAAATGAAATTGAAAAAATTATTGAGCTGTTCGGGATTGACAAAAGCTTGCTCTCCGACGCCCTTGACCAATTTGAGGTGCCGCGTCTGGAAATGGAAAACGGAATAACTTATGTTTACACCCGCGTGCCGGAAAAAGTCAATAATGAAATCATCACCATGCCATTACTAATAGCTATTGGCAAGGATTTTATTTTAACATTATCCAAAGAAAAATTTAATTTTTTTGAAGATTTTATCAATGGCAAAAAAACCGTTTATACCACACAAAAAATACAATTTTTTCTTAAATTATTTTTCGCCGTCAATGAAAAATACAATTTTTTTCTGCATGATATTAATAAGCGGCTGAGAACCATAAAAATTCGCCTTGAGAAAATAGACACTAAAGATATTGTGCAGTTTGTTGAATTTGAGCGAACGCTTAACGATTTTTTGTCAGCGCTCGTGCCGACAAATTCAGTTCTGCAAAAACTGCTAATAGGCAGTCATATTGAGCTTTATAGCAAAGACAAAGATTTGATTGAAGATCTTTTTCTGGGCAATGGCCAGCTGATTGAAATGTCCAAGTCAACCTTGAAAAATGTGATAAATATCCGCGATACTTATTCTAATATTATGACCCATAATTTAAACCGCACAATGAGGATTTTAACTTCCCTGACCATTCTTTTAACCATACCTACCATGATATTCAGTTTTTTCGGCATGAATGTCAATCTGCCGTATTCATCCCATCAGTTTTCATATTTAGCCGTCGTTTGTTTTACATTCCTGATTTCTTTAATATTAATTATTTTATTTATTAAAAATCGCTGGCTGCGATAACATTCGTATGTATAAAAAAAGAAAAGTTGCTTTAAAGAAGCATAGAAAAAAGCAAAGCAAGAAAATTAAATCATTGCGCTTCAGGTAATTTTTATGCGATTTGACTTTTTTAAAAAAATTTAGTAAATTAAACGGATAAACAAACAAACCCGGGAGGAAAAGGAGGGTTTGTTTTTTGTGTTTTTGGTCTTTGAAAACTTGTTTGTTAAATAGTGTTAGTAAATAAAGAAAATGAAAGGGGGATGAATTCGTGAATAGGAAAATTAATATCATGGAAGGAGGTAAATGAAATGTTGCATTTGTACAGACAGGAAAGTTCGGAATTTGAGCATTGCTTCAATATTGAAACATCCGCCCCACTCACCTCGGAAGAGCTTACGCGCTTAAAGCGCATTTTAGCGCATGGTTTCATTGCCGAAACCGTAAGCGAAAGTAGTTTTTTAAATGGTGAAGGGAAGGCGGTAGAAGCGGGGCCGCGGATGAATTTCGCGACCGCGTTTTATGCCAATGTGTCGCAAATTTGCAATGACACATTGCTTCAGAAAGTGGTCAGGATTGAGCGATCACGGCGAATAATATCGCCATCAGGAGAGATACTCAAATACGACCGAATGATTGAATGCGTTTACGCTGAACCGCTCGTGTCTTTTGGCCCGGGAATAAAGCCGGAGCAGGTTAAAGTGATTCCGCTTATGGAGCAGGGGCCGGACGCCTTAATTCTGCCCGGGTTGGCAATGGACGAATGGGATCGCGACTTCTATCACGATTATTTCGTCAAGCAGCATGGACGCAACCCGACTAATGTGGAGATTGAGGACTTGAATAATACTAACAGTGAACATTCTCGGCATGGTTATTTTAAGGGCCGGCAAATCCACGATGGCGTAGAAATGCAGGAAACTCTATTGGAAATCGTACAGTCCACTTTAAAAGCAAATCCAAATAACTCGGTGATCGCATTCATGGACAATTCAAGCGGTATACGGGGATATGACATTTGGACGATCGCGCCGGAAACACCGGGTCAGCCGTCTCGGTTCGTAAAGAAGCAATTTCGCTACAACATTATTTTTACCGCGGAAACGCATAACTTTCCCACCGGAGTAGCGCCTTTTCCGGGAGCTGAAACCGGTACCGGCGGACGGATACGCGATATTCAGGCAACAGGGCGGGGAGGATTGGTCATCGCTGGATCAGCCGGTTATTGCGTCGGACATCTCTTGATACCCGGATACAACTTACCATGGGAAAACTCGAAAGATGTCTATCCATCAAACTTGGCGCCTTCGCTTGAAGTGGAAATCAGAGCCAGCGACGGCGCTTCGGATTACGGCAATAAGTTTGGCGAACCGGTGATACTTGGCTTTACCCGCTCATTTGACCAGCGTCTGCCTTCAGGCGAACGCTGGGGCTGGGGCAAGAAGCTGATGTTTACCGGCGGTATCGGACAGATGGATGATCGGCATACTGATAAAGGCAAGGCCGAAAAAGGACTTTTAATCGTCCAAGTCGGCGGTCCGGCTTATCGGATCGGCGTCGGCGGCGGCGCGGCTTCCAGCATGCTTCAGGGCGAGAATGAGGAAAAACTTGACTTTAACGCTGTTCAGCGCGGAGATGCGGAAATGGAGCAGAAAATGAACCGTGTTGTCCGGGCTTGCGTGGAAATGGGCGATGACAATCCGATTGTCAGTATCCATGACCAAGGCGCGGGCGGACCGGCCAATGTGCTTAAGGAATTAGTGGAAAAAGCCGGTGGCAGGATTGAGTTAAGAAAAATTACTCTTGGCGACCCGACATTATCCGTTTTGGAAATTTGGATTGCCGAATACCAGGAAAGAAACGGCTTCCTTATTCATCCGGATCGATATGCAGAGTTTGAGGCAATCTGCCATCGGGAGAAAGTGAAATGCGAAAAGCTTGGTGTTGTTACCGGCGACGGTCGTTTTACAGTTTATGATGAACTTGACGGTTCTACGCCGGTTGACTTGGAATTAGATAAAGTGCTTGGGAGCATGCCGCAGAAAACCTTTACAGACAAGCGAATCAACCCAGCCTTGAAGCCGTTGGAAATTCCCACGGATATGAAAGTGGATGAGGCCATTGAATTAGTGCTTAAGAATGTTGCAGTCGGCTCAAAGCGTTTTTTAACCAACAAGGTTGATAGGAGCGTTACCGGCCTTATAGCCCAACAGCAGTGCTGCGGACCATTGCAGCTTACTGTCGCAGATGTGGCAGTGGTTGCCCAAAGCCATTTTGGCTTGACGGGCGCGGCAACTTCCATCGGTGAACAGCCGATAAAGATGCTTATCAATCCGGCGGCTGGCGCGAGAATGGCGATCGGAGAAGCATTGACTAATATCATTTGGGCAAAGCTTTCCGCTCTTGAAGACATTAAATGTTCAGCCAACTGGATGTGGGCGCCTAAACTGCCCGGCGAAGGCGTGGCGATTTACGATGCCGTTTTAGCGATGCGGCGTTTAATGATTGAGCTGGGTATAGCGGCAGACGGCGGCAAGGATAGTTTGTCTATGGCTTTGCGGGACGGAGATGAAACCATCAAGTCGCCTCGCGAGCTGGTGATATCGGCTTACTGCACAATGCTTGATATTCACAAGGTAGTTACCCCTGATATCAAGCGTCCCGGTCAAAGCCACTTACTGTTCGTGGATTTGGCTTATGGCAAATGCCGTTTGGGCGGGTCTATTTTCGCTCAGGTCTTGAAGCAAATTAGCAACGTATGTCCCCGATATGGAGAATCCCCAGTCTTTTAAAAGGGCGCTAAAGATCGTTCAGGAGTTGATTGATCAAGATGTGGTGCTTGCAGGTCATGACATAAGCGACGGCGGTTTAGCGGTCGCTCTAATGGAAATGGCATTCGCCGGCAACTGCGGTTTTAATGTTCATCTTGATGAAAAGGCAGGCGTCTTTCAAAGAATGTTTGCCGAAGAGCTAGGGCTGGTTATTGAATATGATCCCATCAATACGGATCAGGTATTAAGTAGATTCAGAAACGGCGGAATTCCGGCAACCGTGCTCGGTTCAACCACTGAGAATAAAAATTTGTACTTTGGCTATAATGGCAGTATTGGTTTCCATCTGTTCATGGAAAAGGCGAGAAGCTGGTGGGAAGAAACATCTTATCAGATAGAACGTTTGCAGGCTAATTCTAAATGCGCGGATGATGAAAAGAAGAATATCTTCAGCCGTCGAAACCCGATGTATAAGGCATCATTCACCCCAACAGGACCGGTTGAAGTGCCGGATGCGGTACGCGATCAATTTCCAGTTGCGATCCTTAGAGAAGAAGGCAGTAATGGAGACAGGGAAATGACATCGGCGTTCTATATGGCTGGATTTAGGCCATGGGATGTTAATATGAAGGACCTTTTGGATGGCCGTGTATCTCTTGATCGATTTCGAGGATTAGTCGCAGTAGGCGGTTTTTCTTACGCCGACTATCCTGACAGCGCTAAAGGATGGGCCGCTGTTATCCGGGAGAATCCGAGGATTAAGCAGATGTTTGATGATTTTTACAGTCGTTCCAATACCTTCAGCTTGGGAGTCTGCAACGGCTGTCAGTTGTTTGCCCTTTTAGGGTGGGTGCCATGGTCCGGCATACCGGATAAGGAGCAGCCGCGGTTTATTTTGAACGCTTCCGGCCGTTTTGAGTCAAGATGGTCAACGGTAAGAATTATACCCAGCCCGGCAATTATGTTTAAGGATATGGGCAATTCGGTACTCGGCGTTTGGGTGGCCCATGGCGAAGGCAGGTTGCATATCCCGAAAAAGAAAATTTATAAAGAGATGGTTAAAAAGAGATTAGTGTCCATGGTTTATGTAAATGATAATGGAGATTTAACAGAACAATATCCTTATAATCCTAACGGCTCGCCGCACGGCATCACCGGGATTTGCACCCCGGACGGCCGGCATCTGGCAATGATGCCGCACCCTGAACGAGCGTTTCTGAAATGGCAATGGGCTTATTTGCCGGAAGAGCTTAATAAGGAATGGCCGGCATCACCTTGGTTCAAAATGTTCCAGAACGTTTACGCTTGGTGCGCGGATAATCCGTAAATCACAACCGGTCCCTGTTTCTTTGAAGCAGGGACCGAACTTTCTAAGGAGTATACCGGCTCCAAATAAAAATTCGGAGACGGTGAAACATTGTTTTATTAATATCCGCATAAAGGGGAATTGCGATTCAATTCCCCCTTTTTTTATTTTCCAAAATAAAAACCGCTCCGGTAACACCGGAGCGGTTTTTGCCGTATGCAATAAGCTTTTTACCCTCGCCATTTTTCAATATACTGCCCTATGCCGAATTGTTTAAGCTTGTTTTTTAATTTATTTTTACTATGGAGATATATGATCATTGAAGCGAGCTCAACAAAATAGCGGTTTTTGACAATTTTATATTTGATAATCTTTGACTGGATGGCGCGCCTGATAGTTTTTGCCTGCACCCCGCCTATTTTTGCCGCTTCTGAAATTGAAAACCAGATGGGTTTGGCGATATTTTTAGTTAAAACATTAACCTCAAGAATATTATCGTATTTTCTTTTCTTCGCCTCCTCGTTAATTGCCGGATTATCAAGTTGTGGATTAGTAATTTTTGCCATATTTTGTATTTTTAGTCTACATTCTTGTAGACTAAAATATAAAAAATTACTAAAATTATATAAATTATCATTTTTAGTCTACATTCTTGTAGACTAAAAATGAGTTAATAAATGTCATTCTGAGCCCGCAGGGCGAAGAATCTCTGGTAAGACGGAAGAAATAAGATTAAACTCCATACATTATCAATGAATATTTTCGTCTAACCTAAGATCCTTCGCGAAGTTTATCCTGAGCGAAGCCGAAGGGCTCAGGATGACAAAGAGAAGGAATTATTCAATGTTCTTAATTTAAAGTCTAATGTGTTGTAGACTAAAAGTTTATTATATCTTCTCATATTATTTTAAAAAATGCAAGAGCGAACTTAAATTATGAAATACTTTACTCCCTCCTCTTGTATAAGAGGAGGGCTGGGGTGGAGTAGCTCCCTCCTCTTGTATAAGAGGAGGGCTGGGGTGG
This sequence comes from Patescibacteria group bacterium, assembly GCA_018896595.1. GTDB lineage: Bacteria > Patescibacteriota > Patescibacteriia > Patescibacteriales > VMTK01 > JAHIME01. The sequence continues at coordinate 12,799 of JAHIME010000084.1, forward strand.
AGTTAAAATAAATCAAACTCCATCCTATCCTTCCTCTTATCCAAGAGGAAGGGACTAAATAACTCCTCCCTCACCCTCCTCTAATCTTAGAGGAGGGGATGAAATATAATTCCCTCCTCTTGTATAAGAGGAGGGCTGGGGTGGAGTAGCTCCCTCCTCTTGTATAAGAGGAGGGTTGGGGTGGAGTTAAAAAATACGATTGTTTGCTCTTTTTTAATAAATATGTTAATTTTAATATTAATTCAGTGTAACATTTCATTAACTTTTTCGTATAATTAAATGAAGATATCAAGCATAAATTCTGCCATGGAAACGGGCAGGGAAAAAATATTATTTTTACGGTTAAAAAGCAAGGACAAGCAGGCCTTTATTAAAGCTTACGATTTGTATATTGACCAGATTTATCGCTTTATTTATTTCAAGGTAGGGAGCAAAGAAGAGGCGGAAGACTTAACCTCGGCTGTTTTTTTAAAAACTTGGGGCTATATCCAAGAAGGCAATTTAACCGATTATAAGACCTTAAAATCATTAATATATAAAATCGCCCGCAATTTGATAATTGACCATTACCGCAAAACAAGCCGGCAGGAGAAGATCAGCATCAGCGCCGCCGGCGAATTGGATTTTATTGATGAAAAGCAGGACATCGTTCAGCAGATGGAACTAAAAATGGAATTCGCCGGGCTGGAAGCCAAATTAGCCGAATTAAAGGATGAATACAGGGAAGCGCTCGTCTTGCGTTTTATCAATGAGCTTTCAATCGGCGAGATGGCGGATATTTTAAACAAGCCAA
>JAHIME010000085.1 GCA_018896595.1 Patescibacteria group bacterium
GAATACGGTTATTTGTTTGTCGGGGAAAACTTGGCTATGAATTTCACTTCGGCCCGGTCCGCCCATGCCGCTTTAATGCTTTCGGAAAGCCATAAAAAAAATATTCTGAACGACAAATACGCTGATATAGGGCTGGCTGTTTTGCCGGGCGTAATAGACGGCAAACAGACCAATGTCTTGGTTGAATTGTTCGCTTCCAAAAAACCGATTCAATTGGCCGAAGCAAAAGCGCCGGAAGCGAAAACAACGGCAGAGGCCCCGGCAGCCATTGCACTGCCTGCCGCCCCGCCGAATAACGTTGCTGTTTCCGTTTTGCCGGCAGAGACTGTTGCGGAGAAATTACAGCCGGAATTAGACAAGCAAAATACCCAAGATATCAGCCCTAACCAAGCGCTGGAAAATAATGAAATCAGCGAAGTTAAATTCTTCGCGCCGCAAAAAAGCGAAAAAAACGCTTTAGCCGCGAAAATAATCAAGACATCCCGCTATATTTTTATTTTTGGCTTGATAATAGTATCCGTTTCTCTGCTGATAAATATTTTTGTCAGAATCAGCATTCAGCACAAGCCGGTTATCGTCCAATCTTTTTTGGTTATAATTTTTATTACCGGTTTGCTTTTTACCAAACTTCACTTTTTGGAAAATGTTTTGGATAAAATAGCGGTTTTGTGAGAAGCAATAATAATTGCTATAATACAGTTATGACACATAAAAAAGGGCTATCGTCCAAAGAGGCGAAAAAACGGCTCGCGGAATACGGAAGCAACGCGATAAAAGAGGTGGCAAAAAAATCATCTTTAGAAATTCTTTTCAGGCAGGTAAAAAGCAATTATATAGTTTATTTCTTGCTGGCGGCCATGCTTATTTCTTTTTTTGTCGGCAAAAATCTGACCGCTTATGTTATTCTGTGCGTAATTCTGCTTGTCGTGTTTACCGGTTTTATTCAGGAATATAAGGCGGAAAAAGCGATTGACGCGTTAAAAAAAATGATCACGCCGATTTCCGTTGTAATTCGGGATGGCCGGGAGAAAGAAATTCCCACCGAAAAGCTTGTTCCGGGAGATATATTGATTTTAAGAACAGGGGAAAGGATTCCGGCTGATTGCGTTGTGCTTGAAGAAAGGGGGCTTTATGTCAATGAATCCGTTCTAACCGGAGAATCTAAAGAGGCGAAAAAGACCGCGCCCGTAAAACGCGATAATTATAAAGACGAAAACACTCTTTTTATGGCTTCTTTTGTGGTTGGCGGAAAATGCGCGGCCGAGGCGGTTCATACCGGCATGAACACAAGATTCGGCAAAATTGCCGGCATGATTTCCACAATAGAAAAAGAACTGCCTTTGCAGAAAAAAATCAATAAAATCGCCAAATATATGGCGATTATCGGAGTCTCGGTTTCTTTGCTTACCGGTTTGCTGATTATTCTTAGAAGCGATTTAATCAACAATGAACTTATTGTCAATATCCTTATTTTAGTCATAGCCCTTTCGGTTTCCGCTTTTCCTGAAGGGTTTCCTGTTGTTTTAACCAGCACTCTTGCCATGGGCCAGTTTAGAATGGCTAAAAAAAACGCGATTATAAACAGAATGTCAATTATAGAAACATTGGGAGAAACAACGGTAATTTGTTCCGACAAGACAGGGACAATCACCAAGGGAGAAATGACAGTGGGAAAAATTTACGCTTTTGATAAATTTTACGATGTATCCGGCGTAGGCTATGAAGCCGAAGGAGATATTATTTTAAATAATAAAAAAATTTCCGATGAAGATAAAAAATCTTTTAATCTGCTGTTAAAGACCGCGGTGTTGTGTAATGACGCCAGCATGAAAAAAACAGGAAAAGATAATATTTATTCAATTATTGGCTCGCCTACGGAAGCGGCTTTGCTGATTTTAGGAGCCAAAGCCAATGTGTTTAAAGAAGATTTTAAGTGTAACGTGCAGGAAGAAATCCCGTTCAGCTCTGAAAGAAAAATGATGACGGTGCTTTGCGATGAAGGCAAGGATAAAAAATCATACGTTTATTCCAAGGGAGCTCCGGAGGTTATATTGGAAAAATGCGCTTATTGGCAGGGGAAAACCGGAGTTTTTAAACTAATGGCGAAGGACAGGCGAAAAATTTCAGCCGCCGGCCGAAAAATGTCCAAAGAAACTTTAAGGGTTCTGGCTCTTGCCTGCAAACAGGTAAGTAACGCGAAAAATGAATTGGAAAATAATTTAGTGTTTTTGGGATTGACAGGAATGCAAGATCCGCCCAGAGAAGAGGTGAAAAACGCTTTGATTTTATGCGAAAAAGCCGGAATAAAAGTAAAAATGATCACCGGCGACAACAAAGAAACAGCCATGTCTATCGCCGAATGCGTCGGGCTTGGCTCCGGAGAGATTTTGGAAGGCAAAGACATTGATAACTTATCCGATGAGGAATTAACCGCCAATGTTAAAAAAACATCAATTTTTGCCAGAGTAAGGCCGGAGCATAAATTAAGGATTGTAAGGGCGCTCAAGCAGGCCGGGGAAATCGTTACAATGACCGGCGACGGAGTAAACGACGCGCCTGCGCTGAAAGAAGCGCATATCGGCGTGGCTATGGGCATAAACGGAACTGATGTTTCCCGTTCAGTGGCTGATATGATCCTTAAAGACGATAACTTTGCCACTATCGTGGAGGCCGTCAAGGAAGGCCGGACAATTTTTAATAACATTCAAAAATTCGTAACTTATCAGCTTTCCTGCAATTTTGCCGAACTGCTTATTTTGTTCGTCGGGGTGCTGTTGGCTCCTCTGTTTGGCTGGGCCATCCCTCTGTTGCTGGCTCTGCACATACTTTTTATGAATATAGTCACTGATAATTTACCGGCTATTACTTTGGGTTTTAATCAGTCCTCAAACGATCTTATGAACGACGGTCCGCGCGTAAAAGCCGAAATTTTAAATAAAAAACTGATTTCTTTGCTTATATTGACCGGAAGCATAATGGCGTTTTTCACTTTGCTGGCATATTATATTTTCTTTAATGTTTTGGGGCAAACCATGGAAGTCGCCAGATCCACGGCTTTGTTGGCGCTGATTATCCTTGAGATAGCGGCGGCGTTTAATTACAGATCTTTCCGCAAGCTTACGTTGAACAGATCGCCGTTTGTCAATAAACATTTGGTTTACGCCTCAGGCGCGTCAATATTTTTTACGCTTCTTATTTTTTATTCGCCTTTGAGCCGCGTGTTTGAAACAACCCCCTTGCGCTTTATCAGCTGGATGACAGCAATCGGTTTTGCTTTTATCTTTTTATTTTTGTTTGATATGATGAAAATTTTAAGCCGAAGTTACAAAAAATTATTTTAAATAAATTATTAATTAATTAACTAACAAAAAATTTATGAGCAATGTATTTGATGTTGAAAAAATTGAAAGCCTAAAAAAAATAAAAAAGAATTTTTTCTTTATTACCGCTGTCTTTGTATCCGTAATTATTATTTTTGGCTCTATGGGGACAATCGGCGCCGGCGAGAGGGGAATTCTATTGCAATTTGGGGCGGTTAAAGACAGGGTATTTGACGAGGGTCTTTATTTTAAAATTCCCTTTGTTCAGCAAGTTGTTAAAATTGACGTAAAAATGCAAAAAGATGAAGTGCCGGCCAGCGCGTCTTCTAAGGATTTGCAGATCGTCACTTCTAAAATAGCCATCAATTATCACCTTTCTCCCGATAAAGTAAATAATATTTGGCAAGATGTTGGAAAAGATTATAATTCTCGTATTATCTCGCCATCCATTCAGGAAGCGGTGAAAGCCGTAACCGCCAAATTCACCGCCGAAGAGCTGATTATTAAAAGAGAAGATGTTAAGGAACAGATTAAAATTAATTTGGCTGAAAGATTAATTAAAAACAATATCGTGGTGGATGAAATCAATATCACCGCTTTTGATTTTTCACAGTCGTTTAACGAAGCTATTGAGGCGAAAGTCACGGCGGAACAGCTGAAATTAAAAGCCGAAAGAGATTTGGAAAGAATAAAAATTGAAGCCGATCAGAAAGTTGTTGAAGCGGAAGGCAAGGCAAAGGCAATTAAAACCGAAGCGCAGGCCTTAATGTCTAATCCCCAGGTAGTGGAGTTGCGCTGGATAGAGAAATGGGATGGAAAAGTGCCGGCTTATTGGGGGTCGGCGAGTCCGTTTATTGGAATAAACAAATAGAATGAATTCTGCCGCTTTTACCATAATATAATCATGAAATTTATCCGCGATAAACAAAACAAAAAAACAGTCGTAGCGATGTCCCCGCGCAAATCCCTGCGGGATTCTGCGGGGCAAGCCGGCGAGCATAAAAAACGTATTGCGGTAGCAATGTCCGGAGGTGTTGATTCATCAGCCGTTGCTTTGTTGTTAAAAAAACAGGGTTATGAAGTAATCGGCATATTTATGCGATTGGGCGTTAACGAGGAAGACAATGAAGCGGCGGCTCGGCAAGTATGCCAAAAATTAAACATCAAATTTTATCCGATAAATTTAACGCAAGAATTCAGAAAAGAAGTAATGGATTATTTTCTTGACAGCTACGCCCAAGGGCTCACTCCCAACCCCTGCGTAAAATGCAACCAACTGATTAAATTCAACGGCCTGCTTAAACTTGTTGAAAAATTAGGCGCTGATTATTTAGCCACGGGACACTATGCCCGCTTGCGGCGGGAATTTTCAATTTTCAATTTTCAATTTTCAAATAAATCCAAAATCCAAAATCCAAAATCTCAAATTACCGCCATAGAAGGCAAAAAGACAAATATAAGATATAAGTTATTTAGAGCCGCTGATAAGAATAAGGACCAATCATATTTCCTCTACAATTTAACGCAAAGGCAGTTGGCGCGTGTTTTATTTCCTTTGGGCGATTATGCCAAAGAAGAGGTTAGAAAAATCGCTGACAGGGCCAAACTGCCGTATTTAACAAAAGAAAGCCAAGACATCTGCTTTTTAAAAGGCGACCATAATGATTTTTTGCGCCAGCGGCTGAAATTAAAACCGGGACCGATTATACTCCTCCGCCCTTCGGGCACCTCCTCTTATAAAGAGGAGGAAAGTGAGTGGTTAGGGAAGGTGATAGGCGAACACCAGGGTCTGCCGCTTTACACAATCGGCCAGAGAAGGGGAGTGGAAATCGGCGGCATCGGCCCGTTTTATGCCGCAAAATGCGATTATAAAACCAATACGCTTTATGTGGCAAGCAATGGGGATGATCCGGTTTTATACAGCGACGAGACGACGGCCAAAGATGTCAACTGGATTGCCGGACAAGAGCCGAAAATGCCCTTGCTCTGCGAAGCGGTAATAAGATACAGGCACAAGCCGGTGAAGTGCGAAGTCAAAAGTTGCGGAAATAAATATTTAATTAAATTTAATAAAGCGCAAAGGGCCGTCACTCCCGGGCAAAGTATTGTTTTTTATCAGGGCGACGAGGTTTTAGGCGGGGCGGTAATCCACGATACAGCATCCATTTAAACGAAAAAAAATCCGCCCTGGGCGGATTTTTTTATATATGAAATAATTTTGGAAAAGAAAAAGATTGGTAGCGTTTTGGTTTGGGGTTTGATTGTTGATTGAAGTTTGTTGTGTTGTGTTGTTTGGTTTGTTGGGTTGGGTTGGGTTTTGAGGTGTTGTTTTTTTGGTGTTGTGTTGCGGGGTTTGGTGTGTTGTTTTTTTTGGGAGGTGGGGAAAGTGGTGGATATAGTTCTAAGCCCTTAAGGCGTAAAACTATATCCGCCAGCTTATGCCCTGTTCCCTTTTAAACTTCAATCTGCTACCAATCTTGTTATTATCATATCATATTTAAATAATATGTCAAGCCCTTAATATTAGCCAAAAATTAATCCGCCAGCTGGCGGATTAATAAGTTATCCACAGTTATCCACAATTGGCTTAATAACCTGTTATTGACAAAGCTTAAGCGCTGTGTTAGTCTATCTTCGGAAGTAAATTATTACTTTTTTTATTTTTCTTGCCAAAATTAGTTTTATTTTATATAATATTTCTACCGGCCTTTAGGCCGGGTTCGGGATGCTTCAGCATTTCGTTTGTAAGAGGCTAAAGCCTCACGAACCCGAGCTGAAGCTCGGTAGAAAATCAAAATATATGACTTCAAACGAATTACGGCAAAAATACTTGGATTTTTTCAAGGATCGAGGGCACGCGATTATTCCAAGCGCTTCTTTAATTCCGGAAAACGACCCATCTCTGCTTTTCACAAATTCGGGAATGTCGCCTTTGGCGCCGTATTTGCTCGGCGAAAAGCATCCCGAGGGCGCGCGATTAGCCAACAGCCAGAAATGTTTCCGCGCCGAAGACATAGACGAGGTGGGAGACAACAGGCATAACACTTTTTTTGAAATGCTCGGCAACTGGTCGTTCGGCGATTATTACAAGCGCGAACAGCTTAATTGGTGGTTTGAATTTCTGATTGATGTTTTAAAAATAGACCCCAAGCGGCTTTACCAGACCGTTTATTTAGGAAGCGATTCAATCGCCAAAGACGAAGAATCAATTGAAATTTTAAAAGAGATATATAAAAAATACGGAATGGACGCGCAAGAAGGGCCGGAAACGGCGGGTGAAGGAAAATACGGGCCGGGCGTTGAAATTGATTTTAAAAAAAACAGGATTTTCGCTTACCGCGACAAGAATTGGTGGCAGAGAGGCGACGTTGTCGGCGAATTGGGCGGCCCTGATTCGGAAACCTTTTACGACACCGGTAAAAAGCATAGCCGGAAATACGGCGAACATTGCCATCTTAATTGCGATTGCGGCAGGTTTATTGAAATCGGCAACTCGGTATTTATGCAGTATGTAAGGACGGAAACCGGCTGGCCCCGCCGGCTGGAACGGGGCTGGCAGGAATTGAAAAATAAAAACGTTGATTTCGGCGGGGGATTGGAAAGAATTATTATGGCGGCGCAAGGCAAGAATAATATTTTTGAAACGGATTTGTTCGCCAATTTAATAAATAAAATAGAACGGCTGTCCGGCAAAAAGTACGCGGACAATATGCCGGCCTTTGAAGTAATCGCCGACCATCTTAAAGCCGCGTCTTTTATCATGGGCGGCGACAAAGGCCTGCCCGGCCAGGGAATCGCGCCGTCCAACACCGACCAGGGCTATATCGTCCGCCGCCTTATCCGCCGCGCCATCCGCTACGGCAAGCAAATCGGCATTGAAAGCAAGCCGGATGAAACATGGACGAAAGAAATCGCCAAAATCGTGGCGCATGATTACGCGGATACCTATCCGGAATTGCGGAGAAATGTGGATTTTATAATTGAGGAGTTAAAAAAAGAAGAAACGAAATTCGCGCACACGCTGGAAAGAGGACTAAAAGAATTTGAAAAATTAGAAGAAAGGCGACAGGTAGAGCCCCCCTTCGCAAGGGGGGTTAGGGGGGATTATAGTATCAGCGGAGCGGCGGCGTTTGATTTATACCAAACTTATGGTTTTCCCATAGAAATGACCAAAGAACTGGCAAAAGAGAAAGGTTTAGAAGTTGATGAAGCCGGTTTTAACGAAGAACTTAAAAAGCATCAGGAACTTTCCCGCACGGCTTCGGCCGGGAAATTCAAAGGCGGTTTGGCTGACGCGAGCGAGGAAACAACGAAACTGCACACGGCCGCTCATCTTCTCTTGGCGGCATTGCGCCAAGTCTTGGGCGATCACGTAATTCAAAAAGGCAGCAACATCACGGCCGAGCGCCTGCGCTTTGATTTTTCCCATCCGGAAAAGATGACTGACAAACAAAAACAAGAAGTTGAAAAATTAGTAAACGAGGCGATAGAAAAAAACTTGCCCGTAACCTGCGAAGAAATGCCTTTGGAAGAAGCGAAAAAGCGCGGCGCTATGGGCGTTTTTGAATCAAGATACGGAGAACGCGTTAAAGTCTATTTTATCAAATCCGCCCAAGGCGGACGCGCTTTCAGCGCGGAAATTTGCGGCGGCCCGCATGTGGAAAATACCAACGGATTGGGGCATTTTAAAATAATAAAAGAAGAAAGTTCGTCGGCCGGGGTAAGAAGGATTAAAGCGGCATTGGAGTAATATTAAATAAAATATACGTAATATCGCCTGCTACGAATATTTTTAATAAATTTCTCTTGACATAATAATAATTAACGTATATAATTATTTTACACAATATTAAGTCAATATTCTATTAAATTAATTTACCAAAATCTTTGGTAATGTTTTAATTATTGCCAAAGATTTTATTGGTGTTAATGATAAATAATAAAACGATAAGCTCAAAAGATTTCATTGAAATAAACGGCGAAGTTTTAGAATTAATGCCCGCCGCCACCTTTAGGGTGGTTTTAGAAAGCGGCAATGAAATTTTAGCCCATTTGTCAGGCAAAATGAGGATGAATAAAATCAAATTATTGCCCGGCGATCGGGTTAAACTCCAGATAAGCCCGTATGATTTAACTAAGGGCAGAATAACTTACAGACTGTAATATTTTTTATGAAAGTTCGCGCATCCGTGAAAAAAATTTGCAAAGATTGTAAAATAGTCCGGCGTAAAGGCCGGGTATGCGTGATATGCGCCAATCCAAAGCATAAACAAAGACAAGGATAGTTTAAAATTTCTAATTTCTAATTTCTAAACAAAATGGCGGTAAGAATAGCAGGAGTAACAATTCCGAACGAAAAAAGGGTGGAAATAGCTCTAACCTATATTTTTGGCATTGGGCAAAGCAAGGCCAATGATATTTTAAAAATTACCAAAGTTAATCCGGATACAAGGGTAAAAAATTTATCCGAAGAGGATGTTAACAAATTAAGAGTGGTTATTGAAAAGCAATATAAGGTTGAAGGGGATTTAAAAAGAGAAATAATCGGCAATATAAAACGTTTAAAAGAAATTAACAGCTACCGCGGCTCGCGCCATAGCAAAAATTTGCCGGTAAGGGGACAGCGGACCAAGACCAACAGCAGAACTGTCAGGGGCAATGTGAGGCGAACAGCGACGTCGGGTAAAAAACTGTCGGCGCAAAAAACATAAACATTGACTATTCCCCTCCTCTTGTATAAGAGGAGGGTTAGGGTGGAGTTAAAAAACATCCGTCAACTCCTCCCTTGCCCTCCTCTAATCTTAGAGGAGGGGATTCAATAACACCTATCTCTCGTTCCCTTGAATTTATTTAGGATTTAGAGTTTAAATGTAATTTATGACTGAAGACAATAAAAGCACAGATAAAATAAAAGAAGAAAAAGCGGACATTGAATCCGCTGATATTGCTATTAGAGAAAAAGAAGATACGCAGCCGGCCCCTATGGGAGGCTTCCAATCCTCAAGCCCGGCGCTTAATCTTGAAGAGTTGCCGGATGATGTTAAGAAAAAATTGGAGGCGAGGAAAACCGAAAAAACAGGCAAAGCCGTTGGAAAAGGCAAGGGAAAAATCAAGAAAAGAAAAAAAGCCGTTGAAAAAAGGGTAACCTCCGGCAAAGCTTATATAAAAGCGACATACAACAACACCATGGTAACTTTGACTGATTTGAACGGCAATGTAATTTCCTGGGCAAGCGCCGGAATCGCCGGATTCAGAGGGCCTAAAAAATCAACTCCGTACGCCGCTCAAATAATCACCAGAATCGCGGTGGAAAAAGCCAGGCAGTCCGGCCTTGAAGAAGTGAGCGTTTTTGTCAAAGGAGTAGGCACCGGCAGGGAATCAGCGGTAAGGGCGCTTAACGCCAACGGCTTAAACGTGATTTCAATCAAGGACATCACGCCGATTCCCCATAACGGCTGCAGGAAAAAGAAACCGAGGCGAGTATAACAATAAATTCTAAAATATGGGAAGAAATTTAAATCCAAAATGCAAACAATGCAGGAGAACGGGTGAAAAATTAATGTTAAAAGGCGACCGTTGCAGTTCGCCTAAGTGCGCTATGGTTAAAAAAAATTATCCTCCCGGCGCGCACAGAGTCAAGGGAAAGCCGAGACGGACGGAATACAGCCTGCAATTGAATGAAAAGCAAAAAGCGAAAAAAATCTATAATTTGCTGGAGAAACAATTCAAATTAACTTTTGACAAAGCCAAAAAGCAAAAAGGCGATGCCGGAGAAAATTTGCTGAAATTACTGGAAAAAAGATTGGACAACGTTGTTTATCGCTTAGGGTTCGCTTCGTCCAGAAGCCAAGCCAGGCATTTGGTTTCCTACGGCCATTTTACGGTTAACGGCAAGAAGGTCAACATCCCTTCTTACCAAGTCAAAACCGGAGATATCGTAAAAATTAAAGAATCAAGCAAAAAAAAGAAAATATTCAGCGTCTTAAGCGAAAAACTTAAAAAAATGGAAATCCAGGGATGGCTGAACCTTGACCGCGAAGAATTAACCGCTAAAGTTCTGCATGATCCGGCCAAAGAAAATTTTGAAATGAACATCAACACGCCGATGATAGTGGAATTCTATTCAAGATAAAATATAATGCAAATCCGCAAATTTATGCAAATACTACAAATATTTTAAAATGCAAATAATTCGCATAATTCGTATTTGCAGTATTCGCATTATATTAACAACATAAAATATATGGAAAAAATTTCATTGCCTAAAAAAATTGAATTTATAAAAGGCAAAGAGCCGAATCAAAAATCGGTAATAATTGAGCCGTGCTATCCCGGCTATGGCTTAACCCTGGGAAACTCTTTGAGGCGCGTTTTGCTTTCATCCTTGCCCGGA
>JAHIME010000006.1 GCA_018896595.1 Patescibacteria group bacterium
CTGCTGCCTCGCGTTTATCTTCGGCGTTGCCATCGCGTCTTTTTCGCCGATTAAAATTATACAAAACGATTTATGGTGGTTCGCTGGAATAGTTGGATGCGCGGCATTATTGATTTTATTTTGGACGAACGAAAAATGCGGATTAGCAGCCCTGATCGGACTATTTTTATTTTTAGCAATGTGGCGCTATTCAATCGGTTTGCCGGCTGGCGCGCCGGATAAAATTCGGCATTATAACGGGCAAACGGTTATAGTGTCGGGCGCGGTGTCAGACGAACCGGATATTAGGCAAAACAATGTTAAGTTAGAAGTAAAAAGTAATAAGTTAAAAATATTTCAAGATCCGCAATCTCCAAAGGCGGATTGGAACTCTGTTTCCGGCAAAATTTTGGTTACCGCAAATTTATATCCGGCTTACAATTACGGCGATGAGTTGGAGATAATTTGCGAACTGCAGGCGCCGGAAAGGTTTAATAATTTTTCTTATGACAGGTATTTGGCCAGATATGATATTTATTCGGTTTGTTATTACCCGGAAATAAAGTTTGCGGGCGAAGGCGTCGTACATTATACATCTGTCGGTTGGTTTTATAGGAACATTTTTAGCTTAAAAAACAAGTTTCGGCAAATTATCAATTACGGCTTAAGCGAACCGGAAGCAAGTTTGGCCGGCGCGATTGTTTTAGGCGATAAACGATCTATTACGGCCGGCTTGCGCCAGCAATTTTCTCAATCAGGTCTAAGCCATATTATGGCGATTTCCGGTCTGCATATAAGCATTTTGGCGATGTTGGTTATGAGCTTGCTGTTGGGCGCCGGCCTGCCGCGCAAAAAAGCTTTTTGGCTGGCTGTTTTATTTTTATTTGTTTACATTGTTTTAATCGGCATCCCGGCTTCCGCTTTGCGCGCCGGCTTGATGGGATTTTTAGCGCTCTACGCGATGAATATCGGGCGGTTGAATAAACTAACCAATTCGTTGGTATTCGCCGCAGTAGTTTTACTGCTGTTCAATCCAAAATTATTGCGCGACGACATCAGCTTTCAACTTTCTTTTTTGGCAGTGGCCGGCATTGCCTATATTTATCCCATCATAAATAATGCGCTTGAAAGAGTTAAAGCGCCCAAATTAAAAGGAATCGGCAGTGTGTTCGGCATTACCGCGGCGGCGCAGGTTTTCACTTTGCCGATTATCGCCTATAATTTTTTTGTAATTTCTGTTGTCGCGCCCCTTGCCAATTTGTTGGTTTTATGGACTTTGCCTTTATTAATTTCGTTGGTTTTAATCGCTTTGATTTTAAGTTTAATACTGCCCCAACTTGCTGTTTTATTTTTTCTGCCGGCCGGGCTTTTATTGAAATATATTATATTTATTGTTGAGCGGTCAACCAAACTGCCCTATGCCTATGTTCAAATTGATTATTTATGGCCGGGCTGGCTGTTCGCTTATTACGCGATAGCGATATGGCTGCTTTGGAAGTATAAGAGAAAATTTAAAAATGAAGAAAGTATTGGATAAGACAATAGTTTGCAGTTTCAAAAAATAATGTTAAGATTATAAGCGGAGCGGCTTCGCGGATTAAGCTGATAAAAATAATTAATAATTCGTAATTTAATTATTTTGCAAATAGTATGAATTTTAAAAATTTTTATAGCGCGCATAAAGAGAAAATAAACCAAGAATTAGGCAAGTTTTTAAATATAAAAACAAGGCAGGCAAAAAAGATTTCAAAAGATTGCGAAAAGCTGACGGAAGCTGTTAAAGAATTTACGCTCCGCGGCAGGAGCAAAAGAATCAGAGCATTGCTGGTTATATTGGGTTACGCGGGATTTGGCGGAAGAAATGGCAGAGAGATTATTAAAGCCGCTTCGTTTATTGAGTTAATTCATAGTTATCTGTTGATTCATGACGATATTATTGATCAGGATGATTTGCGCAGAGGCAAGCCGACGATGCATAAATATTTTGAGCATTCGGTAAAATCCAAATTATCAGAAGATAAAAGCAGACTTTTCGGCGTTTCAATGGGGATATTGGCGGGCGATTTATGCTGTTCATTAGGATATGAAATATTAATGAAAGCAAAATTTTCCGACAAGGCGAAAACAAGAGCCATTGAAGAATTGGATAATTTAATTTTTAACGTGATACAAGGGGAAGCATTGGATGTTTTTGCTCAGACGTCAAAACAAACAAGCAACAAGGAAATTTATAATATTTATAAATATAAAACCGCGCGCTATTCTTTTGAACAGCCGTTGCGCATCGGCGGCATTTTAGCCGGCGCCGGTGAAAGCGATTTAAACAAATTAAGCAAATTCGCTATCCCGCTCGGCATAGCTTTTCAAATTCAAGATGATTTGTTGGGATTGTTGGGCGAAGAAAAAACTATCGGCAAGCCGGCGGGCTCGGATTTAAGAGAGGGAAAAAAGACCATGGCGCTGTCATTGGCGCTGGAAAGATGCAATAGTAAAGAGAGAAAAATCATTCAAAGCGTGTTAGGCGGCAAAGATATTGATTTAAAAGATATAAATAGAGTTAGGGATATTGCGCGGAAAACCGGCGCATTGCGGTTTTGCGGCGAATTGATACGCGATTATATCAGTAAAAGCAAGAAAGCGCTTAACAAGATTGATAATTTTGACGCTACTGCCAGATCATTATTGATTGAGCTGGCGGATTATATTTCCAATAGAGAATATTAAATATGACTGATAAAAAAATTACAATCCCAAAGCATGTCGGCATTATTATGGACGGCAACCGGCGCTGGGCCGAAGAAAGAAACTTGCCTTCCATTGAAGGCCATCACAAGGGTTATGAAAAGTTGAAACAAGCGCCTTCGTGGTTTTTCAGCAGAGGAGTTTCCATTATTTCTGTTTACGCTTTTTCCTCTGAAAACTGGAATCGCTCGCGAGACGAAGTAAATTATCTTATGAAATTGGTTAAAATAGCTTTTGACAGGGATTTAGACGATTTTAACCAGCGAGGTTGCAAAGTTTTGATCAGCGGCCGCGTGGACGAATTGCCCGGGGATCTGCCCGAATTATGCTATGAGGCGATGAATAAAACAAAAGCTAATCAAAAGGGAACTTTAAATATCTGCCTTAATTACGGCGGCCGGGCGGAAATTGTTGACGCGGCGCGCAAAATGATAAAAAATAAAGTTGCGCCGGAGCAGGTTCATGAAGGCATGATTAAAAAATATTTGTATCAGGGAGAATTGGACGACCCTGATATTATTGTCCGCACTTCAGGCGAACAGCGCTTGTCCGGCTTTATGCTTTGGCAGTCGGCTTACAGCGAGCTGATGTTTATAAAAAAATATTGGCCTGATTTTGAAGAGAGCGATGTTGATTTGATATTGGCTGAATACGCCAATAGAAAAAGAAGATTTGGGGGAGACGGACAATGATTTTTGATTTGCGATTTTTAATTTTAGTAATAACTTTAATTATATTTTTAACCGGCTGCGCGGCCAAGCCCGGCGCTGAAAAAGCGGCGCGGGAATTTGGAGAGAAAATAGTTGAGGCGTTGGAATAATTAAACGTCTAATAATTGTCATTCCCAGCTTGCCTGCCCGCCCTTGGAGGGACTGGGAATCCAGGAGATAGCGACATGAACAAGAAAATAGACAAAAGTATCATAGCGCTTTTAACTTTTTTATTTATTTTTAGCATTTTTACGGTTTTCTCCTGGATTCCCGCTTTCGCGGGAATGACAAATAAGCAGAGTTTTCAGACAGTCTGACGTTTCTCTTTTTTATGCTAAAATTAATCAAAACTCTATTGCCCTTGGCATGGATGGGCTTTATTTTTATTTTGTCCGGCATACCCGCCGGTTCGTTCCCGGCAGGCGCGACAAGCGCCTGGCAGGCGATAGCGCATATTTTTTTATACGCCGTATTGTCTTGCTTAACGCTTTCAGCCGTTCAGGGCCGGACTGGCAATGGTTGGCGCGGAAGAAGCTTATTCTCCGATTGGAAACTGAATTTTTTCGTTATCGCCTTTAGTATTCTTTACGGCATCACCGATGAATACCATCAGGGTTATGTGCCCGGAAGATTTGTTTCTTTCAGCGATTTGGGGCTTGACATTTTCGGCGCTGTTTTGGGAGCGATGTTTTATCGGTTTTTTAAATTTTGATTTTTTATGTTACAATTGCAGCAATTAGGGTTACCTTTGGGGTTTCGTTCTAAGGTATACTGGTGGCAGGATTATTTAACTAATAATTTTTGCCAACCATATGTCAAGAAGAAACACCCAAGAGGCTCTAATCGCTATGAAAAAAAAC
>JAHIME010000086.1 GCA_018896595.1 Patescibacteria group bacterium
CAAAAAAATAGCCATTCCTCCGAGCAATGGCGTCGCGGTTCGGTGAATTTTCCTGTCCAAATCCGGCTTGTCAACTATGCCGCGCCTAATCGCGAAGTTCTTTACCAATAAAGTAAAGATAATTGAAAGAAGCAAAGCGCAGATAAAAATTATTATATAATAAGTCATAATTCTTTCCTCTTCTCCACTGATATCTCGGCATTGGCGCCGATCACGATCGTGTCGCGCCTTTTTAATTCATCGGCTAAAATTTTATTGGCGATATTGTCGTAAATCTTTTCCTGGAGCAATCGGCGCAGCGGCCTGGCGCCGAACTTGGGGTCAAACCCTTCCGCGGCCAATTTGCGCGCGCCTTCCTCTTCGCATCTTAAGCCGATTCCCTTGATTTTCAGCATTTCCCCTATTTTATTAAGCATCAGCTTGGTTATCGCGACCACATCCTCCATTGACAGCGGCTTGAACACGATTACTCCGTCAAAGCGATTAATCAGTTCCGGCCTTAATATTTTGTTCAAATGTTCGTTAATCAGCGTTTCTTTGATTTGCTCTATTTTATGTTCGCTTGACTCGCCGCCGCCGGCAAGCTGTTCCTGGATAAAGAGCGCGCCGGCGTTTGAAGTGGCGATGATAATACTGTTGGTAAAATCAATCGTTCTGCCCTGTCCGTCGGTCAAGCGGCCGTCGTCCATTACCTGCAGAAACAAGTTTAAAATATCAGGATGGGCTTTTTCAAACTCGTCCAAAAGCACCAGGGAAAAAGGCGCTCGGCGCACCGCTTCGGTCAAGTAGCCGCGCGCGCCATCGGCGTTGCCGAGCATTTTATCTATGCTGTCTTTATTCTGGTATTCGCTCATATCAAGACGGATCATATAATCTTCTTTGCCGAAATAAACTTCCGAAACGGTTTTTGCCAATTCGGTTTTGCCGACGCCGGTCGGGCCCAAAAAGAGAAAATTGGCAATCGGCCGCTTCCCCTCCCTGAGCTCGGCTCTGGCGCGCCTTAAGCTGGCGGCAACCATCTTAACCGCTTCTTCCTGATCTACCATCCGTTCATGTATGAGTTTTTCCAAATTTAACAATGTTTGGCTTTCTTTCTCGGTTACTTTGGTTATGGGAATACGCGTAATTTCGCTGATAATTTTGGCAACGTCATTTTCCGTTATCATCGCGTCCGCGCCCTTTGTTTTAGACGCTTTAACGGCGACTGATTCCAGAATATCAACCGCTTTGGCGGGCAAGTATTTGTCATGGATATACTTTGAAGCCAATTTAACCGCGCTTTCAATCGCGTTATAGGAAAAATAAACTTTGTATTTGCCTTCCAGCGCGCCGATCTTGCTTTCAATTATCTGAATCGCCTGGTTGGCGGCCGGCTCTTCAATCTCCACTTTTGACATAACATTGCCAAGGGGCTTGTCTTCTATGTATTTCGCGTAATTCCGGTTTGTGGCTGACGCCAAGCAGTAAAAACTTCTTCTCTCCAAAGCGCCGGCCAACACTTCCGACAAATCCAAACTTTCTTCCGCGCCGGCGGTTATGCCGATAAGATTCTCAATATTGTCTATATAAAGAATAATATTGCCCGCTTTTATAACTTCGTCAATGGCGATTAACAATCTTTCCTCGGCCTGGGCCGGCGCGGCGCCGCTTAACAAACGGGCCACATCCAGCTCAACCAATCTTTTGTCTCGCAATATTTCAGGCACATCTTCCTCCACCATCAATTGCGCTATGCCGCCGATTACGGCTCTTTTGCCAACTCCTTCGGGGCCGGTTAAAATCACTCCTGACTGTCCGCTTTCCATGGCTTGAAAAATTTTTTCAATTTCATTATCCCGCCCCACGCAAAGTTCAAGCCGCCCCCATTTCGCCGCTATCGTCAGATCGCGCGCGAAATGATTTAAAACCGGCGTCGCGACCGCCGTATAGGCCCTGTCCATGCTTGACGCCGGCTTATAGCGCGCCGCCTTGCGGTAAAGCCGGTAATTTTCAATCAGACGGTCGTTAATCAAAAACCATTGGATCGCGTTATTGATTTTATCGCGGTCTATTTCCAAATCGTATAAAATTTCGCTTAAATTTTTATCGCCTGCCATGCAAGGCAAAATAAAGTTGAGCGGCTTTACTTTTTTCCGGCCCAAATCGCGGGCGTCCAGATAAGCGTTGACAAAAACCTCTTTAATTTCGTTGGATAATTCCGTTCTGCCGGCGCCCGGCTCCGCCAAAGCCAATTGCCTTTTTATTTTTTTAACCAGCCTGCCGATATCAAGGTTAAGCCGCGAAAAAAGCGCCATGGCTTCATTATCGTTGAACAGGCAAAAAAACAAATGCATCGCTTTTACTTCCTTGTGGCCGGCTTCGTTGGCCAAAACAAAAGCTCTTTCAACAATTTCCATGGCTTCGCGGCTGAATCCGAGGGAAACCTCAATCTTGAATTTGCCGCGCGCTCTTTTCAATTCGTTCCAGTTGTTCGGGAAATCCGTTGGATTGTCTTTCTCGCCGTATTTAATTTTCTTTATTTTTTGCTTTGAAGCTTCTTCTTCGCTCAGCCGGTAGGCGACAAACATCGCGGCTATCATGCTCAGCCAAAAAATAAACAACAGCCAATGTTTTTGGCTCCAGAAGAAAAAATCCTTAATGTCCACCTTGCCTGATTGTTTGATTTGCCAAAGCCAGAATAACAGCGCCCCCAAGCCGGTTAAGCTGATTATAAAAGCCGTAAAATTTATTGCTAAATTCGCTTTTCTCTTTAAATGGCTTAATTTTATAACCGCTTTGCCCAAATTAAAACCCCAATAATAAAACTGCCCGCGGTCATGCGCGCCCAAGCCGATGCCGCCGCAATTAGGGCACGGCAGGCCGAACTTTTTCTTGCCCGCGCCTTCGCAGACAGGGCAAATTATAAATTGATGGGTTATGTTTTTATTTTCTTCCGGCATATTTAATTTACGGCATTAATTGATAAACAATCTCATACATCACGAATATCGGCAATAATACCCAAATCCAAAAAAATATAAAAGCGGCGGCAAGCCAAAAGAGCATGGCGATGCCCCTTACGATAATCTGGAACAGCCGCATGAAAAAACTGATCAGCATCCCCTGCCAATCATATTGGCCGTACATCGGCTTATGAATATTTTTAATCCAAACCAAAAGAGCCAGGGATTTTTCCCTGTTTTTCAGAAAAACTTTTAATTTCAACAATAACTGAACAAGCCCCTTGGAATACCACCACAAAGGAAAAAAAACAATGTCTCTTGCCAATTCCGCTAAAATTTTCACGCCGTAAACAGCAAAGTTGTTAGTTAGCATTTTAATAAATTTTATTTGATTAACCGTGTTTATATTATAACATATTTAACAAATGCTATACAATACGGCCGCCTCTTGACAGATTTTTAACCGTTCTGTATTATATAAATACAAGAATAAAATAACAACAAAGGGCCCCAAGGGGCTGTTTTTTAATTAACAAAATTATATGAACAAATTAACCGGCTATATTAAATCTTCAATAGAAGAAATGAAAAAAGTAACTTGGCCGACAAAAAAAGAAACCCAAAATTACACATTTCTTGTAATCGGGATCAGCCTGGCTGTCGCCGCTTTTTTAGGCGCTTTGGATTACATTTTTACAATCGGACTTGAGCTAATAATAAAATAAATTTATATGGCTAAACAAATTTTACAACAAGGCCGCAGATGGTATGTTCTGCACACTTACTCGGGCTATGAAGAGAATGTGTCTCAAAACCTAAAGCAAAGAATTGAATCCATGGACATGGAAGACAAGATTTTTAATATTTTGATACCGATAGAGAAAAAAATTAAGATAAAAAACGGCAAGCGCAAAATCGTGGAAGAAAAAATCTTCCCCGGCTATGTTTTGGTTGAAATGATCGTTAATGATGATTCGTGGTATGTTGTAAGAAATACGCCTAATGTAACCGGCTTTATCGGAACAGGCACCATCCCCACCCCGATCTCTGAAAATGAAATAAAGGACCTGCAAAAACGGATGGGCGTTGATGAGCCAAAGTTTAAAATTGACGTCTCAATCAATTCCCCCGTCCGCATCACAGACGGCCCCTTTAAAAATCTTGAGGGCAAAGTTGTTGATATTGACGAGGCAAAAGGAAAAATCAAAATCTTGGTTTCCATGTTTGGGCGGGAAACGCCGGTGGAACTGGACTTTTTACAAATAAAAAAGATATAATTAAGTCATTAAAAAATTTACAACAAATATGGCTAAAAAAATATTAACCAAAATCAAATTGCAGATTCCCGGCGGCCAGGCCAATCCGGCGCCGCCAATCGGCCCTGCTTTGGGCCAGCACGGCTTGAATATTTCTGAATTTTGTTCTAAATTCAACGATGCCACAAAGGATAAAATGGGCGATATCGTGCCGGTGGAAATCACCGTTTACGAAGATAGGAGTTATACTTTTATAATGAAGACTCCTCCGGCCGCGGAATTGCTGAAAAAATACGCCAAACTGCAAAAGGGTTCCGGCAAGCCGCTTACCGAGAAAGTCGGCTCAATTTCAAAAGAACAACTGAAAGAAATAGCCGAAATTAAAATGCCCGACCTGAATGCTAACGATATAGAAGCGGCGATGAAAATTATCGCCGGAACTGCCAGACAGATGGGAATTGAGATTAAGTAATTTTAGATTTTTTTATTAATTTAATTTTGTGGGAGTCCGCCCATGGGCGGACACTCGCACCACGAAAAATTATGCCAAAAAAAGAACAAAAAAAAGTTGAGTTTGATAAAACCAAGGCTCATACAATTGAAGAAGCGATTGAACTAACCAAAAAACTGTCAAAAACCAAGTTTGACGCCTCGGTTGAAATTCATTTCCGCTTAGGCGTTGATCCGCGCAAAGGCGACCAGCAGGTAAGGACGGCTGTCAATCTGCCTCACGGCACCGGCAAAACCGTCAAAGTGGCCGCTTTTGTCTCTCCGGGAAAAGAGAAAGAAGTAAAAGAAGCCGGCGCCGATTACGTTGGCGGCGAAGAATTAATCGCTGAAATCAAAAAAACCGAAAAAACCGATTTCCAAGTCGCGGTGGCGGAACCGGCTATGATGAAGAGCTTGGCGCCGATCGCGAAAATTTTAGGCACTCGCGGGCTGATGCCTTCGCCCAAAAACGATACGGTGACTGTTAATCCGGCAAAGACCGTGGCGGAGCTTAAAAAAGGCAAGGTGAGCTTTAAGAACGATGATACGGGCAATGTCCATACGGCAATCGGCAAAGTTTCTTTTGATTCAAAACAATTATTGGAAAATTACCAAACCTTGCTGGAAGCGATAAAAAAAGCCAAGCCGTCAAGCTCAAAAGGCGTTTATATTAAAAATATCGCCATCAGTTCGTCCATGGGACCGGGCATTAAAGTAGCAATATAAATTTACATGTGTTATATAAAACAACTCAATAATTGAGTTGTTTTTATTTTAATTTTCCCGATTTGCTCTATTTTTTTAAATTTGGTAGAATAATAATAAATATAAGAAAATTATATTATCAAGGAGGTTTTTTAAAAAACCTCGTTTTTTACTCAAAAAACGGGTTAACTACTAAAAATATGCCGGAACAACAACCGTATATTCGCCCTTCCTGGGACGAATACTTTATGAAAATCGTTGAAATGGTAGGCGCTCGCGGAACCTGCGACCGAGGCCGGGCGGGATGCGTGATAGCAAAAGACAAAAGAATAATTTCAACCGGCTATGCCGGATCCCCTATCGGACTGCCGCACTGCGATGAAATCGGCCATGAAATGCACATAGTAATCCATCCGGACGGCCATCAGTCAAGCCACTGCATCAGGACAACCCACGCGGAACAGAACGCGATTTGCCAAGCCGCCAAATTCGGGATTGCTTTGGACGGCGCGGCGATTTACGTTAAAATGACGCCTTGTTATACCTGCGCCAAAATGATAATAAACGCGGGAATAAAAAGAGTGGTTTGCGCCAATGATTACCATGCCGGCTCAAGAAGCAAGGAAATTTTCGCCGAAGCCGGAGTTCAGCTGAAAATATTAAATCATGAAGTATTGCCTTACGCCAACCAAAATCCGAATGAAACGCAAGCCGATATTCAAGACAAGCAAAATGATATAATTATTTTTTAAAAAATAATTTTAAAATTATGGCTGATGTTTTTATTTATGATGAATTTAATCCTGAAGATTCGGCGATGATGCAAGCGCTTTATTCAAGAAGCCCCAAAAGCGTTGCGGAGCATGTTGGGACTGTCGCAAATTAAATTGCCGTTAGGCAATTAAAAAAGCGGCCGCAAGGCCGCTAGTTATGCACATTTTACCATAGAAAAAAGATTAATTTTGTGCTAAAATTAAGATATAAATAACTA
>JAHIME010000101.1 GCA_018896595.1 Patescibacteria group bacterium
GCCGAGGCGATCGTCGCCACGATGATCCGGCAATCGTCGCGGCTGAAGCGCTCCTGGTTCTCCGTGCGTTCTTTTTCCGACAGACCCGCATGGTAGGGTCGGACGGAATAGCCCTTCCGGTGGAGGACGGAGTGAAGATCGTCCGTCTACCGGCGGGTGGCGCAGTAAATGATTCCCGATTCGTTTGGATACTGCTGGAGCAAGGTCAGCACCTGGTCGAGGGGCTCGGTCTTCGGGGCCACTTCCAGAAAGAGATTCGGTCGGTTGAAAGAGCCGATGTATTCGTTCTGATCGTCGATACTCAGGGATTGCCGGATATCCTCCCGAACACGCGGTGTGGCCGTGGCCGTCAGCGCCACGCAGGACGCATCTGGAAAAGCGGCGCGGACCTCCGCCAGTTGCCGGTATTCCGGGCGGAAATCGTGACCCCACTCGGAGATGCAATGCGCTTCGTCAATGGCGATGCAATCCACGTTCAGGGCGGATAGCAGGGCAAGGGTTCTCGGCGCCAGCAAGGCCTCCGGGGCCAGGTAGAGGAGTTTCACGCGGTTTTCCCTGAGCTTCGATACGTTCGCCCGGTACTCTTCCATACTCAGAGTGCTGTTCAGGAAAAGGGCCGGAACGCCGTATTCCCGCAACTGGTCCACCTGGTCCTTCATCAGGGAGATCAGCGGCGACACTACGATCGTCAATCCGTCAAAGATCATTCCCGGAATCTGATAGCAGAGTGACTTGCCCCCTCCCGTCGGCATCACGACCAGGGCGTCCTTTTTCTCCAGGATATGGGCAATCACCTTTTCCTGGAGGGGCCAGAAAGTTTCAAAGCCGAAGACTTCTTTCAGGATGGATTGCGCACGATTCATGGCGAAACTCATTTAGAGGTGCTGTTTAAAAGTCTGTTTATGAGCTCGCTCCCTGAGCAATAGGGAATAAACAGTCTTTCCCTCGCCCTCGTGACCGCGACATAGGCCAGCCGGCGGATCTGCTCCTCCGTCCACCTTCCCGGCGCCAGCCAGTCCAGGCCCAACAGGAAAACGCACGCATAGTCGAATCCCTTCACGCTGTGGATGGTGGAGATCGTCACGCTTTCCGTGGTGACGTCATAGGATCTCTTGGCGCGGTAGTCTTCGGAGATCCAGTTGTGCAGGAGGCCCCTTTTGTCCAGCGTCTTTCCGATGAGGAGGGGCAAATTCATGCCGGGTTCATTCTCCGGGGTCTTCATGGCATAGAGCACCGCCATTTCCGAGAGAGGATAGCCGTCTTCCGCCGAAAGATGCCGGATTGTCTCGGCCACCCAGGCGGCAATTTCTCCGTAGTCGGGGAAAGCCCTGATTTCGGGAGGCGCGCCGTGAGGCGCTTCAAAGGTTTCCGGAAACAGCCGCCCCTGATGACCCAGGAGGTCGGCGGATTCGGACGCTGATGAGGTCCCGCTTCCGACCAGTGCCGCCGCAAAATCGGCGATCTCTTGCGTATTCCGGTAAACCCAGGTCACGCGATGGACGCGCCCCTGCGCCTGAATCCCCAGTTCCTTCCAGGACCTGGCCGAAATACTCACGGATCTGCTGGAGAGGATTCTTGCGCCGTTCCTCTTTCCCTGCCATATACAGTGTGAAGAATTGGGGATCCGCGGCAATGATTTGATCCAAGGCCCAGTCTTTGACTTCGAGGATGACAAGCCCGGCATCCGGGGCGTAGAGGAGAAAATCCGGTTCACGCCCAAGTATATCAGGCAGGTACCATGCGGTGTACCTATCATCCGGCTTAGCACAGGACTGTAAAAACCGGTAGAAGGTTCTCTCGCCATCTGTCGTGAAAGCGTTTACTTCATTCGGAATCATGGTGGCCATACCAGCATCTCTTTCACATTGCCAATGAATTTCCCCTGGGGCGGGACGTCACATGGACCTATAAGCCGAAACCAAGGAGGTTCGATATCCCTAACTCCTTCCGACAGTCGAGACAAAGTTCATCTTCGTTGGTGGAGTTTGTGCTTCCCAAAAAGATTTCAGCGAGTTCCTGTGCTGGGTCACAGTCCAAATCCTGCTGTTTATCAAATGGTCGTAAACATTTCCTGCAAATCGCCATCTCAACCTCCTAAAAAATTTCCATAAAACCAGAGGTACTGAGTCATAAAATGGAAGATATCGACCGGACATAGCTACCGAGCATCCTATCGCCAATTATTCTCGTCTCACAAATCGGCAGCAACAGAATCAAAAAGCGCCGGATCGACTCTCACCGCTTCTGATTTCTGCAAGCGCCGTAAGACTTCGATGATTGTTTTGTCCTTCAGCCAATTCTGCAAATATTCCTGCAGTTGCAGCGTTGTTGGGAGAAGAGTCTGATAAAGAGACTGGTTGCCTGACATCTCAAAAAGACTATCGAATACAGGTTCATAGTCCTTTGGTTCCGCAGGGATTGAACCCCAATTTATTACCGAAGCACATCGCAGGGAAATATCGTCGGCCTTGAAATCCCATTGATTGGTAATCAGAGCCAAAGCCTTATTCAGGAGGTATCCTCCAAAAGTAAAATAGCGATATCCCTGTGCTACTTCGATATATGGAATTTGATCAGATCCACAAATACCAACCAGACGCTTCCCGAAGGCATGGACGTCACGGTATAGCTCTTCAGCCATCAGTTGTTTGATCGGTTCAGAGTGAATGATATTCCACATGCGGTTACATAAGAAGGCATCAAAGCCGATGCCGCCGCCGGGATAAATAAAATCAACTGCTTCGCCCCGCGAGCGCGCCTTGAGCGGCTCAAGAATAAATCCCTCTGCCGAGGCCTTCCGAACCAGCCACGATTTTCCGGCAAATCTCACATGCATTCCCGGTTTCACACGCAGCAGATTGATGGATGGGACTGTCCCCAGCTTCTTGGATTCCTGGGAAACATCCACCGTGTTGGAATTCGCGCCGAAATTGCCATAAATCATCCGATAATCGATAAGTTCATAGAGCTTTTGATCGGCCCCGTATTGATTCTTGAAGCCGTGTCTCTGAAGATAGCCGTTGTTGGCCAATTCAGCGAGAATCTCCTCAATGGTAGGGCGCGATAGATGTACCTTATGGTCAAAAAACTTGCATAAATCGGCGATGCGCATATAGCGGCCGTTTTCTGAAGCGATCATGCTCAAGCATTGCTGACCGGATGCCCCGTATAGATCATAAGGGTCAAGAACGGGCAATTCACCATTTTGAGCTGCATCGATCAGCGCTAAGAATCGCAGGGCATCGCATAACGGAGTTTCAGAATCGTCAGGAATAAGACATATGGCATTTGTCTTATTCTGTCTCCGGTTGCCGCGTCCAATTCTTTGCAGGAATGATTCAGCACTTGCCGGTGCCCCCCATAATATGACGGCGTCTATATCACCTATGTCAATGCCCAGCTCCAGCGTACTTGTTGAGACGCATATGGCGCATCTTGACGATGCAAATTTCTTTTCCGTTTCAACCCGCAGTTCAGGTGACAAAGAGGAATAATGGGCAAAGACGATGTGTTCAAGTAACTTGTAGCGTGCCAGGACGCTCACGAGTTTCTCACAGATACGGCGCGAGTTTGCAAAAACGAGTAACTTTACATTCTTTCCTTCTACCAACCTTCTCACAAGCCTTAGAAAAGATTCCTCATCATTGACCTGCCGGATATGCGCATCAATGGTGCGTTGTGCTGGATATTGAAGGAAGACTGCCTCTTCGACAGGTCCAAAAAGGAAGTCTCTTACATTGGAAAGAACACTAACCGTCGCCGATAAGGCTGCCCATTGAAGTCTCCTATCTGTAAACTGATTCAACCGCTTAAGCAGCACGGAAAGCTGAAGACCACGCTGGGTATTGTACAATAAATGTACTTCATCTATGACGACCGCTTTGACATTGGAGAGGCGCTTTTCTTTTCTGAGGAGAAGCACTTCAAGGGATTCAGGTGTTGTAATGAGCAGATTTGGCGTGACGCCACTGGCCAAATCATCATGATCACCATGACGGACGGCAAGCTTAAAGTTGATTTTATCTAAAGGAAGACGAATCCTCTTTTCCAAGTCATTCACAAGCGCTTTCGTGGGAGCGATGTAAAGAATGGCCAGGGAATCCGTATCCAATGCTTCCTGACGATAAAGACTGATCAGGGGCGCCAGAACAGCTTCTGTTTTTCCAGATCCCGTCCCTGACGACAGAACGACGTTTTTCCCCTGAAGAATTGGCTGGATGGCTGCTTCCTGGACAGGTCTCAACGTTGGGAACTGTCCATAAAAAGCGCTGGCGACTGAGCGATCCAAGTGGCGGGTGCTGCTCATTCCATATCCTCGAGAAGTCTGTCCAGGTGTCTTACAATTTCTTTGATTGTCTGCCGCGCCCTGTCCTGTACTTGAACAGATGCGGTCTTTTCTACAATTGCTTTAAGTTCATGCATTTTCATTATTGAATCCGGTTCCCAATCATAGGCGATACCGTGAATCTCAAATATTTTGAGTGCCAATTCCTGAAGCTCTTCGGCCGTGAGGGGGCTCATTTCAAAAGTAGGAAGCTTATCGAACAAGCTGTAATCATAATCCCAACGGCCTTTCTGAAGAAGCAGGCTTTTGCATTTTTTAGCAAAGTCAGGGGTAACGGCAAAATAGGTCATACCATCAAATTTCTTTGCTCCATAAAACTGAAATAGATTCCAGAACGCTGATTCTTGATGCTGAATGTTTCTGATATTGTGGATCACATCTTCAAATTCATCAAAGAGGATAATGAATCCTCTATAACCAGCTTCAATCGCTAACTTATGGATATCTCTAAAAGCTGCCCAGCTCTGAGTGTAGGCCTGTACTTGAAAATCAAATATGCCGTCTTTATAAAACTGCCAGTCATATCGAGGGTCTCGAAAGTGATTTCTTAACTGCCAAATTAGTTTTGTATAAAGTTCTTTTCTTTGGTTTTTGTAAATTGAAGGATCAAGAAACCAAGCTTCCACGAGATCGTGAATCGTCGGTTTACCAGTTAACCACGCACGAATAGCTACAAAAATAGATGGCGCTTCGAGAACCTCGGAAAAATCCCAACGCCATTCATTGGAGAGATCGCACCAGAAACAAGCCTTTTTCTTCGACTTGCTGGCCTCAATCAGGGAACATATTTCATTAAAAAATGGTCGGACTCCTTTACCGCCATTATTGTTTGGAATCTCAAGCCCACGCCATATCGCACCTAATATCTGGTCCATCCGGTTGAATCGGACGGCGGACTTCGCATCCAGCGTCACGGAACTGACGACGTAACCCTCTGCTAAAGCGCGTTCTTTCAGATATCTTAAAAGATGGGTCTTGCCGGAACCATAATTGGCTTTCAGCAGGAGAGAGCCTTTGTGGGCTTTGTTAAGGCGGGTGTTTAATCTGTCAATTTCTGATTTTCTTCCAACGGTAAAGTGACAAACATATCCGTCTGGAGGAATGCCTATCCGTAAATCTTCGATAACCCGTTGAGCATGAGAAGGATCCATCATTAAGCCTCACGGAGTTTGTCCATTACATCCTCATAAAGTTCTTTCGTATCGCGTACATCTCCTTCCAACCGATCATCAAAATGGGCAACAAGTGCCGTAACAAGAACCCTCCAGAAACGGACGGCGCTCAATGACGGGTGCTCGTCAAAAAGGTCGTCAACAAACTTCTCGACCTCATTGTCATCCGGAATCTTTTCCGCATCTTCCGGATAGGACTTCAAGTATACATCCCTAATCTTTTTTGCTGCAGATCCATACTCATCAATGCTCGTTTCCAATGCGTCGAGGTTCCATATCGTGTTAAGAGCCCTCGGGCTTCTCTCTTCGGGCTTGCCAATGCGACCAGCCAATGCGCCGTAAATGACGATGCCGTACTTTGGATTTGTGTAAAATTCTGGCGTTGTCGCGTAGATAAGGAACAATCCGGGAATCGCCTCAATATTGTTAATCAAGGATAACAGATTGTTTTGTGCGTCCTTCAGCGCTGATTTTTTCATGATCGAATAGGATTGCTCAGCTTCATCAAAGAGAATCACCAAACCGCGGTAGCCTGACAAACGGACAAAGCCGGCAAGCGACTGGAGCATCAGCTTGGCGTTGTTCTTATTGATCATTTGATTGACACCAAAACGCTTTCGGTAAGCTCCGATAGCACCTTCCCCGCTGAACCACTGCAAGATCTCAGCGCGGACTTGATCCTGAATAGCGGCATCGGCAGCTTCGGGTAGATAAGTTTCCCAATACTTCTGGATCATTTTCTTGAAGTCAATATCAATGCCTTGGTCAGCCATGAGTTTTTGCAGGGCTTTTGAGTAACTTTCATGATTGAGTTCCCCGCCGGCTAAAGAATCCTGGGCACCCAGATAGAGAAGAGATTCTCGAACCACTCTACCAAAGGGCGCCGACTCGGTCGGAGCATCTTCATCATATACAGAAGGGGTCATGACGTTGCGGATGATCCCGTAAAACACCCGCTCGAATTTATTCAAGGGAGCATCGTTTACAGATAATTCAACATTCGAAACGAGACATCTCTCCTTAAACGTGATGTCTCTGAGCAGTCGGAAGAAGTGCGTCTTTCCGGCTCCCCACGACCCGCTGATGAATCGTATAATGCCTCTGTCTTCGATGCCTTTTAAGTGATGGCGCTTGATTCCCTCAATTAATTTTTCATAACCAACGGAATAAAGATCCGTTCCCCGTTGCGGAGGGATACCCTTCCGTAGCGATTCGATGACTGACAAAGCGAGCCTTTGTTCCATGATCACTTCACCTCCTTAAACATTATATAGCCGATATAACCCCGGCCCGCTAAACCGTGCAGATAGATACCCTGCTGGCTGTCCTTCGTTTGTTGGAGATCCACCCGACGGTTGTCGATTTCCACAGGACCCTCCGCAACAAGCCGGGAGAGTTGCACAATAAATTCATCAGTCCGAAATCCTTTTTCATTTTTTCCCAACCTGGTGGTAATCCTTCTTATCGGCAGTTCAGAACCATCGGCCAGTCCTTCTTTTTTGATGATCGCCAAGTAGTGAGTTCGCAGTTTCTTGAGAAATTTCTGTCCATCAAAGATTTTGCCAAAAACCCTTTTATATTCACTTTGGACATGCTCAACAACAGCGCCTATATCGGACGGGAATTCATGAAGCCTGCCTTCATAATCAGAGAGTCTGGCCCTTCCTTTCTGGTAGTCGATCAATAAGGTAAAGAATCCTTTTGCAAAGGTATATTGCGGGTCCCGACTCTCACGATCCAAAGGCAGGTTGCCTGCTTTGCAGGCCTCATCCAAGAAAGCCGGGAAACGCCGTTGCAAGACGGCGACCTTCTCCACTGCCGAACTGCGAATAGAATCCAACGTCTCTTTCAGAGCCTGATTGTCCGCATCGATTGTTTTGATCGTTTGAGATTCCTTGTTCAGCAGGGCGAGAATATGCTGGGGCCAGTCTTTTTTGAGAAAGGTATTCAATTCGGATAAGAATTGATGGCGCTTCCTTGCTTCAGCGAGTTGCGCTTCTATCTTTCTCATTTGTTGCAGTTCTTTAGCCACCTGTTCACCGATAATGTTTATCATACTTTCAGGAAATGAATTTGCTGAAGACATTGAAACACCTCGCTTAATTTACCTGCATCCAGAATAGTCTAATAGTAAGGTGGCGCATATTCTGATCGCCTCATCAATGGCATTAATCATCCATTGCCATAATTATCCTCATTCCAGAATCGCCTTCATAAAGGCATCCGCCGGGTCCGCGTAAAAGACGATATTCACTTTCGTCGCCATTTCGTCTGGCAGGTCTAAGAGCTGCCTTCGCGCCGAAACTGGCATGAGAAGCTGGGCGGCGCCTTTTTCGACTCCCAACTCGGCAACGGCGACAGGGTTGGGAATCATCTCCACGGACCCGCCCAAGTTGAGCGAGCCCACAATGATAAGACCTCCCTTCGTACTCCTCTCCATCAGGCACCCACACAAGGCCACCAGAACAGGCAGGCCTAGACCATGGCCCGATCTGTCCGTGTCCATTGCCCGCAACTGCACCGAAAACTCATGATTGCGGGGATCGCGATCCCCAACGAGGGACTTTGCCTGCGTGTAGAGATTCTGCTCGCCAAAACGGACGCTTTCCCGAAACGCCGGCGGAACAGGCGCATTCAGTATCTTCACGCCGTTGCCCGGGCCGCAGGTTGTTTCAATGCGGTATAGAGACGGCGCCGCATCCTGACCACCCGGACTTATCGCCCATACCTGTCCGGGAGGCAATGGATCCGCTTCGATCGCTTCATCACTGTGAAGCTCAGGTGTCGAAACAAATTGCTCAACGCCGTCCACGCCCATAAAATAGCTGAAGTGAGTATTGCGGAACTCTGTCTTTAGGCAGCGTTTCTGTTGCTCCTTCACCCGTCGCCTTGCCTCCAAGGCAATCCGGATAATGCCCTCAAGATCCTCATCCGGGATCGTTGCCTCCGGGTCCGGAAACAGCAGTTTGAGCAGACCGCTGATGGTCTTGTTGACTGCCTCGATATCCCTGCCGCTCAGCGCACCTCCCCAATGCGCACGGCCTTGCAGCGTCGATATTCGCGTCCCTTCGCGCAGCTTCGTCCAGCACTCGGAGAGGTAGTCCGTCACCAGACCGAAATGGTTTGTCAGGTGTTCACTTGCCTTGAGCTTCGGGAAATCCCACCCAGGCGCATAGGCATGAATGCGGTCCATAAAAGCCGTGTCGTTGCGCATCTCTGGCGGCAGCGGGCTGAGCAAGTGACCGATTCGCTGCTGCTGCTCCACGTCCACATCAAAGTTGCCCACCATCACGATGCCGCCTGAAGCGCGAATGCTATCCTTGCCGCGCGAGAATTCCCCGGCGGCCATATAGCCCTTGAGGATGTTTACGCCATCTTTCTGGTCAAATGAGATGCCCGAAACTTCATCGAAGCACACCACATCGTAGAGGCAGACCAGCCCCCTCTGTCCATTGGACATATTCACGAACATTTTCGCGACAGTCGCCTTGCCGCCCGAAATCAGGTGCGAGTATGGTGATATTTGTTGGTACAGGTGGCTCTTGCCCGTACCACGTGGCCCGAGCTCAACAAGGTTGTAGTTCCGCTCGACAAACGGGGCCATCCGCAACAGCACCACCATCTTCGCCCGGACCGACATGGCCGCCGGTTCCAAACCCACAGAGCGCAGGAGGAAATCTTTCCATTCAGCCGTAGTAAAATGCCCCCGGCCTTTTTTGAGCGTTGACAAAACGTCAGATTTGGAAAGCTGTATTGCCCTTAGACTATCAATCGCAAAAGGACGGCCGTGCTTTTCCTCTGCGATGGCCGCGTCGTAGCTCAAAGTCACCTCGGCGTAGAAGCCGTCGGTCAGCATTCGCTCATGCTCATGTACGATCGCATCCGCTATCCGCACGTCCTTGATCCCCAGGCTCGGCAATTCAACGAGGAATGAATCGGTCTTGGCATCGAGGCGCGCCTTGACGATGTCAATCAGCTTCACGGAACCCCTTTCACGCGCATGCGCCTTGAAGAGTTCCTGCTCACTTGTTCGTACCGTGCGGTCCTGCAGCTGACGCTCAACGATCTTCAAACCTTCGTCGATTTCCTCCTGGTTTACGGTCGCGCAGTAACGTCCGAGCAGAAATTCAACGACGTAGGTTGGCACGGGATACTGCCGGCTGTAACGCCGTACAAGGTCTTTGCGGACGAGGTAACCGTCGAAGGCCGACGCCGCGAGTTGATCAAGATGATCGAGTTCCTTCATATTATTTATCTCCTCCGACGGTAGTGGCTTCTTTGCAAATGACGCGTCCCGTCGCATCCACAATAACCAGGCTGATCGTTGTTCCTTCGAGCGAGTCGTCGGCAACCAGCAGTGCAGCTTTGCCTTCGGCATCAAGAGGTTTGGGCTCAGTAATGCTTGAGCCGGTAACGTTGGGCTTCGTCCGCAGATCAGCAAGTAGACCGCCGACCGCTGGCTCGACCGTCACCCGGCAGCGCTGATGAATCCACTGAATTTCAGATACCTTGACAATTGGCCCGGCTGCGGCAACTGACGCGTTGAATGTAAGAATCGGAACCAGGCACTCCTGCAGGCTCACACCGCCGTGGGCATACTCCTGTCCGGCCACAAAGCAGTGCGCCCCCGGCGCATGGGCGAATCGTTCCTGCGGGTTCCATGACCAGCCGGAGACCGGAACATCTACATGCGATGTATCCTTAATGGCTGCGCACCGTGACCACCTGCTCTCGGCCAGGTATTTCGGCAGTTGAACCTTGGGCAGCCCTCCGGGCGCCAGGAGCCAGCCATGATCGGTCACGACGCGCACCCGCTTCCAACCGGCTTCCAACAGCCCTTGCACCCGCTCCACCAGAAGATCCAACTGGTCTTCGATCAGAGCCGTCATCTTCCCCTGAAGGTTGTGACCGAGTTTGTCAAACTCCCCGTATTCGGTCCAGCCCCGTGCATCCTGAGCCAGAGGTTCACCCGTCTCAACAGGTCCCAGCATCTGAAAGCCAGCGTCTGAAAGCAGCCCCCGAAAACGCTCCGTGGCCAGCTCTACGCCGGTTTCTTTCAACTCTGGACAGAAATCTTCCTTCATGTGGCCGCCACGTAACTTGCCGGCAATCGGCGAAGCTGCCGGTTTGGCTGTCGCCGTTACCGTGGGAAGGGATGCCCAGCGCCAAGCGGCGGACACCTCCATGTTCCTCTCGCCGGCCATCGCTGCGAGCTGTTGGCCTATGTCAAACCGCAGTCCATCGGCAAACAAGATGCACTCACCCGCGCTGACCTTGACTCCTTCCTGCTGTTCAACCGACGGCAGCGACTTGACCGCCTCGCACTGCTGGAAATGCTTGGTCGTGTCCTCCAGCCAGGGCAGGTAGATGCACCTGATGGCCGTTTGAACGGCCGCTGCATCTTCTGCCGTCTTCACACAGGCCAAGGCCCGAAGCGTTGCATCGTCGGCCAAGTATCCACCCTCGGTATATACCTTGGCCATCGCGTCAACCGATTCGCCTCCCAGCGGCATCCTGGTCCGTTTGGCCAAGACAGCCAAATGCTCCAGGGCATTGGCGAGGGGGCTCATGCCCAATCGTGCCCAAACCCAGTTGCGACGCGCTCCGTGGTTCTCTTCCAACTGTTCCAGGCGCTGTCGCGCTTCGTCGGGCTTCATCGTGCCCATTTCAACCAGTGCCGCCCGCAGTGCATGTTCCATGGCCTCGTTTTCATCCGGCCAGGACTCCGGCTTAAAAATCAACCGACCACTCGGCTTGGACCGTCGCAGCAGATCGGGGACCCCCGGATACAATGCATGGGATGATGGCAAATCAGGC
>JAHIME010000087.1 GCA_018896595.1 Patescibacteria group bacterium
AGATTTGCGTTCAAGGGGCGCAAAAAAGAAAGAAAAATAGATGAAAATGATAAAAAGTTAACAATAGTTAACCAAAGTTAATGATAATTGATTAATTTTTGTTAAATTTTTATCAAAGTCGCCTTTTGGCGACAGACCCTATATAATCGGCTAAATTGTAAAATCTAGGTATTTTCATAGTTTTATTGTATCATAATCCTTAAAATTGTCAAATTTCAAGGATATGTAATCCTTAAAATTATTAAATTTCAAGCATTTATATAGTATAATTCAAAAAAGTCAAGACTATTTTAAATTATCTTAAATTTTGGTCTAATTCAGAGTTAAAAATTATTCTTTATTTCTATCTCAATCCTATCGGCTAAATTAGGGACTTTATTTATAAATGAAGGATAAAATTTAATTTCATAATCCGCAATCTCCGGCATATTTTTCAAATAAGCGTCCAGCTGCTGGCGGCTTAGGCCCAATATTTTATCTCTTTCCACGATGTCAGCGCCCTCCAGGGCGGTTATTTTGCCGCTAAAGCTCGCATTCAACGAAGCGGAGCCCTGATTTATATTATAACCGTTTAAGCCGTAGCTGATATTGTCTTTTCCAAATTCCGCTAATTTTTTGTCATCGGACAAAATTGAATTCAGCTTTTGCTGAGCCAGCTTAAAAATATCATCTTCATTAAAAGCGACCACTATCACGTTGGTTTTCATAGTGACGGGAAATTCATCTTTTTCTTCGCCTACTTTGCCGCCAACTTCCCGGCTGATTGAATTGTTATCAATATCGTAAATCACCCTGCTATAATCTTTATAATTCTCGCCGATTTCAACTTTGGCTTTTTCCAGCAAACTCTCTCTTAAATCCTTAACGGCCGTTTCAATATCGGCTTGCTGTATATACCTTTTAACTTTCCGGGAATACTCCATCGGCTCTTTGCTCTCGCCGTAAATCTTGTCCTGCAAGCCGGCCCAAAGGCCGGGTATGATAAAATGAGCCGCGGCTATTGCCATTTCCGGGTTGACTTCATCAGCGTAAACATCCGCCTCAACCCGGCCTCCGGCGGGAACGGTAATTGTATTTTTCAATCTGAATAATTTATTGTCCGGCGAAAGAAATCTCGTTGTCGCCACTAATTGCTGGCTTCTGTTGTAATTATTGAATACGATGATTTTGCCTTTCACCTCTTCGCCAACCGTTTCAATGCCGCTCCCGGCGTAAGTTTTGCTTTGCTCAATCTCGGCTTGCTTAACCTCCCCTGTTACGGCGCCGCCGGCCGCTGTTCCCTTGTCTTTATCAAGAATGTCAACAATCAAATTGCTGTTTATGGCTTCCTGCTTGGGCAAAATGGTTATTGTTACTTTGACAAATGAAAAATAAAAAATCGCGGCTAAAAGCATAACCGTTAGTATGATAAAACTATACGCGATTTTGCGGTAAACGGCTATTGACCTGTCTTTACCGGCCGTTTTTTCCGCGAGCTCTTTATCAACCGCGTTAACTTTATCAGCTCGCGATTCTTTAATATTTATTATTTTATTAACTTCAAGATTTTTAATCGCTGATAATTCATTTTGCGCATCCGGCGCTTTTTCTTCCTGAGAAATTGACTTTAGCACAATCTCGGCTTTAGTCGCCTCTTTCGGCTCCGGCGCCGGAGCTTCTTCCGGTTCCAGCTTTTTGGACTGCTTTTTTATTAAAACGGCTTTGCCCGGCTTGGCTGATTTACGTCCGCCAGCCGGCGGATTGATTTTTTTTACTTTGATTTTAGTTGACATATAAATTTATGTTTTATATTGATAAACGTTTAACGGCAATAGCTATTTGTTATTATACCAAAAAATCGGCTATTCGTCTAATTTGCTTAATAAACGATTAATTTCTTTAATTAAAGATTCGCAAGGGTTAACTTTAAAATCTGTTTCAATATTTGAAGATTTGATTTTAAAATAAACTTTTTTATCGCCCTGATGTTTCGTCAACAACTCTTTTAATTCGCTTAAAATATCGGGATTATAATTTTTATTCAGCGCGATATATAAATTTGTCTCGTCTGTTAAAACCGCTGAATTTAATTTTGCGAAATTTTTCTTTATCGCGTTATTTACAATTCCGTTTTCTTTTTTAAATTTAATTATCGCTTGCTCAACATTTTCTAAAGTGAGTTCAATCGCCTTGTTGCATAATAATTTGATTTCATGGTCTTTGTCCGACAGCTTGCCTCGGCAGAGAACCGCTTCGCCTTCCCGCCAGATTGCCGCTGTTTCTTTAAGCAGAGACGGAAAAACCAATATTTCCATGCCTCCGGACAAATCTTCAATCTTGACAAAAAGCATGGGTTCATTGGCGCGTGTCGTTATTTTTTGTATCTTTGTTATTATGCCGGCGATATCAACTTGGTCATTGTTAAGATGGGCGCGGCATTCCGCTATTGTGGCAACATTGCCGCTTAAATATTTTTTATAATCAATGAAAGGATGCTCGGTAATATAGAGCCCGAGCAGTTCTTTCTCCCAAGCCAGCTTTTCCCGGCGGTTCGCCGGCGCGCATTGCTCCAATTTTATTTTATTATCCATCTTTAAGCCGGGAGCATCGGCAAAAAGGCTAACCTGGCCGTTGTCGCGGCTTTTATTTATGTCTTTATTAAACCTGAGCAGACCGTCCATATTGCCGAGCAATTGCCCCCGTTCGCCGAATTGGTCCAAACTGCCGCATTTGATTAAACTTTCCAATGATTTTTTGTTTAAATCCTTGTCATTGACTCGCTCCAAAAAATCGGTTATATCTTGATAGGGCCCGTTTTTCTTGCGCTCTTTGATTATCACGTCAACAATATTATTGCCGATATTTTTAACGGCCTTGAGCCCGAAGCGGATGGTATCGGCTTTTTCATCCCGGCTGACGATTTTATTTTTAGCCGTGCCGCTGGTAATAACCGTAAAAGAAGCGAATGATTGGTTTATGTCGGGAGGAAGAACTTCAATGCCCATATAGCGGCATTCCTCTATTTCAATGGCGATTCTGTCTATATTTTCCTGGTCGCTGGTTAAAAGAGCCGCCATAAATTCAGTCGGCCAATTGGCTTTTAAATACGCGGTCTGATAGCCGATTAAGGCGTAGCAGGCGCCATGGCTTCTGTTAAATCCATAGCCGGCGAACGGCTCAATAAACGAGAATATTTTTTCAGCCAGCTGGCTGGCAATGCCATTTTTAACGCAGCCGTCAATGAATTTTTCTTTTTGCTCCGACAAAAGCTTGGGAATTTTCTTTCCCACGGCTTTTCTTAACACATCGGCTTCAGCCATGGAAAAGCCGGCTAACGCCCGCGCCATCTGCATAACCTGTTCCTGATAAATCGCCACGCCGTAAGTTTTGGACAAAATCGGCTCCAGTTTTGGATGCAGATATTGCGGCTTTTTCCTGCCCTGCTTGCCGGCGATATAATTCGGTATCCATTCCATCGGCCCCGGGCGGTACAAGGACACCATGGCGATTATGTCCTCAAATTCAGTCGGCTTGAGTTCGCGCAAGTAGCGCTTCATGCCGCTTGATTCCAGTTGAAAAATTCCGGTTGTCTCTCCTTCTTGCAATAATTTATACGCCCCTTTGTCGTCCAAAGGGATTTTATCAATATTAATTTCCAATCCGCGCGTATTTTTTATAATCTTTATGGCGGATTCAATAATGGTTAAATTTTTCAGTCCCAAAAAGTCCATTTTTAAAAGCCCCAAATCTTCCACCGGGTGCAGGCTGTACTGCGAAACAATCGTCCTGTCTGACGAAGAAGCGTATTGCAGAGGCACATAATCAGTCAAGGGATTTTTAGTGATTAGGACGCCGCAGGCGTGCGTTGAAGCGTGCCGCGCCACTCCCTCAAGGCGCTTGGCGTAATCAATAATTTTGCGCGCCGCTTCTTCCGTCCTGTAAATTTCTTTTAATTCGCCGACAATTTCCAGCGCCTGTTTGATTTTTGAAAACATCGGTATCATCTTGGCCAGCTTGTCGCAATAATCATAAGGGTAGTCAAGCGCTCTGCCGACATCTCTTATCGCCGCCCGCGCCGCCATAGTGCCGAAAGTGATGATCTGCGCCACGTGGTCTTGGCCGTATTTTTCCTCAACATAGCGGATTACTTCGTCGCGCCTGATATCGGCGAAATCCAAGTCAATGTCAGGCATGGAAATGCGGTCCGGATTTAAAAAGCGCTCAAACAATAAATCATATTCCAACGGGTCAAGATTGGTTATGCCAGCCAAGTAAGAAACAAAGGAGCCGGCGGCGCTGCCGCGCCCGGGCCCCACCACGATATTGTTATTTTTAGCCCAATTGACAAAATCAGCCACGATTAAAAAGTACGGCGAAAAGCCCATTTTCTTTATTACGGACAATTCATAATTCAATCTTTCCAATTTTTGCCGCAAAATTTCGCCATCACTATTTTTTTCTCCGCTCTCTTCATTTTTCGCGAACTCCCGGTATGATTTAATTATTTTTTCTTTGTCATAGCCATACCTCTTGGCCATGCCTTCTATGCACAGCTCTGTAAGATATTCATCCGCGCTTTTGCCGCCGGGCACCTGGAAAGAAGGCAGATGAGTCTGTCCCAGCTCTATCTCCAAATTGCATTCGCCGGCGATCTTAACGGTATTTTCTATGGCCTGCGGCGTGTCTTTAAAAGTTTTTGTCATCTCGCCGGTGGAGCGGAAAGAATAATTTTCCCCCACCATGCTCATTCTGTCGCGATCCTCTTTTTTCTTTTTGGTCTGCAAGCATAACAGCACGTCCTGCGCTTCGTCATCATCTTTATTTAAATAATGAACGTCATTGGTCGCGACTAATGGCGCGCCCGATTCTTTTGAAAGCTGTATCAATTTTTTGTTCACCTCGGCCTGATGCTCCAAATTCGGATGATCCTGCAATTCAAGATAAAAATTCTCTTTGCCGAAAAGCTCTTGATATTCCGAAATTCTTTTTTTCGCCTTGTCCATTTTCCCCGCGACAATCAATCTGGGAATTTCTCCGGCCAAACAAGCCGACATGGCAATAAGGCCTTGGCGATGCTTTTCCAAAACTTCCCAATCAACGCGCGGCTTATAGTAAAACCCTTCCATGTGGGCGATTGAAGTAAGTTTGATTAAATTATTATATCCTTCGTTATTTTTCGCCAAGAGCACGAGATGATAATTTTTTTCATCTGATCTCGTATTTTTATCAAGCCGCGAACCCGGAGCCAAATACGCTTCAACCCCGATAATCGGCTTAATGCCCGCCTTTTTGCATTTTTGGTAAAATTCAATAACCCCGTACATTACGCCATGGTCGGTTAAGGCCAGGGCTTCGGCCCCGTCTTCTTTGGCGCGGTTAACCAGATCGTCAATTTTGGCGAGTCCGTCAAGCAGAGAATAATGGCTATGGACATGGAGATGGACGAATTTCATTTTATTTTCTCCATAATTCCGCCCAACTCGTCATCGCTGTAAAAATCTATTACTATCTGGCCTCCTTTGCCTTTGCGCTTGATTTCAACTTTGGCGCCGAAAAAATCGCGCAAAGTTTCTTCCTTATCCCTGTCTTCGTAATTAATTTTTATCCGCGCCGCCTTGGTTCCGCCCATGGTCCGCGCTTCCTTGATTGAAGCGCCCACCGTCAAGCCGCCGCGGATTATCTTTTTAAACAAGGCCGATTGCCTGTTTTCCGAATCCAAGCCGGCTATTAACTTCGCGTGGCCTTCCGTGATCTTCCCCTCTATCAGCGCCTGCCGGATTTCCTCCGGCAGATTAAGCACGCGCAAAATGTTTGACACGGAAGAGCGCGCCTTGCCGACCCGTTTCGCCAATTCTTCCTGGGTTAAATTAAATTCGTCAATCAAGCGGCGGAAAGCCGCGGCCTGTTCAACCGCGTTAAGATCTTCGCGCTGAATGTTTTCAATCAAAGCCATCTCTAATTTTTCCTGCTCCTCGGCATCGCGCGCGATCGCCGGCACTTTATCCAGGCCGATAATTTTAGCCGCCCTTAAGCGCCTTTCGCCGGCGATTAATTCAAACCGATCGCCTTTTTGGCTGACGATTATGGGTTGAATTATGCCGTATTGCTTGATTGATTCAACCAACTCTTCCATCGGCTGATGGGCGAAGTCTTTTCTCGGCTGCATCGGATTATTACTTATCAAATCAGGCGAAATCTGCAAAATTCTGCTTTTATCCGCCGCGGCCGCCGCCCCGCCCTGCGCGAAAGGCGGAACGGTTTCAACGGTTTTATTTACTTTTTTAGGAATTAAGGAGCTAAGCCCCCTGCCGAGTCCGTTAGACATAAATTAAAATATAAAAAATTAGAAATTAGAAATTAGAAATTTTTATCTTCTCTCTATATCAATAATCTCCCTTGCCAGCCGCTCATAGGCCCTGCCGCCGCTGGATTTAGGATCGTAATGCAGAATGGAGCGGCCGAAACTCGGGGCTTCGGCCAAGCGGACGCTTCGCGGTATGACCGAGCGGAAAACCCGGTTGGGAAAATATTGGTACAATTCCCGCATTACGGAACCGGATAAGCGGTTGCGCTTGTCAAACATAGTTATCACCGCTCCTTTAATGCTTAATTCCGGTTTTAAATTATTCTGCACCAAGCTGATTGTTTCAAGCAGCTGGCTCAGGCCTTCCAGGGCGTAATACTCGCTTTGAATGGGAATCAAAACCTCGTCAGCCGCCACCAAGCTGTTTACGGTTAAAAGCCCGAGCGAAGGCGGGCCGTCAATAATAATATAATCATACTCGTCTTTAATGTCTTGCAAAATTCTTTTTAGCCGGAATTCCCTGTCTTCCATGCCGACCAGCTCAATGCCGGCTCCGGCCAAAGCAATGGTTGCCGGAGCGACTTTATAGCCCTCTTGCAAAGTATGCTTGATAACTTCATATATCGGCTTTTGCCCGATAAGCGCCTCATAAACGCCATGCTCCAAATTCCTGTGGTCAATGCCGATGCCGGATGTGGCGTTCGCCTGCGGGTCAATGTCAACTAATAAAACCTGCCTGCCAAGATACGCCAAATAAGCCCCCAGGTTTACCGCGGTCGTGGTTTTTCCCACTCCTCCTTTTTGGTTTACGATGGCGATTATTTTGCCCATAATTTATATGCTTATTATACCCCATCCCGCCTTCTTTGACAATTTTTTTAACATAGCTTATAATAAAATTGAAAAAACACTGGCCTTTTAAGCTGGTTTTTATTTGGGGATGTGTTGAAACTGGTAGACAAGGAGGTTTCAAAAACCTTTGGGCGCAAGCTCGTGTGGGTTCAACTCCCACCATCCCCACAATGCCACGTGAGTTTCACGAGCGTGTGAGCGAGTGACCCCGCTAATTGCGCAGCAATTTTGCGGGGCGATTCTCTCCCGAGGCACAAAAAGGAGGCTGGACCGATATGGTTTGGCTTTTTTGGTCTTTGAAAAAAAATGAACAATATCAAGCTTGTTTAAAAAATAAATAAGGGAGGTAGGTTTATGAAATTAATTTTCTTGGTTTACGCGTTAAACAACTGTTATGTGAAAGTTGTGGAAAGGGTGCCAAATGATGTTACTGTTGATTTTAAAAAAGGCACTTGGTATTATGATAAAAAAGAATATAACATTGGAAATATGAGATATTGCGAGCATTCGAGATGCGGCGTTATTGGCGTTTATGATGCCAATAAAATTAATCACTTAGATAATATGGCGCACCACGCGATAGAAGCAACAAGAATTTACAAACTAGATTTGTGTTAAAAAAAACAAAATAAAAAGCGCCAATCGCGAGAAAGGCGCTCTTTTTTTATCCAACTAAATTTGCGGGAATTAACTTTCAACTTCGCTCTTGCCCGCCGCCTTGCTGTCAAACAAATCATTGATAAAAACGCTAACGGCCGTGGCTACCGGAATTGACAAAATAGCGCCTGCCACGCCGGCGATTTTAAATCCCATAAGAAGCACCGCGATGCTAACGATAGGATTAAGCCCGACCGCTTTCTGCATTATCTTGGGAACTAAAATATTGTTTTCAACCAATTGGATAATGTAATATAAAGCGGCTACAAACAAGGCCAGCATCGGCGCCTGAGTAAAGGCCAAAAAAACAGCCGGTATGGCGGCTAACATCGGACCTAAATACGGCACGAATTCAACAAGTCCGGC
Source organism: Patescibacteria group bacterium (assembly GCA_018896595.1). GTDB lineage: Bacteria > Patescibacteriota > Patescibacteriia > Patescibacteriales > VMTK01 > JAHIME01. The sequence goes on from JAHIME010000087.1 coordinate 8,159, forward strand.
GATTAAAGCAAGTACTAAGGCGTATTTAACCCCTAAAATAGAGAGCCCGGCGTAAATTAAAACAAAAATAATAAAGCTTAATACCAGCTGGCCCCTGAGCCATAAGCCGATCTTGATCTGCATGCGGTTTATCAACTGCATTATATACGACTGATGTTTGGCCGGCGTGATTGACCAGACTAACTTTTTTATGGCGTTTTCTTCAACCACCATATAAAAGGTCATCACCAATATCAAGAATAAAGAAAAAATGCCGCCGAATATGTTGGTAACGGTTGAGAAAATTCCGCCGGCGGCTTTCTGCAAATTTGAACTCATGGAGCCCAAATTTTCTTTAATATCGTCTATTAAACCGTGCTCAATGGAATATTCTTTAAACGCGGAAAAGCCGGAAATTATTTTTTCAAGATAACGGGGGAAGTTTATCGCCAGCTCGCCCAACTGTTCCGCTATCGGCGGTATTATCAAATAAAGAACCGAGCTGATTATGATAAACAAAACAAAATAAATCAATAAAATCCCGGCGGCTCTGGGAATTTTCTTGCTTTGCATCCAATCAACCCACGGGTCAAGCGCGCTGGAGAAAATCAACGCTATGAAAAGAATCGCTAAAACATCTTTAATTAAATAAACGAAATAAAGCAATAAAAATATGGAAATAACCTTGATTATGGTTGAGGTGGAAATATTAATATTAATCGGCTGTTTGTTTTCTGTCATATTTGTTCGCGGTTTGTAAGTATATCTTTATTATAAGGCATTTATTAAAATTAGGCAATAAAAAAGCGGCCCTTTGGCAAGACCGCCTTTTTATTCCTGTTTTATAAAAAATCTTTTATCTTTTAGCTCCGCTATATGCTATTGCCCTGACTATATCCCAATCAACCGCTGAAGATGGATTATAACCGTAAATAGCTTTAAAAGTTTTTATGGCGATTTTTTCGCTATTCAAATTTCTGCTATCAGGTCTTAAGCCATAAGCAATAACTGTGACAGCGGCGTTATCATTAGGGTTGTTCATATCAGGATCTCGTTTATAAACTTTTTTAAATTTCTGCTTGGCTTTTTCTTCTGTCTCTTGATTTTTTTCGCTTGGCCATCTGCCATTAGCGATTTTAATTACATCTTCCCATTCGCTCTGCGTTGTCGGCAATTTCCCAAACGCGCTTTTATAAGAATTGATTACGCCGGCTCTTTCGCCTGCTCCTAAAATCTGCGTGCTGTTAGTTCCATAAACTATAAAATTAGTTATGGCATTTTTATTTTCCGCTGTTAAGCCGGAAATTCCTTTAATCAAGGACTTGGTATATTTATTCGCTCCATCTGTTTCTTTCGCTAAATCCCGTTTCGCTCCGGCGTTAGCTATTACTGAATTAACATCCCCTGCCCAGACATCATTCGCGTCAGTTAAGATTTGCTGAAGTTGAATTGCGCGATAGTCGGACTCTATGCCAAGCACAGTAACTTTTCCATTTAA
>JAHIME010000007.1 GCA_018896595.1 Patescibacteria group bacterium
AATCTCTTTGTGTTTGCTGGTAATGCATATTTTTTTACGCCAAACGCAAGGGAATACGCCAGCGGCGTGCTTGATGACGAAACAGGACTTGTCAAATTTCGTAATTGCCATTGGTTCACTAATCTTGACCACGGACGACGCCACCAGCCATTGCCGCTTATGACAATGGAAGAAAATTTGAAATACAGCAAACACAAAGAAATTCAAGGCAAAAAAGCGTATGATAAATATGACAATTACGACGCGATAGAAGTGCCGTTTACCGATGCCATTCCGAGCGATTATAACGGCGTAATGGGTGTGCCGATTAGTTTTTTGGATAAGTATTCACCGGAGCAGTTTGAGATTGTAAAATTTAGACACGGAAACGATGATAAGGACTTGAGATTAAAAGATGGAAAATGTCCGTATTTTAGAGTTTTAATTAGACATAAGAAAGCTAAAAAGTAAAATTATGGAAATAAAATTAACAACAAACTCTCTGACCCCGCCCCTCTATTATGAGCTTTCTAAGGTGAAAGAAAACGAATTACAATATAAATATTATAATGTAAGACACCCGGGAGCCATTTTTAATATACATTTTTCCGATACAGTGAGTGCTTTTAATCAATTATTTATAACAGTAAATAATTTGCAAGCAGTAGGTGAAGTTTGTTCAGACGAGGATATGAAAAAATTGCAATCGGAAACACTAAATTTTCTTTTTCATTTAATGCGGTACTTTGAAAGTGGTTATGAAATTTTTTTATGTTTTTGTTTACAACTAAAAAGGCCAGCAGAGAGTCAATCATTATCACAATGGTTTCGTCAGTCAAACTATAAAAATAATGTTGAGTCGTATTTTTCTAATACAGAACCAACACTAGGAATCTATCGTAAATTTTTTAATTACCTTAAACATTCAAGTAATCAGATAATGATTTTTCAATTTATGAAACCAAATAATAGTGGTAAAACACTTGGTTTTTATCTTGAAGGGGTTGATAATAAGGGCGTTATTGGTCCGGTTGAAGCATTACACCCTCAACATAAGGGTTGTTATACTGCGTGGTCTTATAATTTCCATTTATCAAGTTTTTATTATTTAATATATAAAATTGCTTTGGAGATTGAGGAAACAATTAAAAAACTCTGTATTGCAAATAATATTTCATTAGATAATGTGCCAACTCCTTTAGTTGCAACAAGCACCGAAACTTTAAGTAGAAACGCTTTTACTAATGCCAGAAGATTAATCTCTTCAGTTAATTTTTATTACGAACAGGAAATCGGTAAAAAAATTAAATCTGTTTCAATTAGTCCCAATAATGACCAACTAGTTTTTTCTGATTATGAGATTACAGAAAGTAATATAGTACCCCGTGGATCTATGGTAGAGTTTGTTTCCAAAGGAGATGGTTTTTCCAGAAGTTGGTCATTGATTTATTTTAAAGGAGAAAATAAATAATAATATGAAAACAATTTTAAAAACCGACATCACTGTCCCTGCCTCGTTGGCAGGCAGGAAAGATATTTGCGAAGGGATAAAAATTATGAAGAAACAAAATAAAAATAATATGAAAAGTTGTGTTAAAATAAAAATATGAACGATTTAATAAACATTAAAGTCATACAAAAAGATTTTAATGGCGAAAAGAAAAGGTTTGTTAACGCGCGCGAATTGCACAACTGGCTTAAAGTCGGCAGAGATTTTTCCAATTGGATAAAAGACAGGATAAAAAAATATGATTTTATAGAAGATTTGGATTATTTTGTAGCCATCGCCAAATTTGGCGATGGAAAAATTTCTTTAAATAAGCCAAAAATTAAGGACCCAAAAACCGGCCAGGTGCTGGCAAAAGAGTATATTCTCTCCGTGGATATGGCCAAAGAATTGGCTATGATTGAAAATAGCGAAATCGGCAAACAAGTCAGAAAATATTTTATCCGAGTGGAAGGCGAATTTAAAAAAGTCATGCAGATCGCTACTATGGATCCCAAAACGATCAATCAATTAACTGAACAATTTTGGGAAACCAGAAATGAAACCAAAGAATACCGCCGAGATTTTACTGATTGCATCAAAGATTTCGCGGCTGTTAAAAATTATGGAACTTATACCGATATGTTCTATAAATTTTTATTTATGGAAAGAGCCAAAGAATACAGAAAACTTTTGAGCTTGATTAAAAAAGATTTTACTCGCAATTATATGTATGAAGAAATTTTATTGATTATCGGCGCATTTGAAACAGGATTAGCAGGCGAGGTTGAAAAAGAATTTAAAAAATTAAAAAGACATCTAACCCAAAAAGAATTTGAAAAAATATTTAAAGAATTTTCGTCGCAGAGAAATTGGAAAGTTTATCAAAAACGCGCCAGAAATATTATGGCGACTTATGATGAGGAATTAAGAAATATCAAACATCCGAAATTGATTGATTATAAAAAGGAATTTAGCCAGGAAGATATTCAAAAATTAATTGGCAAGGAAAAATAATTTCACAAATAATCCCAAAAACCGTCATCACTGTACCTGCCTCGCCGGTAGGCGGGAAAAATATTTGCGATAGATAAAAATTATGAATAAACAAGACAAAAACAACCAAATCATTATTTACAACACCGCAGATGGCGAAACCAAGATTGAAGTGCGGATGAAAGACGAGACTGTTTGGCTTTCGCAAAAGCAGATGGCTGAGCTTTTTGATTGTTCCGTGGACAATATTAGCCTTCACCTTAAAAATGTGTTTAAAGAAGCTGAATTAAGCGAAAATTCAGTTACCGAGGAATCCTCGGTAACTGCCACGGATGGCAAAAATTATGTAGTCAAGCATTATAACTTAGATGCGATTATTTCTGTCGGATATAGGATAAACTCATTGCGCGGCACGCAGTTTCGCATCTGGGCGACGCAGAAATTAAAAGAATATATAATAAAAGGCTTTGTTATGGATGACGAAAGATTGGCGGAAGGCAGAGTGAAAAAGACATATTTTGAAGAATGGGAAGAACGGATCAGAAGAATCAGGACTTCAGAGGCCAATTTTTATCAAAAAGTCCGCGATGTTTTTGCTACCAGCGCAGATTACAATCCAAAAACAGATTATGCCAAACTTTTTTATGCTACTGTGCAAAATAAATTCCACTATGCTATTACCGGACTGACCGCGGCGGAAATCGTGGATAGCAGGGTGGACAGTCAAAAAGAAAATATGGGTCTGACAAATTGGAAAGGCGAAGTTATCACACGGGAACAGGCGCAAATCGCCAAAAATTATTTAGAAGAATTGGAATTAAAAAGATTAAATTTATTGGTGGAACAATTTTTGTCTTTTGCTGAATTGCAAAGCGTGGAGCAAAGAGTTATGTATATGAAAGACTGGAAACAAAAATTGGATGGTTTTTTGATTTTAAACGATAAAGAAATTTTGCAAAATTCCGGCGATATTTCGCGTTTGGAAATGGAGAAAAAAGTAAGAGATGAATTGGAAAAATATAATCAGAAAAGAATTAGTAATAAATTTTGATTTTTAACATTATGAAAACAACTTTAAAAACTAACATTACCGTTAAAGATATTTGCGAAGGATTTGTCTATAACGAACTTGAAGGCAAGGGCTTGTTTGGCTTGTCCGGCAAGCTCACTATTCAGCCGGAGTATCAACGAAACTATATCTATTCTTCTGACGGCGGCAAAAGAGAAATGGCCGTTATTGAATCACTGCTCAAAGATTACCCGATAGGATTGATTTATTTTAATAAGGTTTCTGAAAACAATCTGGAAGTTTTGGACGGACAACAACGCATCACCAGCGTCGGACGATTTGTAACTGACAAATTCGCCATCAAAGACGAAAACGGGATGCAATATTTTGGCGGTATGGCGAAAGATAAGAAAGCGAAGATATTGGAAACTAAACTGCTCATTTATGAATGTGAGGGAACAGAAAGCCAGATAAAGGAGTGGTTTAAGACAATCAATATCGCTGGAGTTCCGCTTGTCCCCCAGGAGTTGTTAAATGCGATTTATTCCGGACCATTCGTTACGCTAGGCAAGGAGGAGTTCAGCAACAGCCAAAATGCCAATATTCAAAAATGGAGCGCGTATATAAAGGGCAGCGCAAGCCGACAGGCATTTTTTGAGAGGGCTTTAGACTGGGTGAGTAAAGGAAATATTTATGATTACATGAGTCTTCATCGCTATGACAAAAATATCAATGAGTTAAAAAAATATTTCAACAGTGTGATTGATTGGATATCTAGCGTATTTATTGATGTAGAAAGCGAGATGTGCGGACTTGAGTGGGGGCGACTTTACGAGGAGTATCACAAAAAAGCATATAATCCGGCGAAAGTATCGGCTGAAGTACGAAAGCTTTACGCTGACCCGTATATCAAAAATCGCAAAGGTATTTTTGAGTATATTCTCGGCGGTTCTGTTGACACCAAACTACTTGAAGTCCGAATTTTTAATGAAGCAACCAAAAAAGCGGTTTACAAAGAACAAACGACTAAAGCTGAAAAGAAAAAAATATCAAACTGCCCGCTTTGTGCCATTGGACACGACGCAAACAAAGAGAAAATTTGGAGTTTGAGCGATATGGACGCCGACCATGTAGCTGCTTGGAGCAAGGGCGGCAAAACGGCGGCCAAAAATTGTCAGATGTTGTGTAAGACACACAATCGAGCAAAAGGAAATCGATAATCAAAAAATTAGAACAAATTATGATGATTTGGTAAAATTCATAAAGGATAAAAAGAAAGAAAGGCAGATCATTATAGCAACGCATAACCCAAACTTAGTCGTCGGAGCTGATGCGGAATGTGTAATTGTGGCTAACCAGAATGGCGATAAATCTAAAAATAAAATCTACAAATTTGAATATGTAGAAGTAGCGCTCGAAAATAGTTTTGAAATTTCAAGTGAAGACAAAATTTTTTCAGCAAGACATCCCAAGCATTAAGCGCTTGGGATTGTTTTTTGTTTTTTAAAATGATATATTGCTAAATATTGAATATTATAATGCGAATACTACAAATGAAATTCAAATACTACAAAAACAAATAATGCAAATTAATTTATGCAATTGAACGAAGTAAAACAACTTAACATCCCCAAATCCCCCGGCGTTTATCAATTTTTAAATAAACAAGGGGAGATTATTTATATCGGCAAAGCGGCTGATCTGCGCTCGCGAGTTTTGTCATATTGGCTGAAAAGCGCGGCGCATACTCCGGCAAAGCATTCAATGTTAAAGCAAATCGTGCAGATAAAATGGATTGATACCGAGAGCGAAATTGAGGCCTTGCTTTTGGAAGCGAATTTAGTCAAGAAGCATCAGCCGTTGTATAATGTTGTTTTGCGCGACGACAAAAGATTTTTGTACATTAAAGTTTCCACCGAGGACGAGATTCCCGGAGTTTTTACCACCAGAAAAATTACCAAAGCCGGCAAATATTTCGGCCCGTTCACAAGCGCGACAGCCGCGCGTGAAACTTTAAAGGCGATCAGGAAAATTTGGCCGTACTGCAACGCGCGCGAACGGCGGAAAAAGCCATGCTTTTATTATCAGATTAATTTATGCGCGGGAATCTGCGCCGGCATGATAAGCAGAAAGGAGTACATTGATAAAATCATTAAGCCGATTATTTTATTTTTTGAAGGCAAGAAGGGGAGGGTAATTACAAATTACAAATTACAAATTACAAATTACGAATCACGAATTAAGAAAGGCGGCTTAAAAAAAGAAGAGCGCGATGAATTTCTTAATAAAGCAAATAAATTAAAATTTGATTTATTTAATATTAAGAAAGTTTTGGAGCACGCGAATATTATCGGCTTAACCGATAAATACGCGGCTGACGCGGTTGAACTGGCGAAAGTTTTGGGCCTGGCGAAAGTCCCCGAACGGATTGAGGGTTATGACATTTCCAATATTTTCGGCAGGGAAGCGGTCGGCTCAATGGTTGTGTTTACGGGCGGTGAGCCGGAAAAACAAGAATACAGGAAATTTAAAATCAGAATCGGCCAAGGTCAAGCCGATGATGTCGGGATGCTGAAAGAAGTTTTGGAAAGGAGATTTAAGAGGATTAAAGGAGTCGAGTTTCCCGCGGATGATTCGGTTGCTGAATCGTGGCCGGCGCCGGATTTAATTATTATTGACGGAGGCAAAGCGCAGGTTAATGTTGCCGTTAGAATATTAAAGAGATATAAGCTTAACATTCCGGTTATCGGAATCAGCAAAGGCGGCGGCCTGCGCTCGGCAATCGCGTCGGACAAATTATTTTTTCCCGGAGAAAAAAAGCCGCTGGAATTGCCGCTGGCGTCGCCGGCTTTGCATTTACTGAAGCGCGTCCGCGACGAGGCGCACAGGTTCGCGATTAATTATCATAGGAAATTAAGAGGGAAAGAGTTTTTAAAACGGTAAATAGATTATTTAACTCCACCCCACCCCTCCTCTTAAACAAGAGGAGGGAGTTAGTTGTTCCACCCCACCCCTCCTCTTAAACAAGAGGAGGGAGTTAGTTGTTCCACCCCACCCCTCCTCTTAAACAAGAGGAGGGAGTTAGATCCGCCCCTCGCGAGGAGCGGGGTAAAATTTATTAATTATGCCGCGCGGCGTGATGCCGTGTTTTTTGTTGTAGGCGATTTGAACTTTGCGCCGGCGGTTAGTTTCGCTAACGGCAAATTTTATCGCCGGCGTGATTTTGTCGGCGTACATTATGGCTTTTCCTTCAATATGCCGGGCGGCGCGGCCGATAGTTTGGATTAATGACGTATTATTGCGCAAAAAGCCGGACATGTCGGCGTCTAAAATCGCGACCAATGAAACTTCGGGAAGATCAAGCCCTTCGCGCAGAAGATTGATGCCTACCAGCACATCATATTTGCCTTGGCGCAAGTCGCGCAAAATCTCTACTCGTTCAAATGTTTCAATTTCGCTGTGCAGATATTGGACTTTAACGCCTTTGTCTTTCAGAAAGCCGGCTAAATCTTCGGCCATGCGCTTGGTTAAAGTGGTGACCAAAACCCGCTGGCCTCGGGCCGTTCTTTTTCCAATTTCATTGATTAAATCGGGAATCTGCCCTTCGGCCGGCCTTATTTCAATTTCCGGGTCAAGCAGGCCGGTCGGCCGGACAAGCTGTTCAACAACCCGGTTGGATTTTTTTATTTCATATTCCGCGGGAGTGGCGCTTAAATAAACAATCCGGTTGATTTTGGAATTAAACTCCTTGAAGTTAAGCGGACGATTGTCCAAGGCGCTGGGCAGGCGAAAGCCGAAATTAATCAGAGTTTGCTTTCTTGATTGGTCGCCGGCGTACATGCCGCGGATTTGCGGTATGGAAACATGCGATTCATCAACAAATATCAAATAATCTTTTGGAAAAAAATCCATTAAAGTCGCCGGCGGCTCCCCCGGCGCCCTATCGGAAAGATGGCGCGAATAATTTTCAATGCCGTTGCAATAGCCGATTTCTTCCATCATTTCCAAATCATAATTGGTTTTTTTCTCCAGCCGGTAAGCTTCCATTTCCTTACCTTGTTTTTTTAATTCTCCCAACCTCTCTTTTAGCTCAAGCCTTATCGCTTCCATAGCCGATTTCATTCTGTCTTCCGGAGTCATAAAATGTTTCGCCGGCAGTATTGTTATTTCGCTTACAGGAACGAATTTAGAGCGCGTTTCATTATTGGTGTTTGCCGTTAAAATATCGCTTATAATATCCCCGGACATAACAACGCGGATGATTTCTTCGCCCGTCGCCAGATGAATGTCAATATTTTCCCCTTTCACCCTGAATTGCCCGCGCTTGAATTCCAGGTCGTTGCGCGTATATTGTATTTTCACAAGCCGGCGCAAAAGCTCGTTGCGCTTGATTGCCTGCCCGATTTTAAAACATTCGCTTAGCGCGATGTAGTTTTCTTTTTCGCCGATGCCGTAGATGCAGGAAACGCTGGCGACGATTATCACATCGCGGCGGTTAACGAGCGACTGGGTGGCGGCATGGCGCAAGCGGTCAATCTCTTCGTTGATGGCCGTTTCCTTTTCTATGTATGTGTCGGTTTGCGGTATATAGGCCTCTGGCTGATAATAGTCGTAATAGGAAACAAAATAATGCACGGCGTTGTCCGGAAAAAATCGCCTGAATTCGCCGTAAAGCTGGGCGGCCAAAGTTTTGTTATGCGAAATCACCAATGCCGGCTTTTGGATTTTTTCAATGACATTGGCCATGGTAAAGGTTTTGCCGCTTCCCGTTACTCCAAGCAATGTTTGCGCTTTATAATTTTTGTTAATCCCGTTAACTAATTTTGCTATAGCTTGCGGCTGATCGCCGGTCGGCTTGAATTTGCTTTGTAAGATAAATTTTTGCATATTAAACAATTATATCAGCATAAAAATTTTTTGACAATCAGCGTAATTTAAGCTAAAATAATACTATACGAAACAAAAGAATTTTTTAATTAAGAGTGTTGGATAATTTAATTTTGTCATTCCCGCGAAAGCGGGAATCCAGGAGAGAGCAGTAAAAATATGATGATAAAGAAAAAAGTTAAATAACACTCCAACGCTTTTAAATACTTTTATATTTATTATTTTGTTCATACCACTAACTCCTGGATTCCCAGTCCCTCCAGAGGCGGGCAGGCAAGCTGGGAATGACAAGGAGAAGGAATTATTTAATAGTCTATGTTTATGCAAAAGAAAAATAAAGAAAATATAAAAAGCGCGAATCTTTTTCCGGCGATGGAAGAAGAGGTTTTGAATTTTTGGGATAAAAGTAAAACATTTGAAAAGTCCGTAAAAAAGGAAGCGCCGCACGGCCCCTCCAATTCGGCGGGCAAGGACTATTTTTTTTACGACGGGCCGCCGTTCGCCACCGGCACGCCCCATTACGGGCATATTGTGGGAAATGTAATGAAAGATGTTGTGCCGCGATATTGGACAATGAAAGGATATAGGGTAGAGCGGCGCTGGGGCTGGGATTGCCACGGCCTGCCTATTGAGAATATTGTGGAAAAGGAAATGGGATCAAAAGCCAAAAAAGACATTGAAGACTTGGGCGTGGATAAATTTAATGAATTGTGCCGCGCGAAAGTTTTGGGTTATGTTGATGAGTGGAAAAAAGTGATTGGAAGATTGGGCAGGTGGGCGGATATGGAAAACAGCTACAAAACAATGGATTTGGATTTTATGGAGTCGGTTTGGTGGGTGTTTAAGGAATTATATGACAAAGGTTTGATTTACGAGGGCTACAGATCAATGCATGTCTGCCCACGATGCGAAACAACCCTGTCACAGTCAGAAGTTGCCGAGGGCTATAAGGATATTAAGGATTTGTCGTGCGTAGTTAAATTTGAAATCGCCAATCCGCGCCAATTAGACGCCAATCTACGCCAAGACGATAAAGTGTATGTGCTGGCGTGGACTACTACGCCGTGGACATTGATTGGGAATGTGGCACTGGCGATGGGAGAGAAGATTGATTATGTGCTGGCGGGAATTAGGAATCAGGAATTAGGAATCAGGGAATATTATATTTTAGCGAAAGAAAGAGTTGGAGAGATTTTAAAAGATAAAGAATATGAAATAATTAAAGAATTGAAAGGCAAGGATTTGGTGGGGTTGGAATATAAATCTTTGTTTGATTATTATGCCAAAGATGAAAAATCGGAAAATAGGAAAAACGGATGGAAAATTTATCCGGCGAATTTTGTGACGACCGAAGAAGGAACGGGCGTGGTGCATATCGCGCCGGCGTTTGGCGAGGATGATATGAATTTGGGTAAAAAACATAATCTGCCTTTTATTCAGCATGTTGGCATGGATGGCGTAATCAAGAAAGAAGCCGGCGAATTTGCCGGTATGAGCGTTAAACCGGCCGATGATCACACAAAAACAGATGTTGAAATAATAAAATATTTGGCTTACAAAGGTTTGTTATTTGCTAAAGAAAAATACGAGCACAGTTATCCGCACTGCTGGCGCTGTGAAACGCCCTTGATTAATTACGCGACTTCTTCATGGTTCGTGAATATTGAAAAGATAAAAAAACAGATGCTTAAAACCGCGAAAGAAATCAGCTGGTCGCCCAAGCATATTAAAGAGGGCAGATTCGGCAACTGGTTAGAAAGCGCGCGCGATTGGTCAATCAGCAGGCAGAGGTTCTGGGCGTCCGTTATGCCTATTTGGAAATGCGAAAAATGCGGCGAAATGAAAGTAATTGGCTCGGTTAAAGAATTGGAGAAATTAAGCGGCGAAAAAATTACTGACATTCATAAACACATTGTTGACAAAATTACTTTCAAGTGCGAAAAGTGCGCCGGCGAAATGCGTAGAATTCCGGATGTGCTGGATACTTGGTTTGATTCCGGCTCAATGCCTTACGCGCAAATGCATTATCCTTTTGACCCCGATAGTATATCCTCGCAGTACTCGGATAACTACGGGGCAGGAAACAAAGAAAAAATTGTTACTTTATGTCCGCCAAAAGGATTTCCGGCGCAGTTTATCGCAGAAGGAATTGATCAGACCAGATGCTGGTTTTATTATCTCCACGCGATTGCCAGCGGCATTACGGGCAAGCCGGCTTATAAAAATGTAATAGTCAATGGAATAGTTTTGGCCGAAGACGGCAAAAAGATGGCCAAAAAGTTGAACAATTATCCCGATCCTATGTTCGTGTTTGACCAATACGGAGCGGACGCTTTGCGCTATTATCTTTTAACTTCGCCGGTGATGCTGGCGGAGAATTTGAATTTCTCCGAAAAAGGAGTTGAGGAAGCATTGAGAAAAGTGGGGATGATTTTGTGGAATGTTTATAAATTTTACGAGATGTACGCGGAATCCCCCCTAACCCCCCTTGCGAAGGGGGGCGAGGTGGGATCTTCAGCACTGGATAAATGGATTAACGCAAGATTAAAACAATTAATAAAAGAAGTAACGGAAAATATGGATAATTATAATCTGCCCAAAGCAACCAGGCCGATTGGGGAGTTTATTAATGATTTGTCCACTTGGTATTTGCGCCGCTCGCGCGACAGGTTTAAAGGTGATAATGAAGAAGATAAGAACGCGGCTTTAAGCACGATGAAGTATGTTTTAATAGAACTGGCGAAAGTTATGGCGCCGTTTACGCCGTTTATCGCCGAGCAGTTGTGGCAGAAAGTGAGCGGGAATGATTTTAAAGATGAGAATAAATCGGTGCATTTGGAAAGCTGGCCAACCGTGGAATCAGGAATTATGAATCAGGAATCAGGAATAATTACTGAGATGGAAGGAGTAAGAAAAATTGTGGAGCTGGGATTGGCGAAGAGAGATGAGGCGGGGATAAAAGTGAGACAACCATTAAATAAATTTTCAATTTTCAATTTTCAATTTTCAATTATTGAATATGAAGATTTAATAAAAGATGAATTAAATATTAAAGACATAAAAATAGAAAAAGACAAGGGAGAATTAAGGGTAGAATTGGATACTAAGATTACTCCTGAATTGAAGCAGGAAGGAATAAAAAGAGAATTGGTGCGTTTTATTAACGGTTTGCGCAAAGAGGCGGGGATGACGATTAAGGACAGGGCGATTGTTTTTTACGAAACCGACAGTGATATTATTAAAAAAGCCGTTGATAAATACGCCAAAGAAATTATGAATGACACGTTAAGCGAAGATATTGTTTTCGGTTTCAACGGAGAAGCTGCTAAAGGCGCGGAGTTTGAAAAAGAAGTTAAGATTGAGGGGGAGACGGTGAAACTGGGGATTAGGATTGTATCTCTTGATAAAGGCGGCAAATAAGAAGCCCCCCTTCGTAAGTGGGGTAAGGGGGGATCAAAAACATGAATAATCAAACCAAGTTAGTTACCGGACATTATTTGCCATACAATCCAGATTTAGTCGGCAGAGCGAGGGAATTAAGAAAAAATATGACAGTCGCGGAAAGAAAATTGTGGTATGACTATTTAAGATATTTTAAATATCCGGTATTAAGGCAAAGGCCGATTGATAACTACATCGTTGATTTTTATTGTCCTCAATTAAAATTGGTTATTGAGATTGATGGAGAAACCCATATTGAAGCTCACGATATTAAATATGATAACATTAGAACAAAAATATTAGAAGAAAAATATGGGTTAAGAGTGATTAGGTTTTGGAATTTAGATGTTTTGGATGGATTTGATGTTGTGTGCGAGATAATTGAAAGGGAGTTAATTTAAAATTCCCCCTAACCCCCTTTACGAAAGGGGGCAGACAAATATGAAAGTCATAAAAACAATAAAAGCGTTGGTTTTATTTTCCGGCGGGCTGGACTCAATGCTGGCCGTTAAAATTTTGCAAAAGCAAAATATTGAAGTTGGCGGCGCTTGCTTTAAGAGCAATTTTTTCGGCTGTGAAAAGGCGCGTGAGCCGGCGGAATTTTTGGGAATTAAATTATTTGAAATTGACATAAGCGAAGAAATTTTAGAGCTGGTAAAAAATCCGCCGAGCGGCTATGGCAAGCATCTGAATCCTTGCGTTGACTGCCATGCTTTAATGGTTAAAAAGGCGAGTGAGTTTTTACAAAAAGGCTCCACAGCTCCCCGCAGTGCGATGTGGGGAGACTATGGAGCCGGCATTTATGATTTTATCGCCACCGGCGAAGTCTTGGGCCAAAGGCCGTTTTCGCAGAATAAAGACGCGCTAAAAAGAGTGGAAAAATTAGCCGGCGT
>JAHIME010000088.1 GCA_018896595.1 Patescibacteria group bacterium
AGCAGATGGAACTAAAAATGGAATTCGCCGGGCTGGAAGCCAAATTAGCCGAATTAAAGGATGAATACAGGGAAGCGCTCGTCTTGCGTTTTATCAATGAGCTTTCAATCGGCGAGATGGCGGATATTTTAAACAAGCCAAGAGGCAATGTGAGGGTGCTGATATTCCGGGCGCTGGAAGCGCTGAAAAGAATAGCAGGTGCATAGAATCAATTTTCAACTCCACCCCACCCCTCCTCTTAAAACAAGAGGAGGGAACGATCGTCCCTTCCTCTTGGATAAGAGGAAGGATAGGATGGAGTTTGATTTATTTTTAACTCCACCCCGCCCCTCCTCTTAAAACAAGAGGAGGGAACGATAAAAAATGTTTATGCGCGAACAAGAATTATTATCACAATTAAATAATCTAAAAAACATAAAACCCGACAGCCAATGGGAAAAAGGCAATCGGGAGCTTTTGTTTAATCAAATTTGCGGATCTCAATCAGGAGACAGAGAAGCTGGAATCAGCTGGATAAAAGTTTTGGGGAATATGGCGGCGCATAGTAAAATGATAAAGCAATTATCCCAGCCCGCTTTCATAGTTTGCGCGATTGTAATTATCGTTTTCGGCGGCGGCATTGCCGGCGTCAAGGCGTCGCAAAACGCCAAGCCGGGCGATTCGCTTTATATCGCTAAAATAATCAGCGAGAAAACCCAATTCGCCATAACCTTTGATGAAAAAGACAAGGCCAAATTGGGACTGGACTTCGCCAGCAATCGGGCGCGCGAAATTTCCCAAGTGATAGCCGAGAGCGACAAGAATAAGGAAGCGCAAGTGGAAAAATTAACAAAAGATTTTAAAAATGAAATCAAGCAAGTTAAGTCAAGAATGAACGCGATTGTTAAAAAAGACGCGGTCGCGGGCGGTTCAGCCGCCGCCGGCGGATCTGATGAAACGCAAGGAACGGAACAAGGCGCCGGGGTTTTTAGCGCGAATCTTGGAAAGGACAACCAAAGAATGGAAATTTCGGAACCGGAAAATAAAAACCAATCGCCGGCCGCCACCACGACTGAAACAGCGGCCGTTAAAACCGTTCCGGTTAGCAACGGCAAAACTTTGGAAAACGCCCTTGATGAAGCCGAGAAATTATTTGATGAAAAAAATTATGACGGCACATTGAATAAATTAAACGAGGCCAATGATATAATCAATAAAGTCGGCGAAATAAGCGAGCCCAAAGCCGGGAGCGTTGCTTCAACCACCGGCGAGGTTTTAGGCGCGAGCGAGGAAGCGGGGAATTAAAATTTTTATTTAAAAAAAATAAATGAAAATAGTTTTTTCTAAACATTCTTTAAGCAGAGCCAAGGAAAGAAATATTAATAAAAATGCTTTACTAAAAGCAGTTAAATATCCGGATAAAGTTGATAGATCAAATAAAGATAATAATAGATTTGTGGTTAAGAAAATTTATTATAATGAAAGTTTAGCGAGAGATCATCTTTTAATGGTGATTTGTGAAAAGAAAAATAATATACTATTTATTATTACCATGATAGATACTTCTAAAATAACTAAATATTTTTAAACATTATGCCTAAAATACAATACGACAAAGAAAGCAAAATAATCAGTATAAAAGTAAGCAATAAAAAAAGCGTTGATTCCGATGTTCAAGACAACGTAGTGGTTGATTATGACAAAAATAATAATATTACCAACATTGATATAATGGATATTGATTTTAATGAATTTAAGGATAATAAAATATATTTTGAGGAAATTATTAAAGAAAAAGTTAAAGTAGGAAGTTGCGGGAAAAATTCGCGATAATTAAACTTAATTCAATTTAGCGCGGATCGCGGGGCTGTTGCCGAATATGGCATTAGGCGACAGCCCCGGGGCAAAATTAGAAAGGGTCGAACCGTTAATCGCGGGATTTTGCCTTAAACTCGCTTCGGCGAGCGTTAATTAATAAAATGACTTTTTAAATTAATTGCAAAGTAAACCAGCAAGCTATGTTCCGTTATTAATAGCTAACTCCGTTGAGGAGATTTAACGGAACACCCCGCCCCAATTTTTGCGGATTGTATCGCGAAAAGGGGTGGGTAATGGAATCAATACTTGTCTTGATTTCACCCAATCCATAAAAACTGGAGCGGGGGAAGCGGGATTCCGGCTGATTTGCAAAACCGCGAAATCGCGGCGCGATTATTTTAAAAGCATTAAAAGGACCCCCAGTTAAATAATTAAATTTAACGGGGTAAAAAATTTTCTATGAAAAGATTAAGAAAAGCTTTAACCATTACCGTTATGATGGTCACTGTCTTGTCTATGAGCATGGTTGCGGTGCCTTTGCAGGCAAACGCGGCCGCCCAAGCAGGCGACCTGATTAAGATGAGCGGACTTTCATCCGTTTATTATTTAGGCGGCGATGGGAAGAGATACGTTTTCCCTAATGAGCAAACTTATTTTTCCTGGTACAGTGACTTCTCTTCTGTGGTAACCATTCCGCAGAGCGAATTGGAATCCTATTCTTTAGGAGCCAATGTCACAATAAGGCCGGGCACTAAATTAGTTAAAATTACCACAGATCCGAAAGTGTACGCGGTTGAATCAGATGGAACATTAAAACATATTTCCTCTGAAGCCACCGCCATCGCTTTATACGGAGCTAACTGGGCAAAAAGAGTGGTTGACGTGCCTGACGCGTTCTTTACTAACTATACCGTTAGTACCGGAACTGTCAGCGCGACCGCTTACCCGGAAGGCAGTTTAATCAAGGCCGCTGACGCGTCCGATGTTTATTATATTGCTTCCGACGGCACGGCAAGAAAGATCGCCAGTGAGGCGGCTTTCACAGCCAACCGTTTTAAATGGAGCGATATTATAATCACCACTTTGGCTATCCCAACAGTCGGAACAGGAATCGCCGCGGCTGAATCAGTCTTGATTGACACCTCATCCGGCGCGGGCGGAGTTGCCGGCGCGGGAACGGGATTGACGGTTAGTTTGGCAAGCGATACTACCCCATCAAGCACTGTGGTTGCCGGGTCAGCTGCTAATAATTTAGCATCGTTTACTCTAACTGCAGCTAACGATGGCGCCGTGAAGGTGACTACTATTAAAGTAACTAGGGTTGGTATTTCAGGAGATACTACTCTGCCAAATATCTATCTTTATGAAGGTAATGTTAAGCTAACTGACGCAGGATCTTTAAGCACCGGCGTAGCGACTTTTAGTAGCGGCGCTGGAATTATTTCTATTCCTGCCGGTCAAACTAAAACTATTACAGTGAAGGCTGATATATTGGTTGGTGCTACCGGTCAAACTCTTGGAGTCTCAATTAAATCAGCTTCTGATATAGTTACTGATGGCGCGGCAATTAGCGGCTCTTTTCCTGTTAGCGGAAATTTAATGAGTGTTGCAAGCATTTCAGATCCCGCAATGGTTGCTATTGGCGTAGCCACTGGCGCTGGTTTAACCATTCAAGCCGGTTCTATAAACGCTACAGTTTGGCAAAGCACCTTAGATGTTCAAGTTAGAAAAGTTGACTTAAAACTTTTAACCTTTAAGCAAATCGGTTCCGCCCCTTCAGACGCTATTCAGAACATCACTCTTTATGTAAGAGGAGAAAAGAAAGGATCCGCTGTTTCTTTAGATTCGGAAAGCAGAGCAACTTTTGATTTATCTGCCTCTCCGGCAACTTTAGAAACAGGCAACAATACTGTTGAAGTTAGAGCTGATATTGTAAAGGGTTCAAGCCGAACATTTAGTTTCTCTTTACAGACCGTATCTGACGCGACAATGACTGACACTAACTATAACTTTAATGTTTTAGCTACTGGTTCAGCTCCTTTTGGCGGAGGCACAACTACTATCAGCCCTGGCAGTGTATCCGTATCCGCTGATTCCACTTTCTCTACTACTCAAGTAGTGAAGAATGCTCCTAACGCAACTTTAGCTAGATACACCATGAAGGCTTTTGGCGAAGATATGAAGGTACAAACCCTTACTGTAATTCCAACCTTTGGAGGCACGACAGCAAATACTGAAGGAATTAATAACCTGTTTTTATTTGTTGACAACGCACAGGTTGGCAGTTCGCAGAATTACATAAAGACTATTGGTAATTTCCCAGCCGATCCGGTATTTGGTACAACAAATTTGTTCACTGTTAAAGCTGGACAAACTGTTAAGCTGGAAATTAGAGGTACATTAAATCAGCTGTCTGCTACAGGAATTACAACAATAGGTACTGCGTTGAGGGCAACCGCCGACGCTTATCAAGGACAGACTTCATTTGTAACCTCTCCTACTTTGCTGACTACTTATACCGGCAACCCAACCCTCCAAATTATTACAGGGGCATTAACACTTTCTCCAAGCACCGACTATCAGAGCCAAAATACTTTAGCTAATGTAGTTGCCAAGAAGATTGGTTCCTATAAATTACAAGCGGGTTCGGCCGAAAATGTGAGAGTAACTAACATAGCTATCGGTTTAGCAACCAGCACTGTGCCTTTAGCCGACTTGTCCAATATCTACATCTCTGAAAACACAACTCCATTAATTCCTCAGACAAACAATAACTTCCCTGTTAACTTCACGATAGATAAGAACACAGTTAAGACCATTGATGTTTTTGCCGATATTGGTAATGCTATTACAGGTAGCACAACAGTTACATATTTAACCGTTACGGCTACTGGCGTTAGCACTAATAATTCTGTCGGCGGTTCGGTCCAGGGTCAAACATTAACTGTGCAAACAGGCACCTTAGCTACTCCAACTTTAGTTTCTAATGAGCCATCCGCTAAATTAGTTGTCGGAGGAGCTACTGAAACTATTGCTACATACAAATTCGTTGCTACTAACGGCAATGCTGTTATTAACGAATTAAAAGTTAATATAGTTGGATCAGCTACCACAACACCTAACGCTACAGCTGTTTCGTCAATAACTGTAGGCAGTATAACCGCTCCGGTAGTTTTGACCGGCGGCGTTTATCAGGCGTATCTAACTGGCCTTAACTTAACTGTTCCTGCCGGCACCGCTGGCTTATTAGTTGCAGTAAAACCGACTTATAACAGTGTTACTTCTACCGATCAAGGAGGCTCGGCTACGAGAAATCAGGTTGGCGTGAACTTGGCATATTACAAACACACCATTGCCAATGTTGTTACCGAGGCAAGCGTTAATGTTGCTTCCAATGTTATGGTTTTAGTAGCTTCAGCGCCTACCGTTGAGTTAGCCGTTACTACTCCCAAGCAAACTACCACTGCCAATCCGGATGTTGGGGGAAATATGGAAGTTTTACACTTCACTGTTACAACAGCTACAGCTCCAATTAATTTAAAGGCAGTTGGCTTTACACCAGTATTTGGAGGCGCTTTAACTAGCACAAGTACTCAATTAGTAAGAATCTATGATTCAAATGATTTGAATACAGTGTTAGGTAGCGCTTCAATTGGAAACAGCGCTTCTCAAGGTACAGTTTCCTTTACCAGTGATTACTTGATTACAGCTAGTGTTACAAAAACTTTTGTAGTTAAAGTTGATACAACCGGATTAAGCACAACTGGCAACACTTTCAGGTTAGATTTAACCGTGTCTAACGATACCGGAGTTTCGACTGGTACTAACTGGCAATGGAATGATAGTACTGCCACAACTTATGGCAACGGTTATTTGGTAAAGAATTTGCCTAAAACAGGTAATACTTTTACTAAATAATAGATAAGCTTGACCATATAGTTTCTCGATAGCAAAAATCGTAATAAACCCCCCGCCTTTTTGGCGGGGGGTTTAATTTTGGAAGCGGTTTCCAAGTGCTCTGGATGCGAATAAAAAAAATAATAATTGAGTGCAATCATGGGCTGATAATAACAGAGAAATGATATTTAACAGAGAACGCAACATAGAGGCAGGCAGCCATGAAATAAAAGTTGAGTATTATGAAGACGCCAGAAACGCTAAAGTAAAAGTTTCTTGGGAAAAAATTAATTAAATAACTAAATAGAATTAACAATAAGCCGCGCGTTGGCGGAATTTTAGACATTTTTTGACACTATTTTTATTCGTGGTATAATGGGACTGTCGCCGAATGTCGCCCGCCTGCCGGACGGGCAGGCAGGGAGGAGTTGCTTTTTGTATAGGGAAAAAGTATAATTTAGAGATTAAAAAAAAAGGGGGGGGGTGGATAATTATGCCAAAATAAAAAAATAAAAAAATTGCAATTTTTGAAGGGCAAAAAATTCGTCGAATTTGGGATGAGGAAAAAGAGCTATGGTATTTTTCCGTGGTGGATGTTATCGCAGTTTTAACGGATCAGTCTGAACACAAAAGAGCTCAAAGTTATTGGACAACAATGAAAAATCGCCTAAAAGAAGAGGGAAGTGAGGTGGTCACAAAATGTGACCAACTGAAAATGCAGGCAACAGATGGAAAATATTATCTCACTGACGCCGCTGACACTGAAGCCATTTTTCGCCTTATCCAATCAATACCCTCGCCTAAAGCCGAGCCGTTTAAATTGTGGCTGGCTAGAGTTGGCTATGAGCGGGTTGAAGAAACCGAAGATCCGGAAAAGGCTATCCAAAGGGCTATGGCAACGTATCTTAAAAAAGGTTATTCTAAAGAATGGGTAAATTTGCGTTTAAAAAGTATTGAAATCAGAAAAGACTTAACTAATGAATGGGACGAGCGAGGCGTAAAAACCGGGAATGAGTTTGCAATTTTGACCGACGATATAACTTTTGCTTGGGCCGGGTTGAAAATAAAAGATTATAAAAAGCATAAAGATTTAAAGAAAGAAAATTTTCAAGCCAGGAGAAGGAAGTTGTTGAATAAATAAATTTAATATTAAAAAGAGAAAGCGATTGAATACGCCAAAAAATCAGCCGAAATTAATCCTGAAGTTAGAGACAAGGTGGAGAAATTTATTGAGAATGTTAATAATAAATAGTAAATAGAATAAACAATAAGCCGCGCGTTGGCGGAGTTTGCCGCATTTTTTGACAGCGGTTTTTATATTTGGTATAATCAAAATATGGACAAGGCAAAATTTTTAAAAGTTTACGCTAATTTACCCATCAACCTTCGCAATGATATTATCTTAGCGCTGGATAAAAAAGGCCCGATTACTTGGAATGTCGCTTATATTGAAGTTAACAACAATACTAAATTAGGCGAGGAAATATTTAAAAAATTAGAAAAGCTAAAAATAATTTAAAAATATGGCGGATATCAAAAAAAGAAAAAAGGAAATTGGAAAATCCGCGATTGATAAAGATATCAAAGAACTGGTAAAAGCTCGATTAAGCATCTTGCCTCAAAATGTTAATATTTCCATCGGCCTGGACGGCGCGTTCAAAAGAGATGAATTAATCCGGCACGTAGAGCAGGGGGACAGTATCGGCGAAAAAATTATTCAAGTTGACATGGAATTTTTACGATCGCTTAAAAGAGGAGAATTTTATGAATAAAATATTGTTAATTACCGCGCCGGATCATGATGCTACCACCCGTTATCTGTCAGCATGGAGCAGTAAAATTTTAGAATTAGCCGGCAAAAAGAATATTCAGGTTATAAATTTAAAAAGAAAGAAAGCTAACATAAAAGAATTGAAAAGCAGAATATTAAAAATGAAACCGCTGTTTGTTATTTTTAACGGGCATGGCAGCAATAACTGCGTTACGGGTTATGAAAATGAAGTTTTAATTCAGTCAGGCAGAAATGAAAAGTTGTTAAAAGAAAAAATAGTTTACGCGATATCTTGCAGATCAGCCGCCGAATTAGGGCCGGAAAGCGTAAATGCGGGAGCATTAACCTACATAGGATATGCCAACGATTTTATATTTTGCCACGACGACCATAAAATCAGCCGCCCATTAAGCGATCAAATAGCAAAATTATTTTTAGATCCGTCAAATCAAGTGGCGGTTTCTTTAATTAAGGGAAATACAAGCGAAACATCAAGCAGGCAATCTAAAAAGTTTTTTCTGCGCAATATTCAAAAATTATTAAGCAGTGAAGCATCGCAGGAATCTAGCCAATATGCTAAATTTTTATGGTGGGATATGAAACATCAAGTTTGTTTGGGCGATGGCAGTTCTGTATTTTAAGATAATATTACGAGATCGGCAATAAAGAAAAAGCGATTTATTACGCTGAAAAATCAGCCGAAATTAATCCTGAAGCGAGAGATAAAGTGGAGGGGTTTATTAAGAATGTTAATAATAAATAGTTCCCGCGCAAGAACAATAAGCCGCGCGTTGACAAAATTTTTATCAGGCACTATAATTAAAGCATAGTTTAATTTTAGTTCTAACCATTGAAATTTATGTATATTAAGCGGAATTTAGAAGGCAGGATTTCAGACTTTTTAAGCGCGCCGGAAATTATAGCGATTGTGGGCGCGCGCCAGTCCGGAAAAACCACATTGATCAACCATCTAATGGGCAAGCTTAACGGCGCAGTCGCGGTGTCTTTTGAGGATCAGAGCGTTTTAAAAATGTTTGAAAAAAACATTGATGATTTTATTAATATTTACGTGAAAGGAAATAAATATTTATTTATTGATGAATTCCAGTACGCGAAGAGCGGAGGAAAAATTCTTAAATATATTTTTGACACCCAAAAAATAAAAATTATAATAACCGGCTCATCAGCCATTGACTTAACTATCCGCGCCGTAAAATATTTAGTTGGCAGAGTTTTAATTTTTAATCTTTACACTTTTGATTTTGAAGAATTTTTATCCGCCAAAGATAAAAATTATTTTAAAATATATAAGCAGTACAAGCGGCAAGTATCCGAATTTAACAGCGCTGACATAAAAATAGGGGAGACAGCCCATAAAAAATTATTAGGATATTATGAGGAGTATTTGCTTTTCGGCGGTTATCCCCGCGTAGTAATGGAAAATAACTATGAGTTAAAAAAAGAGCTTTTGCGCAATATTTATAATACATATTTTTTAAGAGAGGTGAGGGATATTTTGGGTTTAATTGATGATTATAAACTGGGCGCTTTAATTAACGGCCTTGCCCTGCAGATAGGAGGACTTATTGAATATGAAGAGCTGTCGCGCTTATCAGGGTTTTCCTACCCGTCTTTAAAAAAATATTTAAATTTTTTAGAAAAAACTTTTATTTGCCGGCTCGTAAAGCCGTTTTTTAGAAATAAAAGGACAGAAATTGTTAAAAATCCAAAAGTTTATTTTTTGGATTCCGGCTTAAGAAACGCGATAGCGGATGATTTCAGAAAACTTAATGAGAGAATAGATAAGGGCGCGCTGTTGGAAAACGGGTTAGCTGAAGGATTTATTAAACATGATTATAAATTTAATTTTTGGCGCGATAAGAAAAAGAATGAAATTGATTTTGTGCTGGCGTTAGGCGGCGGCAGAACGATTGCCATAGAATCAAAAAGCTATTTGGATGATAGCGGCTCCGCGTCCGTTAATGCTTTTAATAAAAGATATCCGAACACAGATATTTATTTCAGCTATCAAAATGCCGCGAATAAATTAACCGATAAAAAAAGAATTTATCCAGTTTATTTATTTTAATTTGCCGCGTTTTTTGACACTATTTTTATTTATGTTATAATATCCCTATATGACACTAACCCCTAAACAATAATAATATGGCTACTTTTCATAAATGCGACAAATGCGGTAAAAACATAAAGGGAGAAGAAATAACTTTTTCTTTTAATGATATGAGCAAGAGATTTTTTGATAATTGGATGAATAGGTTTGAATTTTGCGAAGAGTGCGCGAAACCTTTAGCGGTTTTTGTCAAAAAGTATCTGGCTAATAATAAAGTTAATAAAAAAAATAAAAAATAATATGCAACAAGAGGATATACAACAAATTTCCAATTTATTAAATGAGAAATTTAAATAAAACAACGAAATTTTAAAAGGAGAAATTGAGATTATTTTATTTACAAATCATTATAAATAGATAATAAAAAAAGCAACATATGTTGCTTTTTTATAACTTAATTTTTTTACTTCTTTAAGATAAGGCGGAGAAATTTATTGAGAATGTGAATAATAAATAGTTCCCGCGCAAGAACAATAAGCCGCGCGCTGGCGGAGTTTTAGACATTTTAAGCGCTATTAGATAAGTTTCATATAACATAGTTGACAGGAGTTTTAGATGTGATATATAATAGAAGTATACAGTTTTGTATACTTATACTTATAATATGGCAAAAAATCTTTCTCAAAGGCTTAAAATTCTTGTTGAAAGCAAAAAAACGGTTTTTCGCGCCAAAGATCTCCAAAGCTTGTGGCAGGAAAATTCCAGGAATACGGTTATTATTGCTAAAAGGATGGTGGCTAAAAATTTAATTTTGAAATTAGCAAAAGGATATTACGCGCTCAATGAGGAATATAGCATTTACGAATTAGCCAACTTAATTATTTCACCTTCTTATGTTTCTTTTAACTCCGCTTTGTTTTTTTGGGGCGCTTGTTTTCAGGTAAGCGATACCGCGCAGTCAGTTTCTCTTTTGAACTATCAAAAAGAAGTGGGGGGAAGAATTTATAAATATCAAGCAATGAAAAAAACATTGTTTTTTAATTTAGATGGCGTTGATTCAAAAAATAATATATCCGTTGCCTGTCCGGAAAGGGCTTTACTTGATTCATTTTATTTTGGAGTTGCCTTCAACGTAGACGATTGGGAAAAAATAAATAAAACATATTTAAATAAACTCGCGCGAAGTTATCCGTTGAGCGTTCAAGAAAAAGTAAAAGACTTGAAATTATGACCCAAAAAAGATTTGATACTAATAGGCACAAAAACATTTTAACGGAAATTTTAATAGACATTGTTAAACATTTAGGCGGCAAAGCGGCTTTTAAAGGCGGCACCGCGGCTATGATGTTTTATAATCTGCCCCAGATGTCTCTTGATTTGGATTTTGATCTTTTAGAAAAATTAAGCGAGGAAGAAATTGATATTTTAAAGATTATTTTGCGCAAGCATGGAGCAGTCAAAGAATTCAGGGATAAAAGATTCACGCTTTTCTTTTTGTTGGACTACGAGGCAAATTACCCCAATATTAAAGTGGAGTTTAATAAAAGAGTTTGGAAAAATAACAGTTATCAAACCGTTTGGCTTTTAGGCGTTGAAATAAAAATTGCTGATAAAAAAACAATGCTTTCCAATAAGCTGGTGGCTTTAAGCGAGAGAAAAGCCTTAGCGTCCAGGGATCTTTTTGATGTTCATTATTTTTTAAAGTCAGGGTATCCGCTTAATAAAGAATTAATACAAGAAAGAACAAATAAAACGTTAGGCGAGTTTCTTGATTACATAAAAGATTTTATAGCTAAAAATTACAGCCCTAAAAATATTCTTCAAGGATTAGGCGAGATTTTGGACGAGAGTAAAAAAACATGGGCCAAAGACTGCCTTATTTCTGAAACAATAAAAGAGTTGGAAGCGATTTATTACGCTGAAAAATCAGCCGAAATTAATCCGGAAGTGAGAGACAAGGTGGAGGGGTTTATTGAGAGAGTAAATAGTAAATAGGATGAACAATAATCTCCCCGCGGATAACTTTGACACTATTTTTATTTGTGGTATAATATCCTTATATGATGTTAATTCCGAAATAATTTAATAAGTTAGTTACAAAAGACGAGTTTAATGAATTTAAAGACGAAATAATGGATATGAAAAAGGATGTAAAAAATATTGAATTATGAGTGATATTAAAAAATTACAAAAACAATTAGCCCCGATTTTTAAAAAAAATGATGTTGTGCGATCATCTGTTTTTGGCTCGGTTGCCAGAGGCGAAGATAAGCCGAATAGCGACATTGATATATTGGTTGAATTTGCCGAAGGCAAGACATTGCTTGATTTGGTTGGGTTAGAAATGGAAATAGAAGAAAAATTAGGGAAAAAAATTGATCTGTTAACTTATAATTCCATTCATCCGCTTTTAAAAGATTATATTTATAAAGATGAAATTAAAATTTATGGATAAGGACCCAAAAATTTTTTTACAGCACATTTTAGAAAGCATAAATTACATTGAAGATTATACTAAAAACTTGTCTAAAGATGAGTTCTTTTCTTCTGTACAAATTCAAGATTCGGTATTCAGAAGGTTGGAAGTTATTGGGGAAGCAACTAAAAATATTCCGGATGATTTTAAAACAATAACTCCCCATATACCATGGCGCAAAATAGCAGGAATGAGAGATAAATTAATTCATGAATATTTTGGAATTGATAAAGAGCTGGTTTGGGAAACGGTGCAAATACTTTTACCAAAATTTAAAGAAGAAATTATTAAGTTATTAAAATAACAATAATCTAAATAAGATAGCCCGTCAAAATGGCGGGTTATTTAATCTTGAACAAAGCATTGATAACGAAATAGAATTTTTGGAATTAATCGTTAAGAACGGAACAAATAATTATCTTTTTTATTCCACTTTGGCCAATAAGTATTACGAGATCGGCAACAAAGAGAAGGCGATTGAATACGCCGAGAAATCAGCCGAAATTAATCCGGAAGTGAAAGATAAGGTGGAGAAATTTACCCCAGTTAAATAAAGCCGCCGATGAAGTCGGTGGTTAAATATAAGCCGCAGTTAGCGGTCTACCCCATTTAGATAGCAAGCATCTAACGGGGTCTAAAGCCGCCAGCAAGTTTACCCCGTTATTGCGAAGTAATTTTGCGGGGCGACACCTATTTAACGGGGTTTATTGAGAGCGTAAATAGTAAATAGAATAAACAATAAGCCGCGCGCCGGCGGAATTTTTAAAAGTTGTTGATAGATTTAATATGAGAGCAAGGTATCCTGACATAAAATTCCAATTCTACAAGTTAAGCGATGCAAAATATACGAAAGAAAATATAAATAAAATAAGCCAGCTATATAAAAAGCTATGTCAAATGTTGAAGTAAGAAAAATTATAAAAGATTATGCTGAAAAGTTAATAGCGGAAAAATTTGATTTTTTCGCGATTTATTTATTTGGTTCTCGCGCTAAAGGCAAGGCAGGCAAAAATAGCGATATTGATATCGCGGTTATTTCTGATAAATTAAAATGCGATTGGAATAAAAATGAAGATAAGCTATGGCGGTATGCTTTTAATATTGATTCAAGAATAGAGCCAATTGGTTTTAGTTCGGCAGATTTT
Organism: Patescibacteria group bacterium; assembly: GCA_018896595.1. Classification (GTDB taxonomy): domain Bacteria; phylum Patescibacteriota; class Patescibacteriia; order Patescibacteriales; family VMTK01; genus JAHIME01. The sequence goes on from JAHIME010000088.1 coordinate 13,158, forward strand.
AAAGATAATAGCAATCCGATTGTTTATGAAATTAAAAAAACAGGAATTCGCATAGTTTAATTTTCGGATAAATTTATCCCCAGCCACAATGTGGCAGGGGATTGTTTTTTATTAGGGGGATAAGCATGATTTAGAATGTCATTGCGAGCGTAAGTGAAGCAATTTCATTTTTCTGTTTTAGCCCTTGTTTACCGGGGCGGGTTTTTATTAAAGCGGGTAAATACTTTGCCGTATTGACAAATCAATTAATTAGGTATACAATTAAAATATATTTAAAAATAATTAAAATAATTTTATGTCTCAAAAAACTGACAGCCAGATACAAATCAGGATAGACGCGGTTACCAAGAAAAAAACTCAGAAAATTTTGGAAAATATCGGCCTGGATATCAGCTCGGCGGTAAGGCTATTTTTTAAGCAGATTATAAATACCGGCGGCCTGCCCTTGGAAACTCGGGATGAAAATGGCTTTACCTTAAAAAAATCGTTGGAGCTTAAAGAGGCGATTATTGACGCCGGAACCGCTAAAGAATCTTTCAAAAAATCAGCCGAAATTAATCCGGAAGCGAGAGACAAGGCGGAGAAATTCATTGAGAATGTTAATAATAAATAAACAACGGGCGAAAACAACGAGGCGCTTGACAATAATGTAAATTTAAACTATACTTTAAATATGCAAGGTAAAAATAAACAATTGTTAAGAGTCATTGAGAAGGCGATAGCCATGACGTTAAAGCGAGGCGATTCGGTTCTGCTTCTTGGACCGCGCCAGACAGGCAAAACCACCCTTTCCAATAAATTGCTTGATAGGTTGCCGAGAAAAACGGAGTATTATCTTCAAGATCCAACTATGCGCCTTGAGCTGGAAGCCGATCCGGGGAAAATTATCAGGCAAGTGGAGGCTATCAGCGGACACGTGACCGTTTTTGTGGATGAAGCGCAAAAAATTCCCGAGTTGTTCGACGCGGCCCAGTATTTGATTGATAAGAAAAAGGCCAATTTTATTTTAACAGGATCTTCAGCCAGAAAATTAAGAAGAAAGGGCGTTAATCTTCTTCCGGGAAGAATAAACAGGTTTTATCTCGATCCTCTAAGTTGGGCGGAATTGGGTTTTATTAAAGAAAATATTATCAGACCGTTGAGAATGGAAAATATTAACAAGAAAGCAAATTATTCAATTGAGGAAACAATGGTGTATGGATCCCTTCCGGGAATAGTCATTGCCAAAGAATCCGAACGCGCCAACCGGCTGCGTTCATACTCCGAAATATATCTTGAAGAAGAAATCAGGGCTGAAGCGCTGTCGCGCAAAATAGGGTCCTTTTCCAAATTTCTTGAACTGGCAGCCGCCGAATCGGGAACCAGTCCTAATTTCACCAAACTTTCCAATGAATCAGGGGTCAGTTCGCCGGCGATCAAAGAATTTTATCAAATTCTGGAAGACACGCTGGTTGTTGAAAGAATTGAGCCGTTTTTGCGCAACGCCAGAAAAAGGATTCTCTCTTCGCCGCGCTATTATTTTTTTGATCTCGGCGTTCGCAACGCTTTAGCAAGGCTGCCTCTTTCAAAAAATTTAGTCAACGCTCAAAAAGGAATTCTTTTTGAACACGCGGTAATTTTGGAATTGACGCGCAGAATCAGATCGCTTGGAAAAAATTATAAAATTTATTACTGGCGAACTTCCGGCGGAGCGGAAGTTGATTGCGTTTTGGATCTTGGAAAGGAAATTATACCCATTGAAATAAAATATTCAAAAAATGTGTCTTCTTCCGACCTTAAAGGGCTGGAGATTTTTTTGAAAGATTATAGAAAATTAGTAAGGCAGGCTTATGTAGTGACCTTGGATGGCCGTAAGGAAAAGATAGCGAATAAAATAATCCGTATCCCGTGGGATGAATTATAATTTTAGGCTGTTGAATAATTGCAAATAGAATGAACAATAAGCCGCATTGGCGGAGTTTACCGCATTTTTTGACACTATTTTTATTTATGTTATAATATCCCTATATAACACTAACCTTTAATCGGGGTAATTAAAAAATTTTTACTTAATAAAAAAAATAAAAAATAATATGCAACAAGAGGATATACAACAAATTTCCAATTTATTGGATCAAAAATTAGATCAAAAATTTAAAGACAACAATAAAATTTTAAAAGGAGAAATCAGGACGGAATTCAAAGAGAACAATAAGGTTTTAAAAGGAGAAATTGTAGACGAGATCGGCGTTATTTTCAGCCAGAGTTTTAATGAGCTTGAAGTAAAAATTGACTTGATTGATGAAAAATTAAATTTAGTTGTAGATAAAGACGATAAAATCATAAAAAAACAGCAAGACTTTGAAGCTGAAATGGCGGCCAATTTAGGCGCCCATGATCGTTTTGAGGAGACATTCGCCAAAACCGATAAAAGAATTAAAGTAATGGAAGATAAGCTTAAAACAAAATGTGCCGCGGCATAGAAAATTTTAAAAAAGAATTATTGGACGGTTATAAAAAATCGGATTTTTATTCAAATAGCAAAAAATATTGAGATTATTTTATTTACAAATCATTATAAATAGATAATAAAAAAGTAACATATGTTACTTTTTTTATAACTTATTGAGAATGTTAATAATAAATAGAATAAACAATAAGCCGCGCATTGACAAAATTATTTAAATAATATACAATGGAAGTAAGAAAATACATTACTTCCGTCAAATATATCAAGTATGGACAATTTAATCGCCAAATTATATCAATCCCCAAAAACGATTCTGACCAACAAGGATTTGGCTTTAATTTGGGAAGAAACCAATTTAAACAACTTAAAAGCGAAAATAGCCTATTATGTCAAACAAGGCGCTTTAATCCGCCTTACTCGCGGCATCTTTGCAAAAGACGCAAACTACAACGCAAAGGAATTGGCTACGAGCATCTATACCCCGTCTTATATCAGCTTTGAGACAGTCTTGCGAGAGGCCGGCATAATTTTCCAGCATTATGATACGATTTTCGCGGTTTCAAAATGGCCGAAAACCATAACTATAGACAAATATACTTTTACATTTAGGAAATTAAAAGACGCGGTCATGTTTAATCCCGCCGGTGTTGTAAGCAAAGACAACTACAGTGCGGCTATCCCGGAAAGAGCCTTCTTGGATACGATTTATTTATTCCCGAATTACTACTTTGATAATTTGAAATCAATCAATTGGGAAAAGTGCGGCGAGATGGTGAAAATTTACAACAACAAACAATTAATAAAACGATTGGATAAATACCGCAAAAACTATGCTCAATAGAGAAAAACATCAATTAATAATGGGTCAGATTTTGAAAGACATCTATACGGATGTCTCAATCAGTCCGCTTTTGGGATTGAAGGGCGGCACCTGCGCCTATTTTTTTTATAACCTGCCGAGATTCTCAGTGGACTTGGATTTTGATTTGCTGGCGGTAAATGAGGAAAACCAAAAGATTGTTTTTGAAAAGATCGTCGGCATTTTGAGCAAATACGGACAAATCAAAGATCAATACATAAAAAGATTTACAGTATTTGTTTTGCTCTCCTACGGCGATGATGATCACAACATCAAGGTTGAAATTAATATCCGAAAGCCGGCGGAAAACATTAAAGATTGCTACGAGATAAAAGAATATCTTGGCATCTCCATGCTTGCCGCCAAGAAAGACTATTTGTTTGCCGGCAAGCTCTCGGCTCTGACTTTGAGATCCGAAACCGCCATGAGAGATATTTACGATATCCACTATTTTGCCAAAAATAATTGGGACATTAACGCCGCGGTGATCAAGGAAATGACCGGCAAGACTGTTAAAGAATATTTGGCCGATTGCATAGCCTTTATAGAGAAGGTAAAAGACAATCAGATGTTGCGGGGATTAGGAGAACTCGTTGAAAGTGAAAAAGATAAAGCGTGGGTTAGAAAACATTTGAAAGCCGACTCTATCTTTATGCTGAAAAATTATATGTCAGTGTTAAAATAAAAACATACAGTGTAATAATAAATAAATTTATTAAACCGCTACTATGTCGCAAAAAACTTATTTAACAATCCTTAAAACAGGAATTTATTTGTCGTTTATTTCTGTTTTTTTAGTTTTTAAAAATTTGCTTTTCCCGTATATCACTTCAAAGCAGATTCCCTTTAATATCTTGATTGAAATTTTATTTATTTTCTGGCTGGCGCTTATTGTTAAATACCCGGAATACAGGCCGCGCAAAAATTGGATTTCAATCGGCCTAATCGCTTTCTTCGCGGTAATCACCCTTTCTTGTTTTACCGGCGTTGATTTTAATTTAAGCTTTTGGGGAGATATTGAAAGGATGCTGGGAGTTTTTCACTTGCTTCATTTTTTGGCTTTTTATTTTATTATCATCACGGTTTTCCGCGATTGGAAGGATTGGCGTAATTTATTAATCGTTTCCGTTGCAGCGGCAACAATCCTATGCCTTTACGGCTTAACGAAAAATATCGCTTACAGCACGGTCGGCAATACGGCTTATGTGAGCGGCTATGCCATTTTTAATATTTTTTTCGCTTTGATTTTGATTTTCCGCCAAGCGCGGATCGGCGGCAAAGGAAAGGATAATAATTGGTGGATAATTTCCCTTTATTCAATCGCGATAATAACTTTGCTTGCCATTTTTAAGTTGACGCATACAAGAGGCGCTTATGTCGGCTTGGGCGCTGGCATTTTTTTCGCGCTGCTGCTTTTTATTATTTTAAACAAGAGCAAGAAAATAAAGATTTACAGCTTTTCTTGCTTGGCCGTTATCGCTGTTTTAATTTCATTGGTTTTCGCTTATCCCCAAAGCTCAATCGTGAAAAACAGCTCTATTTTAAACACAATGACGCAGATTTCGGCAAAAGCGGCCACCTTTCAAACCCGGTTGATCGCCTGGAAAGCGGCGGCTAAAGATTTTAAAAATCATCCGGTTCTGGGAACCGGCCATGGCAATTTTGCCATAACTTTTGACAAATATTTTGACCCAAGCTTTTACAACTACACGCGCAGTGAAACATATTTTGACCGGGCGCACAATAATATCGTTGATATCGCTTCAACAACAGGCGGCTTGGGCCTCTTAGCTTATTTGTCAATTTTCGTTGCCGCCGGCTATTATTTGGTCAAGGGATACAGAGAAAATAAAATCGCCCAGCATGAGCTTATATTGTTAGCCGGTTTAATTATCGCGTATTTTATCCAGAATTTAGCCGTGTTTGATTCGCTTATAACTTACATTTCATTAATGGTAATGCTCGGATTTATTTATTACCTTGCCTCGGGAGAAACGGAAAGCAAGGAAGCCGACATGCCTCTGATAAATAAAGAGATTTACGCGCTGGCCGGAGCCGGATTGGTGATGCTGATAATTATATTCCAATACAACATCAAGCCGCTGAAAATGCTAAAAGGCACGATTGGCGGCCAGATCGCTTTCGCCCAAGGCGATATTATCGGAGGAGTTGAAATATATAAAAAAGCGTTAAGCCATAACACAGTTTTGGACAGGGACAGCCGCGACAGCTTAATCCGTTTTATCACCGCCAATTACGCGATGCTTAGCGGCGTGGGCGAAGAAAAAGCGCGGGAAATTTTTGATTACACAGTTGAACTGGCCGAAAAGAATGCCGCGTATAATCCCGGCGACAGTTTGATGCAGATGGAGCTGGCGCAAACTTTAAACATAGCCGCAAGATTTTATGAAGACAATCCGCAGAAATTTTATTTTTATTCGGACAGGGCGTTAGAAGCGATAAATAAATCAATTGAAGCCAGTCCGGGCAGAATTCCCATTTATTATATTAAAGCGCAGATTTTAGCCGGCCGCGATGAGCAGGACAAGGCGATTGAAACTTTAAAATACGCGATCGGCTTGAACGAGAAATATTACGACAGCTTCTGCAACCTGTCCAGATATTATTTTGTTTTCAAGCAGGAGGACAAAGGGTTTGAAGAGATGGACAGGTGCCTGGACTTGGGCGGCGCGGAATTGCTTGCTCCGACCGATTATGTTAAGAGTCTTATCAACTATTACATAGGCAAGCAGGATTGGCCAAAAGTTTTAAAACTCTATCAAAGATTGGCGGCGCTGGAGCCGAATGACGCGGAAGTTTGGGTCCGGCTGGCGAAAGTTTACGCGCAGGTCGGGGATATGGAGAAAGCCGTTGAGGCGGCAAAAAAAGCCGGCGAACTGGACCCGGCAATGAAGGACGCCTCGGAGCAGTTTATTAAGGGGTTGGAATAAGGGGAATAACTCCACCCCCAGCCCTCCTCTTAAACAAGAGGAGGGAGCTAAAGGCAGGCGTTATTTCGTTCCCTCTTCTTAAACAAGAGGAGGGAGCTAAAGGCAGGCGTTATTTCGTTCCCTCCTCTTAAACAAGAGGAGGGAGCTAAAGGCAGGCGTTATTTCATTCCCTCTTCTTAAACAAGAGGAGGGAGCTAAAGGCAGGCGTTATTTCGTTCCCTCCTCTTAGATAAGAGGAGGGGCAGGGAGGAGTTGAAAACGGTATCTCTACAAATAAACTTCTCTCGTCTTCTCAACCATCCTCTCCAAGCCAAATTCATTTTTAGCTTTCTCTTTCGCGTTGGCGCCAAGCGATTGGCTTAAATCTGAATTGTTTATTAATCGCATTATTTTTTCCGCTAATATTTGCGGATTTTTTATTTCTGTTAATAGCCCGGTTTTTCCGTCTTTAATTAATTCCGGATTGCCGCCGGCGTTTGTCGCGATAATCGGCAAGCCGGCTTGCATGGCTTCCATTATCGTATATGACAAACCCTCTTTAACCGACGGGCAAGCGTAAATGTCAAAAGCCGGCAGAAGCTCGGCGGCGTTGCCAACGCGTCCGGTTAGAATAATATTATTTTGTAATTGGTGGCGCTTGATTAGTTGCTCAAGGTTTTTGCGTTCAGGCCCCTCG
>JAHIME010000089.1 GCA_018896595.1 Patescibacteria group bacterium
AGATTTGCGTTCAAGGGGCGCAAAAAAGAAAGAAAAATAGATGAAAATGATAAAAAGTTAACAATAGTTAACCAAAGTTAATGATAATTGATTAATTTTTGTTAAATTTTTATCAAAGTCGCCTTTTGGCGACAGACCCTAAACATAGCGTAAGTTGTTAATAACGTTAAAAAAATAAAATATATAATTTAATATACTCGTTATATAAATAAAACTGGAAATTTCTAATAAAAAAAATTTTTCAAGTTTTTGCCTAGTACTAGGTATTAAAATTTATGCGTTTGTATAACGGGTTAAGACGGCGATAATCCGTAGGAACAGGACAATGTCCTGTTCCCGCCTTAATCGCCGCAAGAAAGGGGGTGACAAATGAACAAGAAATTATTTAAAAATTTAATCGCCTTTGCCATGGTAATGGCGATTGCATTCACGATCGCCACTCCGGTTTTAGCCGTCGTGGATCCATGGGGAGGGACAAAAGGTGATGTTGAAGCCGAGATCGGCTTAGGCACTGAAGATCCGAGAATAATCGCCGGCGCCGTAATTAATGTAATGCTGGGCTTTCTGGGCATCATCGCCGTGGTTCTTATCTTGTTTGCCGGCTTTAAATGGATGACCGCGGCCGGCAGTGAAGACAAAGTGGCTGAAGCCAAGAAATTACTGGCCGGCGGCGTAATCGGCTTGGTAATTATTTTAGCCGCCTGGGGTCTGGCAACATACGTTATCGACATCCTGCTTGAAGCGACTGCCAATGTTTAGTTGATAAAACAGTTTATCAAAATAAAAACAATGCAGAGAGATATAAAATATCTCTGCATTGCCGCTAACATAAAACACGGAACACGGAACATGGAACAAGAAAAGTTTGTGTTAGGAGCAATGCGGAAAATGGTTGTTTAAATATAATATTTTATGCTTGTTAAAGAAAAAAAAATTTTAATTATTATTATTTTATTTCTTTTAGCTTTTTTCGCGTTAACTCAAAGCATTGTTTTGGCGGCTGACAGCGATAAATACGGCTTAGAGGCAACCGCCGGCGCGGCTCAATTGTCTACGAAAGATAAAGACATATCATTAACAATCGGCAAAGTTGTCGGCGCCGGTTTGGCTTTTATCGGAGTCATCTTTTTTCTTTTGATTATTTACGGCGGGCTTTTATGGATGACGGCGCGGGGCAATGAACAGCAGGTTACTAAGGCAAAGGATTTGATTATTTCAGCTGTAATCGGCTTGGTTATAGTATTGTCGGCTTACGCCATAACAAAATATGTCGGCGGAATATTCGGCCAGACTAGCAGCGGGTAGATATGGATATTTTGTAATTCAAGTTTAAAGCATGTTTAATACTTAAGAAAAATTTTGATCAATAGATTTTTTACACAGCAACTAATTATGAAAAAATTGTTGGCTATATCTGCGCGTTTATTTATTGCAGTTAGCTTATTGTTCGTATTTAATATAAATTTTATTTTTGCGGAAACTCAGTTTGAAAAAGGGCTGAATGACACCGCTCAAGGCACAGGGCATGCTGAAATGGCAGGCATAAAAGATAAAACCCCTGCCGAATTAATAGGGCAAGCCGTTAACGGAGTTTTGGCGTTTCTGGGAGTAATTTTTTTAATGTTAATGATTTACGGCGGCTATTTATGGATGACGGCGGCCGGCAATGAAACGCGGGTGGAAAAAGCCAAAGGCATAATCAAAGACGCCATAATCGGCTTGATTGTGGTTTTGGCGGCTTACGGGATTGCGGCATTCGTTGGCAATATATTGATCCCTAAAACTGCCGCAACATAAGACCTTTTGCAAAAAGTCTATAAAATATGCGTAAATTTATTACAAAAATTATAATATTTTCTGTTGTTTTGCTAATCGGCTTGTCTTCAATCGCTTATAGCGCTAATCTTCAAGATGCCTTTAAAACAAGCGAAGGAAGCTCTAAAGACCCATTAGACGCCGCCGCCGGAGCCGCGGGCTATAATATAAAAGCGCAAGAAGGTTCCGCCACTCTGGAAGGAATAATAAGCACTATTATTCAGACCGCTCTTTCCTTTTTAGGTATTGTTTTTTTAATATTAATGATTTACGGCGGCTATCTGTGGATGACGGCGCGGGGCAATGAACAGCAAGTGGAGAAAGCCAAAAATTTGCTTACCGCCGCCATTGTCGGCTTGATTATTGTTTTAGCCGCTTACACAATCAGTTATTTCGTGATTCAAATGCTGGGCGAACAAACATTAAAACCGGCGCAATAGAAGTTATGAAAAAAATATTTAAACAAATTTTAATTTTAATTTGCTTGGTAGGGATACTGATTTTGCCCTATTTCGTGTTTGCCCAACAAAGCACGGCGCCGTTAGACAAGCTGAAGAAAGTCGGCGAAGGCGAAGGAGGCTACGCGCCATACAGCGAAACAACTTTTGCCGTAATGGCCGGCACAATAGTTCAGGCGTTTTTGAGTTTACTGGGCATTATTTTTATAATACTGATTCTTTATGCCGGCTATAACTGGATGACTGCCGGCGGGGAAGAGGAAAAAATCAGGAAAGCGAAAGACACGCTGTGGCGGGCGATTATCGGCTTGATTATTATTGTCGGATCTTACGCCATTTGGAATTTTGTTTTTAAGTATTTAATAGAAAGTTAAAAAATTAGTATGAATAAATATGTTAAAAAATTTAATTTATTAATTATTCCAGCGGCAGTTTTGTTGTTGAATTTTAATTTTGTTTCTGCGGGGCTATTAAACACTGAAACAGCGTCTGATATTAAATCACAAGCGCAGGGCTTTAGCGCTTTTGCCGGCTTTGACGACTCTACCACAATCGGCGGAGTTATCGCTCTTGTTGTTCAAGCGTTTTTAGGGCTTTTGGGAATAATTTTTTTAATTTTAATAATAACAGCCGGCTATAACTGGATGACTGCCGGCGGGGAAGAGGAAAAAATCAGGAAAGCCAAGGATATGATTCAGCGGGCGATAATCGGCTTAATCATCATCATCGCCGCCTACGCCATCACTTATTTTGTGTTTAAGAATTTGGGAGGAGTGGCTGGAAGCGGATTTCAAGAATAAATTTAATTAATTTTGGTATTTTTTAAAGAGGGTGTTGTAATTGAACACCCTCTTTTTTGTTGTTGGTTATTGGCGAGTTAAGTTGAACTTGAGGTCAACTTCGCAGCCGAGAAAAACTTTTTTGTTTTTTAGTTTACTTGTATCTGGTCTTGGTTGCCAGATAATTTTTCCTTCAGTATTTTTGAATATTATTTTTTCCGGAATATACGATAGCTCCAGAAACGCATATCCATTGTTGGCCGGCAGATCGAAATAACTTCCCAGTTCCGGATGATAAACTTTAGCAGGTTTGTTTGTAAGGTTGGTTGCCACAAAGCAATATTTAGAAGTTGATCTTAAGACCTTTCCCTCTTTGTGGCGAGCAAGAGCTTCAGATTCAGTATCGGCTCTTTTTTTGATGGCATAGGCTGTTGCTAATTCTACCGGTCCTGCGTCAGGATTTAATATGCTAATATTATACCCATCATGTTCAATAGAACCATCTTGATTGGCTGTTTGCAAACTTGAATGACGCTTACCCATACAGCCCACCAACATAAAAACAATAAAAATTCCTAAAAGTATCTTTTTTTTCATAGTAATCCCCTCCTTATTTTTTAGTTTTTTTATTTTTATTAAAATGTTAAAATTTGCAAGGTGCGGTAATATAAAACAATATCATTTTTTTCTCTACCTGTCAAGCTTGACATATTTTGAATAATTTGCTACGATACTATAATTTCTTAAAGTGATCCTATCATTTATTGATAGGGTTTTTTGTTTGGCACACATTTTACGCAAATCACTATACGAATTAAACACAGATTATATTTAATTTTAGCCAAAAAATAACAATTTATGAGAAAAAAAGGAAAAAAATATAAACATATTATTTCGCTTAAATTAGCTAAATATTTAGATTTAGCGCTGATTTTTATTTTATTATTTGATTATTTGCTTTATCCTTTGCCGGCCATTGCGCGAGCCGATGCGGGTAATAATAATTATATTATTGAAAAACAAGTAATTCTAATGAAAATATTAGATGTTGGCGCAATTGATAAAACTGTTTTTTTGAACAACAGCCAAGAAGAAGAAAATCATTTGCCGGTTAATAGCAATATTAAAGAAGTAAAATTGTCCGGCAATTATACTATTACCGCTTATAATTCAAAAGCGGGTCAAACCGACAACAGCCCTTGTATTACAGCGAATGGTTTTGATGTCTGCAAGAATGGCGTAGAAGACACCGTAGCGGCTAATTTTTTGCCATTCGGCGCCAAAGTGAGAATTCCCGATTTATTCGGCGACAGGGTGTTTGTTGTGCGCGACAGAATGCACCCAAGGCATAAAAATCGCTTGGATATTTGGATGATAAATTATGAGGATGCCAAACAATTCGGCGTTAAAGTAGCCAAAATTGAAGTATTGGAATAAGCCACATAACTCATAACTCACAACAATTATCCCCTGCTGCGGGGATTTTGTTTTTTTTATAGAGCTTGTTATTAAGCTAAAATTTTGTTATATTGAGAGTGTAGAAAACATATCGGTCTGGTAGCCAAGCGGTAAGGCAAGGGTCTGCAAAACCCTCATCGCGGGTTCGAATCCCACCCAGACCTCATAATATAACATTTTTAGTCTACAGCAATCTGGACTTTAAATATTTTAATAAAATAATGTGTTATTTGTAGAATATTCAGTTATTATTATTTAAAGTCCACAGCAATGTAGACTAAAAGTATGTGGATAACTGTGGATAAATTGTTAAGAATGTGGATAACTATTAATTTAAAGTCTACAAAACTGTAGACTTTAAAAGTATATAAAAAAATATTAATATACAATTTAGCTAATGTTAGTATATTGTTTGTAATAATAATTATTTTTCTTTTCGGCTTGATTGATTGTTTATTTTATGGTATATTAATAATAACGCTTCTTACTAATCTGCTTGGTCGGAGTTGAAACGATCATTATTAAAAATAAAAACAAAAAAACGGTAGACTCTTTAAATTAATAATATAAGAGGTTTACCAAAGATTGGTAAAAAGCAGCTTTAACAAATTCGACATAAAGCTCCAAATTTTCCCTGAGGATGATTTTCTTGCTTATCAATAAAATGATGAGCCAAGAAATAACTGCTTAGGGATGGGGCTCAGTATATTGGGTCATAAATTCATTTCTTATATAAAGAAGGGCCCTTCCTGGGCCCCTCTTTTTTTACTCAAAACAGCTTGCCAAAAATTTTTTTTTATTATACAATAAAGCTAAGATGATACACCCTGATTAAATTGGGGTTTTAATTTTCAAAAAACATGGACAAAAAGGCAATGGAAAAAATAAGAAAAGATTTATTGAAAAGCAAAAAACAGATTGAAGAAGATCTGGCGGCTTTTACTAAAAAAGACCAGCATGAGAAAGACGAGCACAGAACTCAATTCCCCGACTACGGAAGCAAAAGCGATGAAAATGTGCAGGAGGTTGGAGAATATTCCACTAATTTGGTAACGGAGAAAATTTTAGAAAAAACATTGCGCGACATAGAAGAAACCTTAAACCGCATAGAGAAAGGCGCTTACGGCACTTGCAAATATTGCGGCAAAGAAATAGACGAGGAGCGTTTAATGGCGCGGCCTGTTTCCAGCGCCTGCGTAAAGTGCAAAAACGAATTGCAAAAATCAGTTTGATTTATGTTTTTAACATATTCAAATTCAAGATATAAAATAAGGATGACAGCTTATATTTTAACTGTCATCCTTATTATTTTTGATCGTTTTTTTAAGTTTTTGGCGGTTAATGATTTTTTCAGCAAGCCGATGGAAATAATAGGCGATTCGTTTAAATTAAATTTTGTGGGCAATTTTAATATCGCTTTTTCCTTGCCCCTTGCCGGCTTCTGGTTGAATGTTATTATTATTTTTTTGGTGTTAGCTTTAATTTATAATTTATTATATTTTATTAAAAAAAGAGATTATCAAAAAGCCGATTATCTGCTTTTTATTATTTTTGGCGCTATCAGCAATCTGCTTGACCGCCTGCGGTACGGCTATGTAATTGATTATTTTGATTTAAAATATTTTACGGTTTTTAATTTGGCCGATGTTATGATTGTCGGAGGAGTTATCGGCTTGGGATGGCTGATCCTGTCTGTCGGCGGACAAGTGGTAAAAAAATAATTATTCTTTTATTTTCATCCTTGTTTATTATTCCAATATATTTTGTCTTTTTAGGCAAGATTTTTTTTATTTTATCAGCCCATTCTATAACCGTTACGGCATCGGGCCGGTTAAAATATTCTTCCGCGCCGATGGCGATTAAATCTTGCGGAGTTTTAAGGCGATAAGCGTCAATATGGATTAAATATTTGATATTTGGATATTTAGTTTGATATACCTTCATCAATACGAAAGTCGGGCTGGTTATATTTTTTTTAACACCCAAGCCGGCCGCCAACCCTTTGGCAAAAACGGTTTTGCCGGCGCCAAGATCGCCTGTAAGGCCGATGATTTCTCCGCCTTTAAGCCGTTTGGCGAATTTTTTGGCGAAATTAAATGTTTCTTTTTCCGAGCTGGTAATATGTCCCATAATAATATTTTAGCTTATTATTAATATAAAATAAAGACAAGCTTTGTTAAGCTTGTCTTTATTTGTGGGCGCACAAGGGATCGAACCCTGGACCTCTTCGGTGTAAACGAAGCGCTCTAACCAGCTGAGCTATGCGCCCTTTTACGTGGGCATGAGAGGACTCGAACCTCCAAGCCCTTGCGAGCACCAGCCCCTCAAGCTGGCGAGTTTACCAATTTCTCCACATGCCCCAAGTTTTAAGCGGCCTTCACTTCTTTTAATTTTTTCTTATAGCCGCGTTTCAGGTAATATAATTTGGCGCGGCAGACCTTGGCTTGCTTTTTAATCTCAATTTTAGTAATAGTCGGCAGGTTTAAAGGAAAAATTTTTTCTACGCCGACTCCATCGCTTACTTTCCTGACCGTAATGGCTCCGCCGGCTTGTTTGCCGTGTTTTTTGGCTATAACCATGCCCTCAAAATATTGTATTCTTTCCTTTTCTTCTCCTTTGGGGTTAAGCTCTTTAATTTTTTGGTGCACCCTGACGGTCATTCCCGGCTTAATATCGGGAATAACGCGCTGTTTCGGCTCATCGGCTGTTTTTTTATCCTTTTGTTCCGCCTTTTTTTCTTCGCTCATAAGTTTATTTGATAATTTAAGTTAATTATTACTTAAAAATATTATAACAATTTTTATGATTTGTCAAGCCGGCCAGGGCGCAATTTCAGCTTCTTTTTTATGATTTTGGCAACATCGTTTACGGCTTTATTTAATTCGCCTTCTTTGTTTATCACCTTATAATCATAAATATTTTTATGCTTGAGAAACTGCTTGGTATAATCCATTCTTTCCTTGATAAATTTTTCAGAAACGTTTTTCCCTCTTTGTCTGATTCTTTTTTCCAGATTTTTTAAAGGGGCGTAAATCAAAATAGCCGTTATGCCGGGTATTAATTTTTTAGCGGTTATCACCCCTTTATATTCCATTTTCCAAATGTTGATTTTTTTGCTTCGTTTTGCCCTGTTGATTTCCCGGCGCGCAACTCCGTAATAATGGCCGTTGTATTCCTCAGCGTGTTCAAAAAATTTATTTTCTTTTATGGCTTTTTTAAATTCGGTTTTGCCAATAAAATAATACGGATTTTTTTGCGATTCCCCGGGGCGCATCGGCCTGGTTGTCGTAGTTATTACCCGCTCAATCGGCAGTATTTTTCGCAGGCCTTCAATAACACTGTCCTGGCCCGATCCGGACGGGCCGGAGATAATGAAAATATTAGACATACGCGCGAAGCTTAATTTATAATAACTATTTTAATTTTTGCAGAAATACATTCAATTCCTCGGGCAGGCCCGCTTTAAAATGCCGCCTTTTTTCGGCCAAGTCGTCAAAAGACAGTTCGCTCGCCGCTAAAAATATTCTGCCAAGGTTTAATTTTTTGTTTTTTTCCCTTGTTTTTTTTGTTCCGTACAGATCGTCGCCGACTACCGGATGGCCGTAAGCCGACATATGGACCCTTATCTGGTGGGTGCGCCCGGTTTTGATTTTTATTTTTAACAAGGTGTAATTTATAAACCTTTGCTTGACTTCAAACTCCGTAACCGCCCGCCTGCCTCTTAGCTCAAGCTCGCCCTTGACGGTTTTGGGCAAGGCCGCCATCCTGCCGCTTCTGCCGCTTCGCTCAATCGGGAAATCAATCACGCCCTCATCCCTGGCGATTCTGCCGTAAACCAAAGCGATGTATTTTTTGTCCACGGTTCTTTTTTTGAATTGTTTTTTCAAATGGTCAAACGCTTCCTGCGTTTTAGCGATTGCCATAAGCCCCGACACCTGCTTGTCCAAGCGGTGCATAATCCCGGGCCGGCTCGGGTCCTCGCCTATTTTAGCCAGCTCGGGATATTTTTCCAATAATTGGTCGGACAAAGCCGGTTCGTTAATATGCTCGGCGCCATGAACCAGCAGGCCGGCCGGCTTGTTGATTATTAAATAATTATTGTCTTCGTAGATAGTTTGGTATTGTTGAGTCATATTATTTTTTCAAATTCCTCCGCCATTTTGTCAATCGTAAAATGTTCGCCGGCCATTTTTCTGGCATTTTCCCCAAGCTCAAGGCGCAGGCGCTTGTTTTTGTATAACGCGATAATTTGCCGCGCCAGCATCTCATTGTTGTTCGCTTCAACCAATATTCCGTTTTGCCGGTTATGAATCATATCTTCAAAGCCAAGGCCGCCAGGCCCGATAACCGGCAAGCCGGCAGCCATGGCGTTAAGGCATATTTCAAAAGCGGTTAAGCCGGGAATTTCGCCGGAAACGACAAAAATATCAAAATTATCAAGCCATTTTTTTAAATGGGCATGTTCGCCTTGGCTCGGCGAGTCCGGTTCTCCAACAAACCAGACTAAATTGTCAATTTCCATTTTTTTGGCAAGCCAGATTAAATTTTTTCTTTTCGCGCCGCCGCCGACAACGATTAACTGCAAATCGGGGATGATCGTCAGGCAAACTTTAATAACTTCAAGCAGATTTTTAATCTTTTGTCCCGAGTTTTCGGGATTTAAGTCGGCAACGGTGCCTATGGCAAAATATTTGCGCTTGCGGCTGTGTTTGTCTGTTTGGGCCAATTTATCAAATATCGTATCCTGGTATTTCCATTGGTTTAATCTAATGCCGGGTGAAATGGTTTTTATATTATTTTCATTAAAACCAAAATTTTTCAGCTGAATTTTAGCGAGATTGGTAAAGGTTATCAGCGTTGCTCGCTTTGACAATAATTTATAAAACTGAAACAGCGGTTTGCGCAAGAGTTTGTAATCAAGATCAGGGCGTTCAAGCCAAATGGTTTTAATTTTTAAAATTTTCGCGATTGGCGCGATGATTATTTTTTCATTCCAGTTCAGGCAAATCGCGGTTGTAATTTTTTTGCTTTTTTTGTAATACAATAAAATCGCCGCGGATAGCAAAAACAATACCGGCAATAAGACAAAAAATATCATTTGATTAAATCGGCTGTTTAATTTCGGGCCGAAGTATGTTTTTTCCGCCGGCCAGCGCTTTTCATTAAAATAGTTTAATAAATCAGAGCTTGCGGAAAGCAAATATAATAAATAGCCCCTTTGTTTTAATTCTTCAAAAAGATTAAACAAGGGCTGATTATTTTCCGCGGAAGAGTTGATAATTAGAATGTTTTTAGGCATAATTATTTATTCAATAAGCTCGTTATATCCTCTTTTGTTATCCCTTTAAATAAGTAAAGCGTTATAAAATACACCGCCGTTGCCAGCGCTAAAACTATAAATAAATTCCAGCCAGAGATAAGATAAAGCAAGCCCGCCATTACCAATGAAGCGCCTAAAATTTTCGCGGTTGGCTTTAAGCTCGGCAGAAATCCGGAGTATTTCCAAACCAAATAGAAAGAAGCCAAAGCGATAGTAATCTCGCTGTAGATTGTCACCCAGGCCGCGCCGAAATAGGAGTAGCGGGGTATAAGGATTAAATAGCCGATAACCGCCGTAACAGCGGTAAAAATATAAAAGCCGATTATTTTCTTTTGCTTGTCAAGCGCTATTATCGCGTGGGCGAACATGCACCCGAGAAAAATAATGCCGGCCGCCGCGATTAAGACTTGCAGAATCGGGCCGGACGGTTCAAAGTCAGGCCCGGCCACTAAAACCATAATATCTTTAGCCGTAAATTGCGCGCCGACAACCAAGGGGATGGCGAACATAGCCATCATGTCAAATGATTTTTGCAGGACATTGTTAAAGCCCTGTTTTTCGCCTTTTGCCCAGCGGGCGGTTAAGATCGGCAGGATAAGACCGGCGAACATAAAGGGCATAGTAATCAAAACATCAATAACTCTATAAGCGGCGCCGTAAATTCCGACTTCGGCGATAATGCCGATTTCAGACGGCCGCTTAATCAGCGACAAAAGCAAGGTGTCGGTTTTTAAATAAATCAGATTGAAAATAATGGTTATTGCCAGCGGCCATGATTTTTTCGCGATTTCGCGCCAGACCGCGAAATCAAAACACAATTTAATGCGGGCGAACCGGCGGGAAAACAGATAATGCAATAAAAAATTAACAGCGCTGGCCGCGACGGCGGCAACGAGCATATTAAGCAGTCCCAGGTCAAGATAATAAACCAAAATTACTCCCGCCGCTAAAATAATCTTGCTGGCCACTTCGGCGATGGAAACTTTGTCCATGCGCAAATTTTTTTGGAACAAGCCTGTTAAAATTTGGTTCAGGGCGATAAAAAAGAAAGAGAGCGAGGCGATTGCCACGCCGAGCTTAATAATCGGCTCGTAAGGGAAGAAGATTACCATGAGAGGCGCGATTCCCAAAAAAACAACGGCTGAAATTAAGCGCAAACTGAAAAGATTGCTTAAAATTTTATTTTCATCAACATTCGGCTGGCTGATCATTTGCACTGTGATGAGAGTAAGCCCGAGATCGGCTATAATGCCGAAAAAAGATAAAAATGTGACAATGGTTGTGTATTGGCCAAATCCTTCCCGGCCCAAATACCGCGCCATTACGGCGATGGCTATCAGGCCCAAAATCGTGGCAATGATTTTGCTGATAATTTGTATTATCGTATTGTAGGCCACTTTCGTGGATAAACGCATAAAGATTGTAGTTTTTATTGATTTTAAGTATAATATAATTATAGTCTTATTTAATTATAACATAAACAATATGAAAATTGCCAAAAAACGTTTTTTAAGCTTTATAATTTTATTTGTCGCTCTTTTAGCGCAGTTTTGTTTGGTCTGCGGCATTGGCGCGGTTAAAGTAAGCGCGGCCGATAATAATTTATGGAACATGGTTCAGGAGGGGGGGTTAAGCGATGTTGGCACCGAAGTTTACGGTTCTGACGCGCCAAAAGACATAAGGGTAATTGTTGCCAGAATTATACAGGTGGTTTTAGGCCTGTTGGGAATAATATTTTTGGTTATCATCATCACGGCCGGCTATAAATGGATGACCGCGGCCGGCAATGAAGAAAAAGTCAGGGAAGCCAAAGACCAGCTTACAAGGGGCGTAATCGGCTTGGTGATTATTCTAGTGGCTTTTTCAATCACTCTTTTTGTCGTTGACGAGATAAGAAAGGCCATTAGCGGAGAGGTCTGGTAATGGTTATGAAATATGCATATAATTTTGTATGTTTAAAAATGCGAGGAGAATAAAAAGAATATTTTTTATTTTAATTATTTTTTTATTTTTAATATTTTTATTAAGCCGTGGCCATATTTATGGCAATAACGAGCTGGAATACGGCATAACTTTTTCCAAAAAGCAGGCTGAAAGCTTGGGTCTGGACTGGCGCAAAGTTTATCTGGCGGCATTGGACGAATTGGGGGTTAAAAAAATACGGCTGCCGGCTTATTGGGATGAAGTTGAAAAAAACGGCAATGAATATTTTTGGGATGATTTGGACTGGCAGATCGCCGAAGCGGAAGAGCGCGGAGCGGAAATAATTTTGGCTGTTGGCGGGCGCTTGCCCCGCTGGCCCGAATGCCATTTTCCCGGCTGGGCCAAAGGGTTGACTAAAGAAGAAAGAGAAGCTAAAATATTAAGTTATATTGAGAAAGTTGTTAGCCGTTATAAAGAAAATAAGAGCATCGCGGCTTGGCAGGTGGAAAATGAGCCTTTTTTAGCTCATTTTGGCGATTGCCCCGAAGTAGACGGTGAATTTTTGGACAAAGAGATCGCTTTAACAAGAAGCTTGGATGTCCGGCCGATTGTGGTTACTGATTCAGGCGAGTTGTCTGTTTGGATTCCCGCGGCAAGGCGCGCCGATATTTTCGGCACGACAATGTACCGCGACACCTATTCGCGGCATTTGAAAATGTATATCCATTATCCAATCGCCCCGGGATTTTTCCGCTTTAAGAAAAATATAACCCGATTATTTACCCCGAACCTTTGGGACGATTGTCCGGCAATATTGAATTTGACGCCTTTGCGGCAGCTATTCTGTCCAAAAGACGCGGGGTTCGCCAAACCTGATAAATGGGTTGTAATTGAACTGCAGGCGGAGCCGTGGGGACCGGTTCCTTACCAGAATTTATCAAAAGAAGAGCGTGATCGCACTATGAATTTGGAAAAATTCAGGGAAATTATTGAGTTTGCCCGTCTTTCCGGATTTAAAGAATTTTATTTATGGGGAGTAGAGTGGTGGTACTGGGAGCGGGCGGAAGGCAGGCCGGAAATGTGGGAGGAAGCAAAAGTGTTGTTTTAAAAAATTTTCAATTTTCAATTTCTAATTTTCAATCAATTTTCAATGAATCAATTTTTAAATTATACTATTATAAATTTATTTTATGGCGAAAACAGATAAACAATACACCATCGGCATAGACATAGGCGGGACTAATATGAAGGCCATTCTTTTTGACGGCGAGAAAATAATAATGGATTATAAATTAGCAACTCCGAAAGACACTTTGGAGCACTTTATGATTATGCTGAACGCCTTGATTGAGCCATTAGTTGATAAAGCTCGCAATGATAAAGTTAAAATTAAAGGCATAGGACTAGGAATCCCCGGCACCATAGATTATAAAGAGAAAAAAATATTAACTTGCAATAATGCGCATATAATTGACGGAGTAAAATTAGCCAGCCAACTTGAGGAGAAATTAGGCATGCAGGTGAGTATGGATCATGACGTTAGTTGCTTTTTGCGCGCGGAAATGAAATTAGGAGCGGGGCGGAAATATAATAATGCTTACGGCATAATAATCGGCACAGGCATCGGCGGCGCTTGGTGGTTTAATAGTGAAATTTATCAAGGCAGCCACGGCGGCGCCGGCGAGCCGGGCGAAATGGTGATTGACGTGGAAACAGGGCTTAGCCTTGAAGCGGCTTACCATAAGCTTACGCAAAATAATCCTGCCGCTTTGGCGGACGAAGCGTACAGAGGCGATGTTTTGGCGGAAAAAGTGTTTGAGGAAGTCGGCTATAATTTAGGAATAGCTTTTGCTAATATTGTTAATATAGTTGATCCGGAAGTAATTATCATCGGAGGCGGAGTAATTGAATCAAGCGATTTGTTTTTGTCAAAAATAAAAAAAATTATGCGTGAATATATTCATTCAACTGAATCCAAAAAGATAAAAGTAATAAAAGGCAAGTTAGGCGAGCATGCCGGGGCGATTGGCGCGGCGCTGCTCATGGAACATGGAACATAGAACATGGAACAAGAAACAAAAAACATGCGGAGATTTGCGCATGTTTTTTATTTTTCGTTGCTTGTTTTATGTTCTTTGTTTTATGCTCCAATTCCTTTAATGACAAAGTTTACCAGCGCGTAGGCGGAAAAAATAACAGCCAGCCCAAGCGTTGCCCAAATTAAAACATTTTTGCCTTTTTGCACTTGTTCCGCGTTTCCCGCGCTGGTCATCCACAAAAATCCGCCGTAGATAAACATCACCAAGGCAAGAGAGCCGACAATGCCCAATACGGCCTTAATAACGAGGCCGATAAGGATTTGGGGAGAAGTGTCAGGGAGAGGGTTGTTAAGGGAAACTGTGCCGGCCGTAGCGCTTGGTTGAGGATTAGTCTGGGTCGCAGCAGACACCGCTGAGGTCAGGATGATTAAAAGCGAAAAAAAAGATAGAAATAATATTATTCTCTTCATATTATTAATACAAGTTATTAACACAGATCTTATATTTAAATTTTAGCATTATTTTAATAAATAAAAAAGGGGCGTTGAGTTATTTTGTAGTAACTCGCCCCTTTAAGTCGTGGATATTGGTTTATCTACGACTTTTTACTCTATATTTGAGTTGGAGCGTTTCATCGCTCCATACTCTTGCAATTTCCCCCCTTTCGTTGGCCGTAGTTATTGTAAACTCCATCATCTGGCCATTATATGATGGATTATTAAAGTACTTATTGCCACCCTCGTATTCCACCCAAAAACCCTTTGTGGCGAAATAGTAGATGGTATCTCCCGTATAAACTCTAAAAAAATCCTGTTTTACGGGAGTTATTTTAAAGGTCATCCATGTGATGTCGCGCGGTGGCGGTTGCGGTGTTTGTTGTTGCTCTTGCATTTTTAGCTCTTTAACATTAAATCCGGGACAGATTGCGGTAATGGCTGTCATTAAAAATGCGAAAGCACAAAAATATATAGATATTTTTTTTGCAATTTTTGTTGATACATTTCCCTCTGTCCATGCACTAATACCAATAATGGTAATTGCAAAAATTGCAATCCAATACCACCTGGAAAGCAAAACATTTTCTCCGAAAAACTTCGAAGAAAAAATGGTTATCAGCGCCAAGGTTAAAAGATTGATAGCGATAATAACTATCATCTTTTTACCTTTCGCGTCATTTTTTGTGCTTTCGGCAGATTGTTGAGTTATGATTTTTTCCGGTTCACTACCCAGTTCCAAATCTCTTAAAGGTTTTGTAGACATATTTTCTCCTTATGTGTTGTCCGGCTTTTTAAAGGTGGATATACCCGCCGCAAATTGGGCGCCAACACCTGCAATACCGCTACCGTTATCAATAATAACGGAACTTTTGCCTTCTCCTACCTTGTTCCATTTATTCATTTGGACAAGATAATCAGTTACTTTATTTGCATCTAGTCCGTCCACAGCAGTTATTTTGCCGATTTGTTCATGTATACCTTCACCTTCCAATATTAGGGCTTCTCTTTTCCCTTGGGCGGTTATAATAGTTGCTTCTTTTAGGCCTTCTGCTTTAGTGATCGCGGTTTGTTTCTCAATTTTAGCCGCTTCCAATTCTTTATCCGCCTTCATAATTTTTTCTCGTGTTTCAATCACACTTTGTGGAAAAATTATGTCGGAAATAGTTATGCGTTTAATGTAAACACCCCATTCATTAATTATCTGTTTCCAATCATCAGTTTCCTGGGGGTCTTTTTTGGTCGCCGGTAAATTTCCGTTTTTGTCTGCCACTTCTTCATTTAAAATTCTACCCAAGTCAAATTGCACCTTAAGCCTATTGGCTTCATCCATAGTATATGACGCAAGATAACTTCTAATAGTGCCATCCATTCTTTCTTCTATAATTTTAAAGATATCCTCTGCGTTATAAGTCGCTTTGAACGCGTCGACTATTTGAAAATACACGAAAGCAATTAGCGGAGCAGAGCTATCCTTAAAATCAACATTACCGCCGCCGTAACCTTCTTTAACCGATTCGTCCATATAGAGTTTCATAATCTGATCACCCATATAAACATTGGCATATACTCGCATCCAGTTAAAGAAAGGAAATCGGAAATGCAACCCCGGTTTCCATTCAGCCATATGTCTTCCGAATAATTGAATCATCCAAATTCTTTTTTCAGGTGTTTGTTCCCAGCCGGCATATAGAGTGAAACCGGCAATAACAACCCAAAAGAAAAAAAATAAAAATACCAATTTCCAATTGCTGGCCATAAAACTTATTGTAAATGCCAATAACAAAGAAAAGATAAATGTTAAGATGCCGTAAACCGCCCAAATTTTTTTCTCGCTCCAATTTTTCATATCATCCCCCTTTTATTTAATTTTCAAGGTCCGACAAAGTCGAACCTTATTATCCTTTCGCCTTTTACCGCGTAATGTTTATTTACGCGATGAAAAGCAAAAGGATATAAGACCGACTTTGATATTTTACAATAGCATAAAATAAAAAAATCGTCAACCTGCGTGACGAATTTTTTACTAATATTAAATATATTTATATTATTTATTGCTGTATTTTTTTACTTTGTCTATTAAAAAATTTTCAACTTGCTTAAAATCAATCCGGTTATTATTTTTAAAAATAATCGGCTCTACTTCTATATCGTCAAAATAAATCAGGCTTTTTAAGATTAAATTAGTGTCCAATTCAGGCATCATTTTATTAGACAGTTTTAATAATTTGTCCAAAGAAATAATATTTAAAATAAAATATAAATCAATATAATCTTTATTGCTGGCCCGGCTTGTTATCGCTGATAACTTCATACAGCCGATATCTTCCATGGAGGCAAGTTTTATATTTTCTTCTTCAATCAATCTTCTGTTTAGTTTGTATTCGTAGGCGATAAAACTTAATTTAACGCCGTTAATGAAAGCGTATAAAGTATTTTTTTCTTCATGCGTTTTTAATATTTTGCCGCCTTTAAATGTTTCTTTAATTTTATCGTAAAGTTTTTTAGTGTCAATATCTTTTGGTGAAAAAAAATCAAAATCAATACTGCCGCGGTGGCCTAATTGCAAAGCCAAAGCCGTGTCGCCGGCTAAATAAAAATCTTTTTTAAAATCTTTTAAAAGCGGCAGTATGGCCGATCTTTTTTTGTTTAAAATATTATAAAACATATTTATTTGATTCTTTTGGTTTTCGCGGGCTTTATGCCAAATAATATTGACCAATAATTTAATGATTTTTTATTCCACTCGCTTGGCAAAGCATCAGCTATAGCGTTTTTTATTTCCCTTTTTGAATATTTTTCAAAAAGCCAATTTGTCGCTTTTTTAGATCCTAAATTAAGGATATTTGCGATTATCCTTTTTTTATTCTTTTTAAGATCTAATTTATTTGTATTGTATGACCATAAAAATGGCTTTACATATTTCGGTATCATATTATTATTTTTGCATAAAACAGTTAAAAATACAATATGATTGTTCTACGCGGCAATTATTTTTTTACTGTGTTTTTCCCGCCATTTTTCTATTTCTTTATGGTTGCCGGATAATAAAACCTTGGGCACTCGCAATTTTTTTTCGTTTGCTTCAAAAATTTCCGGGCGCGTGTATTGCGGATATTCTAAAACTCCGGGAACGGCGTGCGATTCATATTCGGCGCTTTCCGCGTTGCCCAATACGCCGGGCAAAAGGCGCGTTACTGAATCAACAATCGCCATTGCCGGAATTTCTCCGCCGGTTAAAACATAATCTCCGATTGAAATTTCCTCGTCAACGAATTTTTTAACCCGCTCATCCACCCCTTCGTATCTGCCGCAGATTAAAATTATTTCATCCAATTTTGAATACTTTTTCGCCATCTGCTGATTCCATGTTTTACCTTTGGCAGACAGAAGAATGGTTTTAGTATTATGTATTAAGTATTTAGTATTATGGGAATTTTTTTTATCCATTAATACATTATACTTTATACTTGATACAGCATTGTGTATCGGTTCAACCTTCATTACCATTCCGGCTCCTCCGCCATAAGGGGTATCATCAACTGTTTTGTGCTTATCGGCTGTCCAGTCGCGCAAATCATGTATTTTAATTTTAATCAGTTTGTTTTCTTGCGCGCGCTTAAGAATGCTCTCGTTAAAGTAAGAGTCAAATATATCGGGGAAGATTGTGACGATATGAAAAGTCATATTTTAATTGGGCCTGTCGCCAAATGCGCTTTTGTAGCGAAATTGGCAAAATTCGAGATAAATTTTTTAAAAAACTTTGAGGTTTATATGGAATATAAGCAGAAAAGGTTTTTAAAAAATTTAGCCGAATTTTGAAAATTGCAGCCAAAATGGTATTTGGCGACAGGCCCTGCAACACAAAGCCACAGAATTTTCTGTGGCTTTGCGAATATTTAATTTATTTTTTGTTTAGATTTTTAAGTCATCAACGCTTGAAGTGTCAATGTCTTCATTCCTTCTGCTTGGCCTTCGGGATCCTTCCGGCTCATAGATCTTTAAATTAATGCGAGCTTGATTTTTAGCTCCAATAATTTTTAATAAAGTTCTGATAGCCTGGGCAGTCTGGCCTCTTCGGCCGATAACATAACCCATGTCGGACGGGTCGATTTTTAATGTTAATAAAACGCCCATTTCGTCCACTGTTCTTTCCGCTGATACTTTGTCAGGGTTGCTGACAATGGCTTTAACGATGTACTCTAAAAATTCTTTGTCTTTGACAGCTTGCTCCATAGTTTTTCTTCTTCTTCCAAATTGACTATTAAATTATTACATCCAGTCAGATTTGAAAGAGCTCTTAATTATTAACTGCCCCATTGTTAAAGGGTTCTATTATAGTATACAATAAATTTTTAATTTGTCAATATGCTTTGTTCCGGTTCTGTCTCCTTCGCTTTTATTTCGTCTTTTTTGCCTGGCTTAGCCGCTTTTTTCTTTTCCCCCGGCTTTGAAGCGGTTACTTTTTTTCCTTCAATAATCTTTTTTTCAATTAAAAGGTTATTAACCGTAGGAGACATTTGCGCTCCTTTGCTCAGCCAGTATTTAATTTTATCGTTTTTCGCCTGCAGTTGTTTTGTAAATGGATTGTACGAGCCCAAAATTTCCAGCGCGCGGCCATAAGGATCCTTTGTTTTTTCCGAGATTATTAGGCGGTAAAGCGGCTGATTTTTTTTTCCTATTCTTGATAATCTTATTGTTAGCATAATTTAAATATTTAGTGCGTTAATAAATTAACTCTTTTAGAATATTAGCTTATTATCATTCTAATGTCAACTAGCTTGCCCTGCGGAGCATTGGCGAAGCAGGGAGCGGGTAACGGGAATCGAACCCGTGTTTTCAGGTTGGAAACCTGACATAATACCATTATACTATACCCGCTTATATTTTGTTTGGTCGGGGTGCCGGGATTTGAACCCGGGATCTTCTGGTCCCAAACCAGACGCCCTAAGCCAGCTAGGCCACACCCCGGAAAATTAAAAAATGGTGCCGAGGGTGAGAATCGGACTCACGACACAATGATTTTCAGTCATTTGCTCTACCACTGAGCTACCTCGGCTTTTTGTTGCGGGGGTGGGATTTGAACCCACGGCCTCCAGGTTATGGGCCTGGCGAGCTGCCAACTGCTCTACCCCGCGTCAATAAAATTATAAAATTGTTATTTCGGTGGGCAACGGAGGAGTCGAACCTCCGACCTCGTCCTTATCAGAGACGCGCTCTAACCAGCTGAGCTAGTTGCCCGAGTAAAATGAAAAAATAAAAAGACTGATTCCAAATAATTAAGGCCAGTCTTTCTTTTACAAATAGGCCCATAACACTATTTGCTTGATTTATTATTTATTTCACTACTAATAGGCGCTAATCTTGAAAACCGAATTTAAATCCGGCTTTCAGCCGACCTAAAGGATATTTAGATTTGATTTTGAAAATCAAATCCGTAATCCTTATGTCTCCCTAGAAAGGAGGTGATCCATCCACAGCTTCCGCTACGGATGCCTTGTTACGACTTCGTCCCTATCATCGATCCCGCCTTCTCCCGCAATACTGCGGGATTCGGGCGTTACCGACTCTCTTGACGTGACGGGCGGTGAGTACAAGACCCGAGAACGTATTCAACGCGACGTGGCTGATTCGCGTTTACTAGCGATTCCAGCTTCATGAGGTCGAGTTGCAGACCTCAATCCGAACTGAGGAGAATTTTAAGGGATTTGCTCCACCTTACGGTTTGGCTTCCCATTGTATTCCCCATTGTAGCACGTGTGTCGCCCAAGGTGTAAGGACCATGCTGATTTGACGTCATTCCCACCTTCCTCCCA